>JBJXGF010000028.1:0-11448 GCA_046153015.1 Acidimicrobiales bacterium | reverse complement strand
GGTCGCGGCGCCCGACGAGGGTGATCAACGCCCCGGCCAAGAAGCTCGGGGACGGGGCCGGGCCGGGGCTCAGCCTCGGCGTTCTCGCCGGCCTGCCGGCCAGCGAGCTGCCGGGCGAGGTCGAGCTGTTCGACGCGTTGCCCGTCGCCGCCGCTGCGTGCGACCTGGCCGGGCGGCTCCTGCGGGTCAACCCGGCGTTCGCCCAGCTGTTCGGCTCGCCGGCCCAGGCCGCCGGCGGCCACCTGCGCGAGCTGGTGGACGACCGCACCCGCCGCGAGCTGCCGGCGCTGGCCGCCGCGGCGTTGACCGCGGCGACGCTCGGCCGGGGCGAGCCGGTCGAGCTGGCCGGCCTGGGGGTGCGGGCCGATCGAACGCCCTTCGGGGTGGTGCTCAGCGCTCGCGCCGTGCTGATCGAGCGGCCGGGGGTCGATCTCGACAGCGGGGGACCGGCCGGGCCGGCCGGCCTGCTGCTGGTGGTCGCCCGCCCCCAGCTCGAAGAGCTGCGCAACGCCGAGCGCCTGCGCCGCAGCGAGGGCCGCTTCGCCGCGCTGGCCGACGGGGCCCCGGTCGGCGTGCTCGGCTCCGAGAGCGGCATGCGGGCCGATTTCGCCAACCGCTGCGCCGCCGAGCTGTACGGCGTCGCCGGCGAGGAGCTGCTCGGGTTCGGCTGGCTCGACCGGCTCGAGCCCGGCGACGCCGACCACGCGGCCGCCTCGGTGGAGGCCGCGCTGGCCGGCGGCGCGCCGGCGCCGGCCACGCTGCGGGTGGTGCGCCCGGACGGGTCACGGCGTTGGGTCCGGGCGCAGATCGCTCCGGGCGGCAACGGCCGGGGGGAGGTCGGCTTCGTCGCCAGCCTCCAGGACATGACCGAGAACCGCCAGCTCAACCACCAGCTCGACCACCGGGCCAGGCACGATGCGCTCACCGGCCTGCTCAACCGCGACATGATCGCCGAGCGGTTGGCCTCGCACCTCGGCCGGGCCCGCTCTGGCGTGAGCCGGCCGGCGGTGCTGCTGCTCGACCTGGACAACTTCAAGGACGTGAACGAGTGCCTCGGGCACCGCGCCGGCGACCGGCTGTTGTGCACGGTGGCCACCCGGCTGCGGGAGTGCTGCCGCCCGTCGGACGTGATCGGCCGCTTCGGCGGCGACGAGTTCGTGGTGGTCGTCCCGGACTCGCCGAGCGAGGCGGCGGCCTGCGCCCAGGCCCGGCGGGTGGCGGATGCGTTGGCTGAGCCGGTGGAGCTCGACGGGCGCCGCACGGTCGTGACCGCCAGCGTGGGGGTGGTGTGGGTCGACGCGGGCCGGGCCGCGGAGGCCACGCCGGAGGACGTGCTGGCCGACGCCGACGTGGCCATGTACCAGGCCAAGCAGGCCGGCAAGAACCGCCCGGCCGCGTTCGACGAAGAGGCCCGCGCCGCGGTCCAGCGCCGCATGCGGGTCTCCGCCGCGTTGCGCCAGGCCGTGGAGCAGGGCGAGCTCGACATCCACTACCAGCCGATCAGCGACCTCGCCGACGGCGCCCTGGTGGGCTTCGAGGCGTTGGTGCGCTGGAACGACCCCGAACTGGGGGTGGTCAGCCCCGACCAGTTCATCCCCGCCGCCGAGGACCACGGCCTGATCGCCGCCCTCGGCCACACCATGCTCGTGCGGGCGCTGGCCGACCTGGCCGTGTGGCGGCGCCTGCCTGGCCGCAGCGGCCTGTACATGAACGTGAACATGTCGCTGCGCGAGCTCGACGACCAATCGGTGGCCTACGAGATCGCCACCGCGCTCGGCCAGGCGGACCTGCCGGCCAGCGCGCTGTGCATCGAGCTCACCGAGAGCGCGGTGATGCGCCGGCCGGGCGTGGCCCTCGCCCGCCTCGACGCGCTGAAGCGCCTCGGCGTCCGCCTCGCCATCGACGACTTCGGCACCGGCTACTCGAGCCTCGCCCACCTCAAGCGCCTGCCCGTCGACGTGCTGAAGATCGACAAGGCGTTCGTCGGCGGGCTGGGCGTGGACCAGGAGAGCGCGCCGATCATCGAGGCGATCGTGGCGCTGGCGAAGGCCCTGCGCCTGAAGACCGCGGTGGAGGGAGTGGAGACCGCCGAGCAGCTCGCCGAGCTGCGCCGCCTGGGCGCCGACTACGGCCAGGGCTACTTCATCGGCCGTCCGCTCGCCGCCGAGCACGTGGCCGAGCTGCTCGCCAGCCGAACCTGACGCCGGGCCGTCGCTGGCCGCCGCCGGCGCGGTGAGCGCGGCCGCCGGGGTTCGGGGCCAGCAGGCGGCCCGGCGCCGGCGCGGCCCCGGGTAGGCGAACAGGTCAGGCGAACAGGTCAGGCGAACAGAGCACGGCTGAGCACCACGTTCTGGATCTCGGTGGCGCCGTCGAGGTACTGCGCCGTCTTGGCCGCCGCCAGAGCCCGGGCCAGGGGGTGCTCGTGGCGCAGGCCCTCGGCCCCCATCACCTGCATGCACGCCGCCACTCCGGTCAGCGCGCTGCGGGTGGCGAACTTCTTGGCGTGGGCGGCCGCGGCCGGCGCGCCCGGCGAGCCGGCGGCCAGGGCCCGGGCCGCGTCGTAGGCCAGGAGCCGGGCAGCGGCCAGCTCGGTCGCCACGTCGGCCAGCATCCACTGCACGCCCTGGAACTGGGCGACGGCGCCGCCGAACGCGGGGCGGGCCTTGGTGTAGGCGACCGCCTCGCCGAGGGCCCGCGCCAACACGCCCGAGCACATGGCGGCCACCTCCACGCGGGCGCCGTCGATGCCGGCCAGCGCCGCCCGCAGGGCCTGGCCGGGCGGGATCAGCACGTGCTCGGGGTCCACCTCGACCCGGTCGAGCACCACCCCGCCGGCGCCCATCGCGTGGCAGCCGAGCAGGTGGTACGGCTCGGTGCGGCGCACTCCCGGCTGGTCGGCCCGCACGAGGAACGAGCCGATGCCCTCCGCTCGGGCGTACACCTGCAGCAGGTCGGCCGACGCCGCGTTGGTGACCCACGCCTTCTCACCCGAGAGCCGCCAACCCGATCCCGCCGCCTCGGCCGTGGTGGTGATGGCCGCGGCGTCGCTGCCGGCCCCGGGCTCGGTGAGCAGGAACGCGCCCAGCAGCTCACCCCGGGCCAGGGCGGGCACGTAGCGGCGCTGCTGCTCGGCCCGGCCGTGCCGGCACAGCGCCGCCACCAGGTTGTTGTGCACCACGAGCACGAAGGTGAAGGCGAGATCGGCGCGGGCCAGCTCCTCCATCACCCGGGCCTTGGCCACTGAGCCGAGCGCCGCGCCGCCCAGCTCGGCGGGCGCCGCCAAGCCGGCCAGGCCGCTGGCGGCCGCGGCGGCGAAGGCCTCGCGGGGCAGGCGGCGGTCCCGCTCCCAGCCGGCGGCGGCGGGCTCGACCACCTCGCGGGCGAAGGCGGCGGCGGCCTCGATCACCGTCCGCTCCGCGTCGGAGAGGCCGAGCTCGGCGTCGGCCGGGCTGTACTCGATCACCGCCCGCGTGCGATCACAGCGGCTCGATCAGCTCGAGGGCCTCGGGGTTCTCGAGGCTCGACAGGTCTCCCGGGTCGGCGCCGATGGCCCGCGCCCGCACCGCCCGCCGCACGATCTTTTGGCTGCGGGTGCGGGGCAGGTCGGCCACCGCCACCACAGCCCGGGGCCGGAACGCCTTGCCGAACGCGCCCACCACCGCCTCCTCGGCCGCCGTGCACACCTCGTCGGCGGGCCCGGCCGAGGGGCTCGGCACCACGTAGAGGACCAGCGCGTCGCCCTTGCGCTCGTCGGGCGCGGCGACCGCCGCCGCCATCGCCACCCCGGGCGCCCCGACGGCCGCCGACTCGATCTCCGCCGGGCCGATCCGCTTGCCGGCGATGTTCAACGTGTCGTCCGAGCGGCCGTGGAGGAACCAGAAGCCGTCGGCGTCGACCGAGGCCCAATCCCCGTGCACCCACACCCCGGGCCAGCGGGAGAAGTACGTCTCCTCGAAGCGGGCCGGGTCGCCCCAGATGCCGCGCGCCATCCCCGGCCAGGGGCGGGTGCACACCAGCTCGCCCACCTCGCCGGGCCCGGCCGGCGTGCCGTCGGGCCGGTAGACGGCCATGGCCATGCCCGGGCACGGCATGCCGACCGAGGTGGGCTTCAGGCCCTGGAGCACGTCGGAGGCGAGGAAGCAGGCGCCCACCTCGGTGCCCCCGCTCATGTTCACGATTGGCCGGGAGGCGCCGCCCACCACCTCGAACAGCCAGCGCCACGGCTCCTCGTTCCAGGGCTCCCCGGTGCTGCCGAAGGTGTGCAGGGCGGAGAGGTCGTGGCCGAGCGCGTGCTCGTCGCCGGCGGCCCGCAGCGCCCGCACCAGGGTGGGGGACAGGCCGAGCACGCTGAGGCGATGCGCCGCCGCCAGCCGCCACAGCCGACCCGGGTCGGGCCAGTCGGGCGCGCCGTCGTAGACCACGATCGACGCGCCGTTGCCGAGCCCGGCGGTCACGAGCCAGGGCCCCATGATCCAGCCCATGTCGGTGACCCAGCCGATCCGCTCGCCGGGCCCGAGGTCGAACTGGAAGGCGCCCTCGGCGCACACCTTCACGGTCCAGCCGGCGTGCACGTGCACCACGCCCTTCGGGCGGCCGGTGGTGCCCGACGTGTAGCCCAGCAGCAGCGGGTCCTCCGCTGCGGTGCGGGGCCCGCGCCGCAGCGGCTCCGAGGCGGCGAGCGCCTCGCGCCACCAGCGGTCCCGGGCCGGGTCGAACGGCGCGTCGAGGCCGGGCTCGTGCTCGGCCACCAGCACCCGGCGCACCGAGGGCGCAAGCGCACACGCCTCGTCGGCGGTGGCTTTCATCGCCACCGGCGAGCCTCGGCGGCGGAAGCCGTTCGCGGTGACCAGCACCCCCGCCGAGCAGTCGTTGAGCCGCGCCGTCACCGCCGCGGCGTTGAACCCGGAGAAGATCGGCACGTAGATCGCCCCGAGGCGGGCGCAGGCCAGCATCAGCGTGACGGCCTCGAGGCCCATCGGCAGGAACGCGCCGACCGGGTCGCCCTTGCCCACCCCCTCGCCGGCGAGGGCGCCGGCGGCGAGGCTCACCTGCGCGGCGAGCTCGCCGTAGGTGAACGAGGCGGTGCGGCCCGCCTCGGACTCGGCCACCACCGCCACCGCGCCAGACTGGGTGGGCAGCCACCGGTCGAGGCACGCCTCGGCCAGGTTCAGCTCACCGTCGGGGAACCACGTGGTCCACGCCATGCCCCGCGACTCGTCGAGCACTTTCGTGTACGGCGCCGAGAACGGCAGCCCGAGGAAGCGCACCGCCGCGTCCCAGAACCAGGCCGGATCCTCCGCCGAGCGCCGGCCCAGCTCCACCCGATCGGCCAGGCCGTGCGCGGCGCAGAACCGTGCGGTGGTGGAACGAGCCGCCCGCGCCTCGGGAGCGGTCCACACGAGCTCCATCGTCAGCCGAGCCTATGCGAGCGCCCGGCTCTGCTCACGCCGGGGGCCAGATCAGCTTGTGGTCCTTGTCGTGGATCTCCTCGATGAACCGATTGTCGAACGCGGCGTGCACGTCGACCGAGCCGGCCTTGATGATCTTCAGGTCGATGAGGAACTGCTCCTCGGCCTGCAGGCGATCGAGGGTCATGTTGCCGAGCGGCTCGTCGGCCGGCGACGAGGCCTTCACCAGCTCCGACTCGGTCTTCCACCGGAACTTCTCACCGTCGGCGGAGAAGAAGTTCTTCGGGTCGCTCAGCTTCAGCGCGGCGGAGACGGCGGCGTCGGGATTGGCGGTGGCGTACTCGAAGCCCTTGAGCGCGGCCCGCAGGAAGTCGGCCACCGCGGTGGGGTGCCGGCGGGCGAAGTCCTTCGTGGTGGCGTACACCGCGAACGAGGCGGGCACGTCGTACTGGCGGGGGTCGAACGCCCGGTACTTGTAGCCCTGGGCGTCGAGCTGGCGGGGCTCGTTGGACTTGTAGACCGGCAGCGCCTCGATGGAGGTCTCGTAGAGCACCACTGGGTTGAAGCCGACCTCGACCTGCTTGATCTTCGACTCGTCGACGCCGTCCTTGGCGAGCATGGCCCGCAGGCTGTAGGGGATGGCGCCCTTGATGCCCATCTCCTTGCCTTCGAGCTGGCGCAGCTCGCGGATGGAGGACGACTCCTCCACCAGCAGCTCCTCGATCGAGGTCTTGCCGAGCACGCCGACGGCGAGGAGGCCCGCGCCGTTGGAGTTGGCCACCGCCACCTCCGAGAACGAGCCGAGCGAGGTCATCTGCGCCTTGCCGCCGGCGAGGAGGGGCACGTTCGAGGTGGAGAAGCCCGCCTGCAGCTTCACGTCGAGGCACACCGCCTGGAAGTAGCCCTGGTCCTTCGCCGCCACCACATCGAGGATCGACGCCGCGGCGGCGAAGTCGAAGCTGGTTAGGAACGTGAGCTGGCCGGCCTTCTTGTTGGCCTCGCAACGAGCCGCGACCGCGTCGCCCGGCGCGGTGGTGGGCACCGCCGCCGTGTCGCCGGCATCGCTGCCGCAGGCGCTCGCCGCCACCAGCGCAGCCAGCCCGAGCCATCGAATGATCCTCACCGCAGCCCTCCCCGACGCAGCCGAGCGCCAACCGGTCTAGGCGGCCGGCGCCCCTGCGTGCCAACGCAGCACGCGCTTCTCTAGCGCAGTTACGAGCCCCGTGCCGATCAGACCCATGATCATCAGCACGAACACCGCCGCCCAGACCTTGGTCATAAGCAGCTGGTTCTGGGCCCGGATCATGCGGTTGCCGAGCCCCCGGCTCGAGCTGTTCCACTCCGACACGAGGGCGCCGATCAGGGCCAGGCCCACGCACACCCGCACCGCGGCGAACAGGTACGGCAGGGCGTACGGCACGCGCAGCTTGAAGAACACCTCGGTGCGGCTGGCCGACACCGACTGCATCAGCTCGAAGGTGTCGCGGTCGATCGCCCGGAAGCCGGCCACGGCGTTGACCAGCAGCGGCACGAACGTGATCAGCGCCGCCATGACCACCCGCGGGGCGAGGCCGAGGCCGAGCCACACCGCCAGCGGCACGGCCAGGGCCAGCACCGGGGTGACCTGCACCACCGCGACCACCGGCAACAGCGCCCGCTCCAGCAGCCGGGAGTGGGTGATCAGCACGGCCAGGCCGATGGCGACCGTCGCCGCCACCGCCAGCCCGAGCGCCGCCTCGTAGCCGGTGACCCACGCGTCGTGGCGCCACTGACCGGCGTTGGTCCAGATGTCGGCGGCGATCGCCGAGGGCGGCGGCAGGATCACCCGTTTCACGTTCCGCAGCCGCACCAGCAGCTCCCACGCGCCGAACAGCGCGGCGAACGCCGCCGCCGCCGGCAGGACCCGCCACGCGACCCGGCTCACCGCCGCGCCCAGACCCCATCGGCGTCCGGTTCGCTGGCGCTCACCGGCCGCACGGCTCCGCTGCGCTCAGCCGTTTTGTGCTGGGGGCTGCGCCCCCAGAGCCCGCCGGTTTCGTTGCGCTCAGCCATCGCGGTGCTCGAGGAGGGCGTTGCGCACGCGGCGGGCGTGGCGCTGGAAGGTCTTCGTGTCTTCCACCTCGAGCGTGCGGGGCCGGGGGAGGTTGATCTCCTCGTCGAGGATCACCCGGCCGGGCCGGCCGGAGAGCACGAGCACCCGATCCGAGAGCGTGACCGCCTCCTCGATCGAGTGGGTCACGAACACCACCGTGTGACGGAACGTGGACCACACCTCGGCCAAGAGGTAGCGCATCTCGGCCCGGGTCAGCTCGTCCAGCGCGGCGAACGGCTCGTCCATGAGCAGGATCGGCGCGTTGAGCGCGAACGCCCGCACCAGCGAGACCCGGTGGCGCATGCCGCCCGACAGCTCGGCCGGCCGGGCCCGTTCGAAGCCGGCCAGACCGACCATCTCCAGGAGCCGCCCGGCGTCGGCCGCCGCCGGGGCGCGGCCGCGGGCCACCCGCCGGTTGACCTCGGTGAGCAGGGTGACGTTGGCCAGCACGCTGCGCCACGGCAGCAGCGCCGGGGACTGCGGCACCCACCCGATCTGCTTGGACCGGCGGGCCTCGTCCGGCCGGCGGCTGCCCACCAGCACCGAGCCGGCATCGGGCGCGATGAGCCCGGCGATCAGGCGCAGGAGCGTGGTCTTCCCGCAGCCGGACGGGCCGATCACCGAGACGAACTCACCCCCTGCGATCTCGAAGTTGAGGTCGTACAGGGCGTTGACGCTGCGGTCGCGCCGCGTGAAGGTCTTGGTCACGCCGCTCAACGCGATCGGCAGCGCGCCGGCCCGCAGCGCGTCATGAGACGGGGCGTCCACCCTGACGCTCACCGGCCGGCGTAGGGGGCGACCAGCTTCTCCACGTGCTTGGCCATCACGTCGACCTCGACGTTGACCTTGGCCCCCACCCCCTTCGCCCCGAGCGTGGTGACCGCTGCGGTGTGGGGGATGATCGCGAAGCTCACCGCGTGGTCCCGCACCTCGACGATCGTGAGGCTCACCCCGTCGATGGCGATCGAGCCCTTCTCCACGCAGTAGCGCAGCAGCGGGTCGGGCAGCGTGACGATCAGCTCCGGCGGGCGGGCGGCGATCTCGCCGACGGCGTCGACGTGGCCGAGCACGATGTGGCCGCCGAGGCGGTCCGTCGGGCGCAGCGGCCGCTCCAGGTTCACCGGGTCGCCGGGGGCCAGCTCGCCGAGGCAGGTGCGCCGGGCGGTCTCGTCCGAGATGTCGGCCTCCCACCAGCCGGGGCCCTGCTCGACGAGGGTGAGGCAGCAGCCGTTGACCGCGATCGAATCGCCCAGGCGGGCGCCTTCGAGCACGACGGCGGCCTCGAAGCGGAAGCGGTCCCCTCGTTGGAGGGCGAAACGGCCCAGCTCCTCGACGAGACCCGTGAACATGGGCGCGAAGGTACTCGGCGCGCCGCGGCCGCGGATAGCGTCGGCCTGTGTCGAGCGACTTCGCGTCCACCCCTCGGCGGTTGGTGACCGCCTGCCCGCTGGACTGCCCGGACGGCTGCACGTTGGCCGTCGACGTGGCCGCCGGCCCCGACGGGCTCGACCGGATCGAGTGGGTCGGCGCCGCCCCGGCGGAGCTGGCCGGCGAGCGGTTCAACCCGTTCACCCAGAACTTCATCTGCGCCAAGGTCAGGCGCCACGCGGCGCGGGTGCACGGGCCGCGCCGGCTGCGGACCCCGCTGGTGCGCAGCGGCCCGAAGGGCGAGGGCCGCTTCCGGGAGGTGAGCTGGGACGACGCGCTCGACCTCGTGGCCGGCCGCGTGCAGGCGGTGATCGCCGAGCTCGGCCCGGAGGCCATCGCCCCGTTCCTGTACACCTCCTCGGGCGGGGCGCTCGCCGCCAATGGGCTCGGCCCGCTGCTGTGGCGCGCCGTCGGCGCCTCGCGCCTGCCTCACACCATCTGCGCCGCCACCGCCACCGCGGCGTGGGGCCTCACCTTCGGCGGGATGCTCTCGGCCGACCCGCTCGACGTCGACGCGTCGGCGCTGGTGGTGGTGTGGGGCGCCAACCCGGCGGTGTCGAACACCCACTGGCTGCCCCACCTCCACGCCGCCCGCGCCCGCGGCGCCGAGCTCGTGGTGGTGGACCCGCGGCGCACGGTCACCGCCCGCCGCGCCGATCGCTTCCTCGCGCCGCTGCCGGGAACCGACGTGGCGGTGGCCCTGGCCGCCGCCCGCTGGCTGGCCGGCGCCGGCGCGCTCGACCGGGCCTTCCTCGATGCGCACGTCGACGGCGTCGAGGAGTGGCTCGCCGCGGCCGACGAGTGGACCCTCGAGCGGGCCGAGGCGGTGAGCGGCGCGCCCGGCGCCGACATCGCGTGGCTGGCCGAGCGCCTCGCCACCCGCCGGCCGGCGCTCATCCGGCTCGGTTGGGGGATCGAACGCAACCGCAACGGGGCCGACGCCTACCGCGCCGTGCTGGCCCTGGCCCTGCTCACCGGCCAGTTCGGCGAGCGGGGCGGCGGCGTGATCGGGGCCACCTCGGCGGCGGGCCCGTGGAACCAGCGGGCGCTCGACGACGCGGTGCTCGGGCCGCCCGAGGCCCGGCCCCCGCTCGGCCGCAAGCTCAACATGAACACGCTCGGCCGGGACCTGCTCGACGCGTCGCTGGCGCCGCCGATCGGCCTGCTGTTCGTGCAGGGCGCCAACCCCGCTGCGTCGGCCCCCAACCAGGCGATGGTGCACGCCGGGCTGGCCCGGGAGGACTTGTTCTGCGTGGTCCACGACCAGGTGCTCACCGACACCGCCCGCTTCGCCGACGTGGTGCTGCCCGCCGTCACCCACTTCGAGGTCGACGACGTACGCACCTCGTACGGGGGCTACACCCGTCAACGCCTCCGGCCGGTCATCCCCCGGGTGGGGGAGAGCCGCACCAACGACGAGGTGGCCGCCGCGCTCGCGGCGCGGCTCGGCTTCGACCCGGCCTGCTTCGACCCGTCCCCGGAGCGGCTGCTGGCGCTGGCCGGGGCCGACGGCCTGCTCGAGCTGCGCCCGCGGGGCGGGACCGTGCAGTTCCGCGACACCTTTCCCACTCACCCCGGGGGCCGGGCCCGGCTGGTGAGCGAGTTGGCCCCGCCCCCGGGTTACCGCCCACCGAGCGCCGAGGCCGAGGGCGCCGGCCCGCTCACGCTGATCACGCCGGCCACGCACCGCACGGTGAACTCGATGCTCGGCGAGGTGAACCCGGCGGAGCCCGCGGTGCGCCTCAGCCCGGCCGACGCCGCGGCGCGGGGCCTCCTCGACGGCGACGCGGTGCGGGTGGGCGACGGCCGGAGCTCGCTCGACACGGTGGTGCGGATCGACCCCGACCTGCGCCCCGGCGTGGCGGTGATGGCCAAGGGCCTGTGGTGCGAGCAGCTCCCCGGGGGGCTCACCGCCAACGCCTTCGCCCCCGACGCGCTGTGCGCGCCGGCCGGCGGCGCCACGTTCAACGACGCCCGGGTGGAGGTGAGCCCGCGTGGCTGACCAGGGCCGGGTGGATCTCGCGGCGCGGGACACGCCGTTGCAGCCCGCCGACCGGCTGGGCGCGGCGCTGGGCTTCGCCCCCGGCGCGCTGTGGGTCAAGCGCGACGACCTCACCGGCCTGGCCGGCGGGGGCAACAAGGCCCGCAAGCTCGAGGTGCTGGTGGCCGCCGCCCTGGCCGAGCGGGCCGACACGCTCGTGACCGGCGGCGCCGGCCAGAGCAACCACGTGCGCATGACCGCTGCGGCGGCCGCCCGCTTCGGCCTGGCCTGCTCGGCGGTGCTGCTCGGCTCGCCCCCGGCCGCGGCGGAGGGGAATCTTGTGCTCGACGCGCTGCTGGGCGCCGAGCTGAGCTGGGCTGCGTGGGACACCGCCGCCGGCGCGCTCGACGCCGCCTGCGCCCGGGCGGTCGCGGCCGGCCGCCGGCCCTACCTCATCCCCCTCGGGGGTTCGTCGCCGCTCGGCGCCAGCGGCTACGCCGCCTGCGCCGACGAGCTGATCGCCGCCGCCCCGCCCGACG
>JBJXGF010000234.1:0-10120 GCA_046153015.1 Acidimicrobiales bacterium | reverse complement strand
ACCGAATCGATATCGATTCGGTGCGACGTGCGGAAAACCGAGGCGCCGGCAGCGTTGGGTGGGTCGTTGGGGCCGCGGCGGCGGGGTGGAGCGGGGCGGCGGGCTCACAGCTCGAAGAGGCCCGGGGGCGGGTCGATCACGATGCGGCCGGCTTCGACCGCCACGACGAAGGTCAACGGCACCAGCGCGCCGCTCTCCAACACGAGCAGGTCCGAGGCGGGGTTCGCTTGAACCGCGGTGACCCGCCCGCGCCGGGTGCCGTCCTGCTCGGCCACCTCGGCGCCGATCAGCTCGTGCACCCACAGCTCCTCGGCGTCGGCCAAGGGTTCGGCGCAGAGCACCGCCCCCCGCAAGGCGTCGGCCGCCTCGCGATCGTCGACTCCCTCGAAACGCACCAGCCGCCGGGTCTGGAACGGGCGGCTCGTCAGGATCCGCAGCCGCCGGTCGCCGGCCCAGAGCTCGGCGCCGGGCGACATCCGCTCCTCGCGGTTGGTCAACAAGGCGACCACCACCTCGCCGCGCAGGCCGTGACCGCGCAGCACCCGCCCGATCTCGAGCCGGGCGGCGCCGGGTTCAGTCGGCGAACTCGACGGACACCTCGACGCCGTCCTTCACCGCCGCGGCGCCGACCACCGTGCGGATGGCGTTGGCGACACGGCCCCGCTTACCGATGACCCGGCCCATGTCGCCCGGCGCCACCGTGACCGACATAGCCACGGGACGCGACCGATCATCGACCGTCACCCGCACCGAATCGGGGTCGTCGACCACCGAGCGGGCGAGGTACTCGAGCACGCCGCGGGCGAGCGGGGCGACGATCAGGTTGGGATCGGCGCCGTCGTCCCCGTCGTCCTCATCATCGTCGTCGTCGTCGTAGTCGTCGTCGTCATCGAGCTCGTCGTCAGCGTCGACATCGATGTCGTCGTCAGCGTCGTCATCGGCGTCGTCCTCGAACTCGTCGGCCGGGGCGTCGACCTCGGCGCCGCTCACGAGGGGGTCCCGACCGCCGCGCCCGATTCGTCGACCGCGCCCGAGATCTTCAAGAGCTTGGCGACCGGCTCGGTCGGCTGGGCGCCGGTGCGCAGCCAGCGTGCTGCCTTCTCGTTGTCGATGCGCACGACCGAGGGCTCGCGCCGGGGATCGTAGAAGCCGACCACCTCGATGAAACGCCCGTCGCGCGGGGACCGGGAGTCGGCGGCGACCACCCGATACGTCGGCTGCTTCTTCTTCCCCATGCGCATCAGGCGCAACTTCACTGCCACGTCGGCTACATCCTCTTGGTCGGGCTCATCGGGCGGGGTGAGGCAGCGGCGGGAGCCAGGCGCCGCGTGAGCCTTTCACCCTACCGCGCTTTTGCCGGCTTCAGGATCCGAGGCCGGGCAGGCGCAGCTCCGCTGAACGCTGCTCGAGCAGGGCGAGCTCGGGCGCCGCCGGCTGCGGGAGGCCCTTGGGCGTCACCCGCGAACCCTTGCCCTTCTTGCCCTTCTTGTCGTCTCGCCCCTTGCGGATCTTCTTCGACCCGAGGCCGCCGAAGCGCTTCATCATGCGCTGCACCTCGGAGAACTGCTTGATCAGCTGGGACACCTCGCTGGCCGAGGCGCCCGAGCCTTTGGCGATACGGTTCCGGCGGCTGGCGTCGATCAGCTCGGGCTGGCTGCGCTCCTCCTGGGTCATGGACCGGATGATCGCCTCGATGCGCGCCACCTGGCGGTCCTCGATCTGCATGTCGCGGACCTCTTTGGGCAGCCCGGGCATCAGGCCCAGCAGCCCCTGCAGCGGGCCCATCTTCTTGAGCTGCTGCATCTGCCCGAGGAAGTCCTCGAGGGTGAACTGACCTTCGAGCAGCTTGGACGCGGCCTTCTCGGCCTCGGCCTTGTCGTAGGCGTCCTCCGCCTTCTCGATCAGCGTGAGGATGTCACCCATGCCCAGGATTCGGCTGGCCAGCCGGTCGGGGTGGAACTGCTCGAAGTCGGCCAGCTTCTCGCCGGTGGAGGCGAACGCGATCGGCCTGCCCACCACCTCCTTCACCGACAGCGCGGCGCCGCCCCGAGCGTCGCCGTCGAGCTTGGTGAGGATCACCCCGTCGAGAGCGAGGGTCTGGTGGAACGCCTCAGCGGTGGTGACCGCGTCCTGGCCGGTCATGGCGTCGATCACGAGGAACGTGTAGTGCGGCTCGACCGCCTCGGAGATGCGCCGGACCTGGTCCATCATGTCGGCGTCGATCGCGAGCCGGCCGGCGGTGTCGACGATGACCACGTCGCGGCCCACCCGGCGGGCCTCCGCCAGGCCGGCGCGGGCGCAGCTCACCGGATCGGTCGCCTCGGAGAACACCGGCACGTCGATCTGGCGGCCGAGCGTGCGGAGCTGCTCGACCGCGGCCGGGCGCTGCAGATCGGCCCCGACCATGAGCGGGTTGCGGCCCTGGCCCTTGAACCAGCGCCCGAGCTTGGCGGCGTTGGTGGTCTTGCCCGACCCCTGGAGGCCGGCCATGAGGATCACGGTCGGGGGACGCGAGGCGAAGCTGAGCTGCATCGTCTCGCCGCCGAGGGTCTGGATCAGCTCCTCGCCGACGATCTTGATCACCTGCTGGCCAGGGTTGAGCGCCCTCGACAGCTCCTCGCCTATCGCCCGCTCCCGGATGCGGGCCAGCAGCCCCCGCACCACCTTGAAGTTCACGTCGGCCTCTAAGAGGGCGACGCGAATCTCCCGGAGAACCTCGTCGACGTCGGCCTCGGACAGGCGGCCCTTGCCGCGCATCCGCTTGAAGATCCCGTCGAACCGGTCGGTGAGTGACTCGAACATGCGAGCACCGAGTCTACCGGCGCCTCACCCGTGGCCAGCGACGCCTGCTCCCCCGCCGCTCTGCTCCCCCGCCGCTACTCCGCGAACAGCGCGTCGACGAACTCGTCGGGGTCGAACTCGACGAGGTCGTCGACGCTCTCGCCCAACCCCACCAGCTTCACCGGGATCCCGAGGCGGGACTCGATGGCGAGCACGATGCCGCCTTTGGCCGAGCCGTCGAGCTTGGTGAGCACCACCCCGCTCACCTCCACCGCCTCGGTGAACTGCTGAGCCTGCACCAGGCCGTTCTGGCCGACGGTGGCGTCGAGCACCAACAGCACCTCGCTCACGTGGCCCGGCTCGCGGCCGGCCACCCGGCGGACCTTGCGCAGCTCGTCCATCAGGTTCGACTTGGTGTGAAGGCGCCCCGCCGTGTCGGCCAGCACGAGGTCGACGGAGCGGGCCGCAGCCCGCTGCACGCCGTCGAAGATGACCGCGCTCGGATCGGCGCCCTCGTCGCCCCGCACCAGCTCGGCGCCGGTGCGCTCGGCCCACATGCCGAGCTGCTCGGCCGCCGCGGCCCTGAAGGTGTCGCCGGCGGCCATCAGCACCTGATGGCCCTCGGCCCGCATCCGCTTGCCGAGCTTGCCGATCGTGGTGGTCTTGCCCACCCCGTTGACCCCGACGAAGAGCCAGACGTTGGTCTTGCCCTTGTCGAGGTGCAGGGAGCGGTCGGCGCCCTCGAAGCGCTCCTTGAGCTGCGTCTTCATCAGCTCGAGCAGCGCCGTTCCGTCGGTCGCGCCCTGCGTCCTCGCCCGGTCGCGCAGCTCGTCGAGCAGGCCTTGGGTCTCCTCCACGCCCACATCGGCGCGGATGAGCGCCTCTTCGAGATCGTCCCACGTGTCCTGGTCGAGCTTGCCCCGCGACCGGATGGCGCCGAGGTACTCGCCGAGCAGGCCCCGGGCGCGAGCGAGCCGATCCCGGAAGCTCGGCCGCAGGACCTCCTCGAGCTCGACCTCCTCGACCACGTCGAGCTCGTCGAGGGCTTCCAGCTCCTCGAGCGCCTCCAGCTCCTCGAGGGTCGCGAGGTCCTCGGCGGGCGCCGGCGCCTCGACCGGACCGACCAGCGCCTCGAGCTCCTCGACCGAGGGCGCCTCGGCCAGCCGCTCCCGCTCCGGTGCGTCGGCCGGGCCGGACGGGGCGGCCCGCGGCGGGCTCTGCACCGCCCGGGCCGGCGGGGGCTCGAGCTCCACGCCGCGACGACGGCGGGAGGCGACCACGGCGCCGCCGGCGACCAACAGGCCCAGCACGGCGACGACGGCGAGGATGATCACGAGCTCCATGCGACGCCGAGCCTACCCCGGAGGAAAAACCCAACCGGGCCGCCGCTCGGCGTGAGCGACGGCCCGGCGGGCGGGAGCAGTGAGCGGGACGGATGGGCGGGAGCGCCTGAACTGGCGACCCCTCAGCGGGCGGTGAGGGCTGCGGTGAGCGTCAGGTCGCTGCCGCCGCGGGTCACGTCGAGCTTGACGCTCTCGCCCGGGTTGTAGAGGCGGAGCAGCGCGGCCAGCTCGGAGAAATCCCGGATGGCTTGGCCCTCGATGGCGGTGATCAGGTCCCCCGCCCGCAGGCCGGCCAGGTCGGCGGGCCCGCCCGGGGTCACCCGGGCGATCGGGGCGCCCGGCGAGGACGACGAGGCGGTGGAGTCGCCCTCCACGCCGAGCTGCGGGTACTGCGGCTCCCGACCGGCGACGATGGCGTCGGCCACCTTCTTGGCCAGCTCGATCGGGATGGCGAAGCCGATGCCGTCGTTGCCGCCCGAGGTGGTGCGGATCTGGTCGTTGATGCCGATGACCTGGCCCTGGCCGTTCACCAGCGCGCCGCCGGAGTTGCCGGAGTTGATCGCGGCGTCGGTCTGGACCATCGGGATGATGCGGGAACGGCCGCTCAGGCCGCTGCCCCCGGTCGGCACCGGTCGGTTCACCGCCGACACGATCCCGCTCGTGACCGTCTGGTCGAGGCCGTAGGGGCTGCCGATGGCCACGGCGATCTCGCCGACCCGGGGTTGGCGGTCGAGCCCCAGCTGCGCCACCGGCAGGTCGGAGCGGCCGGGGATCTTCACGACCGCCACGTCGGTCTCCTGGTCGAGGCCGAGCACCTGGCCGTCGACGCGGACGCCGTCCTTCAGGCGCACCTTCACCTGCGACCCGCCTCCCTCCACCACGTGCGCCGCGGTCAGGATGTAGCCGGCGCTGTCGTAGATGAAGCCGGAGCCGAGCCCGCCGTTGGTGTTGATCTGCACGACCGCGGGGCTCACCTTGTCGACCACGTTCGTGATCGACAAGGTCATGGGGTCGGCCCCGGCGGGAACGCCGCTCGTGGACGGCGACACCGAGCCGCTCGCCTTGCTCGAGGTGGAGGGGCTGGCCGCGCCTTGCGTGGAGGGCGGCGCGGTGGTGTTGCTTGCCGGGCGGTCCACGGCGCTGGGGACGGTGAGCGCCCGCTCCTCGGGGGCGCTCACCCGCCCGGCGGCGAAGCCGGCGCTGAAGAGCGCCAGCCCCCCGACGACGGCGGCCGCGGCCAGCGGACCGCGCCGGGAGCGCCCGGCGGCGGCCAGCGAAGGCGGCGGCCCGCCGACGGGGATGGGCCGGTGAGGCGGCTGGGCTGGCGGCGGACCGAGCGGCGGACCGAGGGGGCGAGCGTGCGTGCGGTCGAAGGGAGATGGCTCGCCCACACCGGGCGGCGGCGGGGTGATCGCGGTGCGGTCGGCCGGCCAGTCCGGCACGTCGGCGAGCGTCGGCGGCGCCTGGCCGGGATCGAGCTTCCAATCGGGCGGGTTCACGGGCTGTCTCCTGTGCGGCGAGAGGTCCACCGCGGGCTGGTGACACGAAGGTACCGGCGCCCGAGTAAAGGGCGACTAAGGGACCCGGCGGCCATCGCCGCGCCGCGATGCGATAATCGCCCGATGAGCGAGGTCAAGAAGGTCTGGGACATGGTCGCCGACGCCAAGCAGGAGATCGAGAACCTCTCGATCGAGCAGGTGAAGGCGGAGCTCGAGGCGGGCAGCGCCACGATCGTCGACATCCGCGACTTCCGGGAGCTGTACCTGAAGGGCAAGATCCCCGGCGCGTTCCACGCCGATCGCGGGATGCTCGAGTTCTGGATCGACCCGGCCAGCGAGTACTACCGCGACGTGTTCAAGCCCGAGCGCCGCTACATCGTCTACTGCGCCGGCGGGGGCCGCTCGGCGCTGGCCGCCAAGGCCATGAAGGACATGGGCTTCGGCGACGTGGCTCACCTCGAGGCCGGCTTCAACGCCTGGGCCGACGCCGGGATGCCGGTGGAGGACCAGAAAGCCGACGCGAAGTGGGTACGCCGCGCCGACATCCAAGGCTGAGCGCAGCGAAGCCGGCCGGCCGCGCGAGCGCAGCGAGCCGGCCGGCGATGGGGTCTGGGGGCGCAGCCCCCAGCAACGACAAGGCTGAGCGCAGCAGCCCGTTCAGCGGCCGAGCGAGTAGAACTCGTCGTTCGGGCGCATGCCGGTGACGTTGGCCATGCGGTTCGAGAGGGCGAAGAACGCGGCGATGGCGGCGATGTCCCACGCATCCTCCGGTGAGACGCCGTGGGCGGCCAACTCCTCGAGGTCGGCGTCGCCGACCTCCTGGCTGCGGGCCGCCACCTTCACCGCGAACGAGAGAATCGCCCGTTGGCGGGGGGTCACATCGGCCTTGCGCCAGTTGATCGCCACCTGATCGGCGATGAGCGGGTTCTTCATCCGGATCCGGGCGATGGCGCCGTGGGCGATCACGCAGTACTGGCAGTCGTTGACCGCCGAGGTGGCCACCACCACCAGCTCCTTCTCGCCCTTCGTGAGGCCGGACTCGCGCTCCATGATCGCGTCGTGGTAGGCGAAGAACGCCCGGAACTCCTCGGGCCGGTGGGCGAGCACCAGGAACACGTTGGGCACGAAGCCCGACTTCTCGGCGACCGACTCGATGCGCGCTCGGATGTCGTCGGGCAGCTCGTCGAGGCGGGGTACGGGGAAGCGGCTGATCGGCGCGGCGCTCATCCCCGGGAGCCTTGCACACCGGCCGCGGCCGCGGCGCCAGGCGCCGCGGGGGGGTGGGTGTGGGCCGGGCCGGGGATCGGCTCGAACGCCGGCAGCCAGATCGAGAACGTGGCCCCCTGCCCCGGCGCCGAGCGCAGGCCGACCTCGCCGCCGTGGCCGCGGGCGATCTGACGGACGATCGCCAGCCCAAGGCCCGAGCGGGCCCGCTCGGGCGCCACGCCGGGCGCGCTCTTGCGCCAGAACCGCTCCCACACCTTGGGCTGGTCGGCCGGCTCGATGCCGGGCCCTTCGTCCTGCACCGCCAGCCAGGCCAGGCCGCCCTCCCGGCCGGCGCCCACCCGCACCACCGTGCCCGGCGGTGAGAGGCGCACGGCGTTGGCCAGGAGGTTGGCCACCGCCTGCTTCAGGGCCACGCCGTCGCCGAGCGTCCACGCCGGCGGGCCCGGCTCCACCGCCAAGCGCACGCCCGCCGCCTCGGCCGGCGCCGTGAACTCGGCCGCCGCCTCGGCCACGAGCCCCCGCAGCTCCACCGGGGTCCGCGCCCGGGTGGGCGCCTCGCGGCGGGCGTAGGTGAGCAGGTCGTCGACCAGCACGCCCATGCGCTGGGCCGCCTGGCCGACCACGCCGATCGTGCGGCGCAGCTCGTCGACCTCGGGCGCCGGATCGGCCAGCGCCACGTCGACGTTGGTGCGGATCACCGCGATCGGGTTGCGCAGCTCGTGGGAGGCCTCGTGGATGAAGTGACGCTGGCTCTCCCACGCCGAGTCGAGCCGGGCCAGCATGTTGTCGAACGTGTCGGCCAGCTGGTGCAGCTCGTCGTGGGGGCCCTTGAGGGCGATGCGGCGAGACAGATCGGTCGCCTCGATCTCCTGGGCCACCTTCAGGATGCGCCCGAGGGGCCGCAGCGCCCGGTCGGCGATCACCCACCCGATCCCGAGGCTGGCCACGAAGAGCACGGCCAGCGAGGCGAACGCGTAGCGCCGGAACTGCTGCAGCGCCCGCTGGTTGGTCTCCTTCTCGAAGGCCTTGACCACGTCGGGCACCTCGACCTGCGCCTGCTCGGTCTCGGTGGTGCACAAGGTCACCGATCCGATCGAGCGGCACAGTGGGCGCCCCGGGACCTCGGCGACGACCGTGCGGGTCACCGGCTGGCGATCGAGCTCGTAGGCGAGGCCGAGGTAGATGCCGCCCACCAGCAGCGCGGCGAGCCCGAAGACCAGCACCGAGTACAGCACGGCGAGACGGACCCGGATCGAGCCGAGCCAGGCGGGGAGGTTGGCCGCCGCCCGGGCCAGCCCGCCGAGCCGACCCTCATCCGGGCTCGCTTGGCCCGCGGGCCCGGCCGGAGCGGTCATGGGGCGGCCGGCCCGCCGACGAAGCGGTATCCGGCGCCGATCACGGTCTCGATGGCCAGCGGCTCGCCGAGCTTGCGCCGCAGCGTGCCGATCGTGACCCGCACGGTGTTCGTGAATGGGTCGGCGTTGGCGTCCCACACGTGCTCGAGCAGGTGCTCCTGAGAGAGCACCTCCCCCGCGTGGGTCATGAAGTAGCGCAGCAGCGCCAACTCCTTCGCGGTGAGCTCGAGGCGGCGGCCGGCGCGGGACGCGGCGAGCTTCGCGGTGTCGAGCTCCACGTCGCCCACGCGCAGCACGGCGGCGGCGTGGCTCGTGTCGCGCCGGAGCAGCGTGCGGATCCGGGCCGACAGCTCGGCGAACGCGAACGGCTTGACGAGATAGTCGTCGGCGCCGGTGTCGAGCCCGGCCACGCGGTCCTCCACGGCGTCCCGGGCGGTGAGGATCAGCACCCGGGGCTCGCCTCCCCGCTCGGCCCGCAGCCGGCGGCACACCTCCAACCCGTCGGCGCCGGGCATCGTGAGGTCGAGGCACACGAGGTCGTAGGCGTTGTCGTGCAGCAGCGCCAACGCCGCGTCGCCCGAGTACGCCACATCCACCGCGTAGCCTTCGCGCCGCAGGCCCCGGGCCAGGGCGTCGGCCAGGTCGATCTCGTCGTCGACCACGAGCAGCCTCACCCGGGCAACAGTATCGACCCCCGCGTCGAGCCCGTCCCGGACCCCGGGGCGGTCTTTACGCTGTGCTTCGGTCACGCATGATCTTCTACCGGCCACCGGGTAAAGGCCCGGCAAAGCAGGAGGCGCCCGCCCAAGCCATGCAGCCCACACCCCCCGGCCCGCCCTTGCCCGAGATCCAGGCGCTGCGCCTCGAGGAGGCGCTCTTCGAGATGAAGAAGGTCATCGTCGGCCAGGAGCGGGCGGTGGAGCGGCTGCTCGTGTGCCTGCTGGCCCGGGGGCACTGCCTGCTCGAGGGCGCCCCCGGCCTGGCGAAGACGCTGGCCATGGAGACCCTCGCCCGGGTGGCGGGGGGCACGTTCACCCGGATCCAGTTCACGCCCGACCTGCTGCCCGCCGACATCGTGGGCACCCGCATCTACCGCGCCTCGAGCGAGCGCTTCGACGTGGAGCTCGGCCCGATCTTCGCCAACTTCGTGCTCGCCGACGAGGTGAACCGGGCGCCGGCCAAGGTGCAGTCGGCGCTGCTCGAGGTGATGGCCGAGCGGCACGTGTCGATCGGCGGGCGGACCTTCCCGGCGCCGGACCCGTTCCTCGTGCTGGCCACGCAGAACCCGATCGAGTCCGAGGGCGTGTACCCGCTGCCCGAGGCCCAGCGGGACCGGTTCCTCATGAAGCTGGTGGTCGGCTACCCCAACGCCCGGGAGGAGGCCGAGATCGTGATGCGCATGTCGGTCGACCCGCCGCGCGCCGGTCAGATCCTCGACCCCGAGCGCCTGCTCGCCGCCCAGCAGCTCGTGGGCGAGGTGTACGTGGACCGCGGCGTGCTCGACTACGTGGTGAGCCTCGTGATCGCCACCCGCACGCCCGGCGAGTACGGCCTGGCGGAGCTGGCCCCGCTCATCGACTACGGGGCGAGCCCCCGGGCCACGCTCGGCATCGTGGCCGCGGGCCGGGCCCTCGCCCTGCTGCGGGGCCGCCGCTACGTACTGCCCCAGGACGTGTTCGACGTAGCGCCCGACGTGCTGCGCCACCGGCTCGTGCTGTCCTACGAGGCGCTGGCGCAGGGTCTCGCCATCGACCACATCCTCGCCCGCCTCCTCTCCACCATCCCCGCCCCGCGGGTGGCGCCCAGCCAGGACCCGGCGCTCAACCACCAGCCGGCGGCCGCCTCGCCGCTGCTGCGCCGCCAGCCGCCGGGCGACGCGTGGGCCCGGCGCGACCCCCCGCCGGCGCCGGCCGAC
>JBJXGF010000020.1:0-19392 GCA_046153015.1 Acidimicrobiales bacterium | reverse complement strand
AGCCGCCCGCTACGCGACCATCCGCAGCTACATCTCCACCAACCGCAAACAACACCAGCCCCTCCACCACCACCTCAAAGACCTCTACACCCCCACCGGCGCCTGGCTACCCACCTGACTGGTTACGACGACGGCGGCGCGTCGAGGGGCGTCCGGTCGGCGCCCACCACCATCGAGTAGGCGCCCTGCGGGTCGGTGACCCGTTGACCCTGCGCGGACGGCACGGTCTGCGGCGGCGCAGCGTCGGGGCCGGGGCCGGACCGTTGCAGGCCGAACAGGCGAGCGCGGCGCACACCGCGGCCGCGCCGAGGGCGTGTCGTGAGGTGAACATCATGCTCTTCTCCTTGCTACTGCCGAGATCCCGGAGCTGCGCAGCCCTCGACGATCGCATCAACACGCAAACGGGGGAGCAACGACGCCGAGTTCGTTTGCACGGCGAGGAGGTCCGCCGTGGGCAGCTGCGTCACGATCTTCTCGGCGGCGCACGAGGCATGCTCGTCGCTCAACCCGGCCGCCAACAGCTGGTCTCGGTACTCGGTCACGGCGGCGCTGAAGGGACGCAGTTCGTCCAGGCTCGCCGCGCAGCGCGTGCCGTTCACCGGCGCGGCGCCCTGGAGCAAGTACCAGTCCACCGCCGCAGCGACGCACGCGTTGGTTGGATACGCGGTGTGGCGGTCTCCTTCGGCGGTGAGCAGCACCGCCGAACCGAGCACGTCGACGAGGTTGGCGGCCCATTCGTACGGCGTCGCCGGGTCGCCCAGGGTGCCGATGACAAGCACCGGCGCGCCGCTGTAGCCGGCCAGCCGAACCGGGGCATGGGCCGCCGCCGGCCAGTGCTCGCACGAGCCCAGCGACCATGCCGCCGCCGGACCGAAACGAGGCGCCGCGGCGCGGAAGGCGTCGAGGCGGCCGGCGGGGTCGGTTCGGGCCCGTGGGCTCTCATCGGCGCAGCTGATCGCCACCTGCGCGTCGAGGGCGTTGGGATACGTGCCGTCTGTGTCCCGCTCGGCATAGCTGTCGGCCAGGGCGAGCAGGCCAGCAGTGTCGCTGCGATCGGCGTCGGACAGGCTTCGGGCGAGCACGGTCCAGAGCCCGGAGTCATAGAGCGCCGCGGCCACGCCGGTGTGCAGCCAGCCGAGAGTCAATGTGCGGGTCTCGCTCGACCTCGTGCCGGCGACGGGGGACGCTTCGGCCTGCGCCAGCACTCGATCGAACAGCGCCAGTGCGTCAGGCCCCGCCGCGCACCACGCATCGTCGCGGCACGCCGCAGCGAAGCGCTCGAGGGCCCGGTCGAAGCTCCGAGCTTGGGTCAGCATCAGCTCGTCCGGGGTGAGGTTGGGGCCGACCGCCCCGTCGAGCACCATCGCCCGGACCCTCTCCGGGAACAGCGCCGTGTACGTCGCGCCGAGCAGCGTGCCGTCATGGTCGAGGGGGACGCCCAGGCGGGCGCATTCCAGCCCCTCCAGGTCCTCCTCGCCGCATGCCGCCCACTGCAGGGCCGACGTCTCGGCGCTTCTCGACGACGAGAGCCCGGTGCAGGCGCCGCCGAGCAGAGCCGCCGTGAGCGCCGCCGCAGCGACGCGTGTCCGAGTAGGGTGCATCTCGGTCCCCGATCTCGGCCTCCTTGAAGAGCTGAGGCCGTTCGCTGCGCACGCTGAGCCGCGAACCCCGCCGCTCCATCGGTGATCTCCCCGATTCGGCCCCCATCCCCCGACATCGGCCGTTCGCCCGCACTGAAGCGCTTCAGACCGGACAGAACAGGTCCGAGCGCGGCCGGTGACGTTGTCAGGCGCTCAACGGGCGCGTCCGGTTGGTTGTCCGTGAACGGGTCGTGGTCGCAGGACTCGACCGCGGGTGGGATCGGCTCGCGGCGGCCAACGCCAGCAGCTCGTCCCGGGTCGGGCCCTCGGCCGAGGGGGGCCGCCAGCCGGTGGCGTACACGGCCCGGGCGAGCGGCTCAGCGGCGCTCAGCGAGGCGGGCAACGCCGTCATCGCGAGGAACGGCGCCGCGAGCGGCGCGATCCGGGGGTCGGCCTGGGACGCGTCGACGATGGCGGTCGAGGTCAGTGGCCCGGAGAGGTCGAGGTCATGCCCCTGCCACCGCCGCACGGTCTCGGCGTCGAAGTCGAGGTGGTCCTGCACCCAGGGGCGGATGTTCGCGTCACACCACGGGGCGAAGCGGGTGGTCACATCGTCGATGCCGGCGCCTCCATCGAGCAGGTCGAGCAGCGCGCGGATCTGCATGCTGGCCATGGCGATCCCGCGGCCGGCGGTGGGTGCGGTCGTCGCCAACGAGTCGCCGAGCGCCACGAGGCCGGGACGGCCGGCCTGGGGCCGATACGTGTTGAGCAGGCCGGCGCCCACCATCACGCCGCTGGTCGGCGTGGCTGACCCGGTCCACTCGCTCAGCCCAGGGATCGCTCGGCACGCCGCTTCGAAGGCGTCGAGACGGCGGAGCACACCGAGGCCGGCGTCAGCGGTGGGCCGGATGATCACGGCGGAGATGTGGCCGTGCTCGTGGGGGAAGACGTACGCGTCGTAGCCGACGAACCTCCCGCTCCAGGCGAACGGCGAGCTGATCGGTCCCGGCTCGGCGCCGGGCGGACGCCGGAAGGTTCGGGACACGTACGCCATCCCGGCATTGCCGCCGCGCTCCGGTGGCGCCGCCAGCCGGGAGAGCCGACCGCTGGCATCGACGACGAGATCCGCCTCCCAGGCGGCCCCGTCCACGACGACGCCGGCGATCCGGCCGTTGCGCTCGATCAGCGCCGACACCGCGCCGGCGACCACGTTCAGCCCGTCGAGCTCGCCCGCCGCCCGCCGCAGAGCCCGCTCGTACGTGATCCGCCGGGAGCGGACGGCGACGAGGGGCGCAGCTCCGTCCGGGGAGGGCACGGCGACCGGCTCGGCGCCGAGCTCGAGCCACGCCCGCCAGGCCTCGGGCCACTCGTCGAGGAGGAGCTCCCGCACCTGCGGCCGGAAGCCGTGGGCCTGATGGAACTGCATGACGCCCCGGCGCTCCCATGAGCCGTCCGGGGCGGGGCCGCCATCACGGTCGATGACGTCCACGCCGTTGCCGCGCCGGGCAAGGGCCGCGCCCAGGGTCAGGCCGGTTGGTCCGGCGCCTACGATGATGATCTTCATGGCCGTCCTCTCTACACTTGCAGGATGATCATTACACCGACGGTGCAGTCAAAGTGCAAGGGCTTTTCCGCGGGGGGACGGTGACGGACGCGCCGCGGCCCTATCGGTCCGAGCTGCGCGACGACCACGCCCGGATCACGCGGCGGCGGGTCGTGAGCGCCGGCGGCGAGCTGTTCGTCGAGCGCGGCTACGCCGCCACCACCATCGACGCCATCGCCGAGCACGCCGGCGTCAGCCGGCGGACCGTCTTCACCTCGGTGGGAGGCAAGTCGGCGGTGCTCAAGCTGGCGTTCGACTGGACGCTGGCGGGCGACGACGAACAGGTCCCGATCGCCGATCGGCCCGAGATGGTGCAGGTGCGGCGAACGAAGGACCCAGCGGCGCTCCTCGCCGGTTGGATGGCGATCAACGCCGCCATCAACCGGCGGCTGTCTGCGCTCTACCGTGTCCTAGTTGTCGCCGCCGACGCCGACGCCGAGGCCGCCGCCCTGCTCGCCACGACGAACGACCAGCGGGCCGAGGGGGCTCGCGAGATCATCGCTCAGCTCGTCGATCTGGGCGGCCTGAAGCCCGATCTCGAACCCGGCCCGGCGATGGCCATCGCCGATGCCCTCATCGACCCCTCGATCTACCAGCGACTCGTCGAGGTGCACGGCTTGACCTTCGACGCCTACGTCGAGCACCTGCAGCTGATGGCCACCTCGTCGCTGCTGGTCTGACCAGCGGGAGCCCTGGGATGGCCACCTGGGCGACGTTGCACCGGCGGGCGCCGGGAGAGATGGGGTCATGTCCCGAGCTGCAGGACGCGGGTGAACCACCACGAAGGAGCGTCACATGAGAGAGCTGATGGTCGACTCATCACCTCGCTCGACGGGTACGCCTCGGCCGAGGGCTGGCCCGGGTTCTGGGGCTTGGAAGGGCCCGAGCACATGGCCGGGCTCGTCGACCGGTTCCGGGTGGTGATCTTTCCGGTCATCACCGGCGCCACCGGGGCCGAACGGATCTACGACGGCCACCCCGATTTGATGCTCGACCTGACCGACCACCGGACCTTCGACAACCGCCTCCATATGGTCGAGTACCGACCACATGTTCTCACCCACCCTCCACTCGCCGCCGACCCGTCGGCCTGATCCGAACCCCAGGAGAGCTCATGACCGACCACGCAACCACGGCTCTGCCCCCCGTCGTCGACCGGCCGACCTGGCGGGCCGCGCTCGACGAGCTCCGGATCCGGGAGAAGGCCGCCACCCGCGAGCTCGACGCCATCGCTGCCCAGCGCCGCCGGCTCCCGATGGTCGAGCTCCCCGCCTACACGCTGATCGGCCCCGACGGTCCCGTCCGGTTGGTCGACCTGTTCGAGGGACGCTCCCAACTCATCACCTACCACCACATGTGGACCGACGACGCCGACTGGCAATGCGGAGGATGCACCGGGTTCACGTCGCAGTTCGTCCGCCTCGAGTTCCTCGACAACCACGACGCCCGCTTCGTAATCGTGACCAACGGGCCCATCGCCGAAGCCCTGGCGTACAAGGCCAAGGTGGGCAACAGGATGGACTGGTACTCGTCGTCGGAGAGCTCGTTCGGCGCCGACGTGGACGCGCCCCCGGGAGGGGGCTTCGCGGTCAACGTGTTCCTCCGCGACGGCGACAACGTCTTCCGCACCTGGCACACCAACGGCCGCGGCACCGAACAGCTCAGCTACACGTTCCCGCTCATCGACCTCCTGCCGTGGGGCCGCCAGGAGGACTGGCAGGACTCGCCCGCCGGCTGGCCCCAGTCGCCCACCTACTCCAAGTGGCTCGACTCCCCCGACATCGCTCGGCTCTACGGCGACGACGCGACGGCCGCTGTCCGGACCCAGCCGTCCGGGTGAGGAGAAGTTGGGTCGGCGATGTCGAGCACACGCTTCCGACTCCGACTGAGGGGGTGGAGCGGCCGAACGGGCTGCACGAGCCAAGGAGGTAGTGATGACGAAGGTGATGGCGCAGATGTCGGTGTCGCTCGACGGCTTCTACACCGGGCCGCGAAACCCGTGCGACGCGCTGGGCATGGACGGCTGGCTGCACGGACCGGAGGCGCCCGGGTTCTTCCGGGTCACGCGGTGGGCGACCGACGCGATGGGCTGGCGCGAGCGGATGGGCTTCAAGGGCGGTGAGCGTTCGATCAACTCCGACATCATCGAGGAGTACTTCGCCGCCAGCGGCGCCTATGTGATGGGCCGGCGGATGTTCGACGCGGGCGAGGTCCCGTGGGGCGACACCCCGCCCTTCCGCGCTCCGGTGTTCGTGGTGACCCACCGGCCTCGCGAGGTGCTCGGACGCCGCGGGGGCACGTCGTTCACGTTCGTGACCGACGGCGTGGAGCGGGCGATCGAGCTGGCTCGCGACGCCGCCGGCGGCAAGGACATGGCGGTCGCGGGCGGCGGCACGCTGCTGCGGGAGGTGGTCCGGCGTGGGCTGCTCGACCAGCTCGAGCTGCACATCGCCCCGGTGCTGCTGGGCGACGGACAGCGCCAGTTCGACGCCAGCCTCGGACTCGCCGACGACGAGGGGATCGAGCTCACCGCCACGCGGGTGATCGAGACGCCCGACGTCCTCCACCTGCGCTACGCGGTCAACGGACGGGCGACGCTGCAACTCGATGATCGCGGCTCGAGCGGCGGCCCGACGAAGTGACGGAGGGAACACCATGAAGTACATGCTGCTGATCTACGGCGAGGAGAACTTCAGCTCGCTGGGCTCCGAAGAGTTCGCCGAGCTCGTCCGCCGGACCGATGCGCTCAACCGCGAGCTGTTCGAGTCGGGCGAGCTGGTCGGCGCCTACGGCGTGGCCGACGTGGCCGCCTCCAAGGTGGTCCGCGTCACCGACGGGCCGCCGGCGGTCACCGACGGGCCGTACGCCGAGGCCAAGGAGCACCTCGCCAGCTTCACGATCGTCGACTGCGCCAGCCTCGATCGAGCGTTGGAGATCGCCGCGTCGAACCCGGCGGCGCGTTACGTCGGGGTGGAGGTGAAGCCGCTGCTGATGGAAGCCCATTTCGACCTGTGATGACTCAGGACGACGTGGCGCTGGTCCGCCGGCTGGCGCCGCACGTGCTCGCCACGCTCGTGCGGCGCTACGGCCGCTTCGACGCCTGCGAGGACGCCGTGCAGGAGGCGCTCGTGGCGGCCAGCGCGCAGTGGCCGGCCCCGGGCCGGCCGGCGAGCCCGAAGGCATGGCTGACGACGGTGGCGTCACGCCGGTTGATCGACGAGCTGCGCAGCGGCGAGGCCCGTCGACGGCGGGAACAGTCGGTTGTGTCGATGGCCGGGCCCGAAGCGGCGCCGGGCGCCGTGACGAGCGCAGACGACACGCTGACCCTGCTGTTCCTCTGCTGCCATCCGGCGTTGTCCGCGCCGTCCCAACTCGCCCTGACGTTGCGGGCGGTCGCCGGTCTCACCACCGCCGAGATCGCCCGCGCCTTCCTCGTGCCCGAGGCCACCATGGCGCAGCGGATCAGCCGGGCGAAACAGAAGATCGCCCAGGCCGGAGCGTCGTTCCGACCGCCCCCGACGCCCGAGCGGGCCGCACGGCTGCGGGTCGTGCTCCACGTCCTCTACCTCCTCTTCAACGAGGGTTACACGGCCACCTCGGGACCGGACCTCCTCCGCACCGACCTGACCTCAGAGGCGATCCGCCTCACCCGGGAGCTGCTCCGCGTCGTGCCCGACGACGGCGAGGTCGCCGGCCTGCTCGCCCTGATGCTGCTGACCGACGCCCGGCGAGCGGCGCGCACCGACCGCGACGGCGCCATCGTGGCGCTGAGCGAGCAGGACCGCTCGCGGTGGGATGCCAACCAGATCGCCGAGGGCGTCTCGTTGGTGACCGGAGCGCTGGCCTCCAAACCGCTCGGCCCCTACCAGGTGCAGGCCGCCATCGCCGCCGTCCACGACGAGGCGGCCCGGGCCGAGGACACCGACTGGCGCCAGATCCTCGCCCTCTACGGGGTCCTGCAACGGATCGCACCCGGTCCGATGGTCGCCCTCAACCGCGCCGTTGCCCTGGCCATGGTCGACGGGCCGGCGGCCGGCCTCGACGCGCTCGACGCCCTCAGCCTCGACGACCGGGCCAGCGCCTCGCACCGTCTGGCATCGGTGCGCGCCCATCTGCTCGAGATGAACGGCGACACCGAGGCCGCAAGGCACGCGTACGTGGACGCGGCGCGCCGGGCGACCAGCATCCCCGAGCGCCGCTACCTCACGTCCCGCGCCGCAAGGCTGTCAACCTCGTCGAGCGGCCTCACGCCACCCGGCCGGTGAACGCAGGAGTCCGCCCGACGTCCCGCTGCGTGTCAGCTGATCGCGCGCCGGTAGTGCATCGCGACCGCGCCGTTGCGGAGCGGCTTCGCCGAGACGAGCTCGAGCCGTCGCGTGCTGGGCAACCCGCCCTGGTGGAGGGTCGGGCCGTGGCCTGCGATCCTGGGGTGGACGAGGAAGTCGTACTCATCGATCAGCTCCAGTCGATCCAACTCGGTCGCGAGCTTGCCGCTGCCGAGCAGGACGCGGCCCACCGTTGCGTCCATGAGCTCCAGGACACCCGTGCGTACGTCGCCGGAAATGTGGTGGCTGTTGGTCCACGGGAAGTCCCGTCGCGTCGACGACACCACGTACTTCGGCTTGGCCTCGAGCCTGACCGCCCACTCGCGCATCGCAGGAGGCGCCTCCTCGTCGCCGCGGGCGACGGCCGGCCAGTAACTCTCCATCATCTCGTAGGTGACGCGGCCCCACAGCATTGCCCCGGCCTCGTCCATGAGTCGCGTGAAGAAGGCGTGAGTCTCATCGTCGGCAATTCCCTCCATGTGGTCGACGCAGCCGTCCAGCGTGACGTTGATGGAGAAGGCCAGGAGCCCCATGCGCCGAGCATAGCTGCGCGGTAACTGCCCAGCGGGCCCGGGCGAGTAGGCCAAACGCGAGGCCGGCGAGGCAGAAGTACACGTCGGTGGCTCGACTAAACCAACGGGCGTGACTGGAGGGGTGCGCGGTTCCCATGACCCCGGTGAGCGTCAGGCCGATCAGGCCGGTGGGCAGCCACCCGGTGACGCGACCGAGCTCGTCGATGACGCCGGCGAGACCGCGTAGCGCCAGCAGCGCGCCCGCCGACCAGTTCAGCGTCTGGACAGCGAGGTGGCGCCGGCCGTGTTGCTCCCGTCCAGCGATCACGACGACGACGGCGCCGACGGGGAACGCCGCTGTGACCGCGCTGGCGAACGCCCAAGCGAGGGCCGTGTCGGGCTTGGGAGGAAGCGGGTACGGCTCGCCTCGCCCACCAGCTCACGCTCACCCTCGTTGCGGTCGTCGGGGGCGTCGCCGCCGCGCTGCTCGTCGGCAGCGACAGCGGCCGCACTGCGCCGGATCCGTCACCTGGAACCAGATCCTCGGCTACCACGTCGGCATCGCCAGGTTGATCCTCACGATCCGCGCCGTGGCCACGCGACCCTCAGACCCGAGGTGAGCGCCGGCGTCGGCTCATGGCCCGAACCAGGTCGTCAGCGCTGCGGTCAGTCCCGCACCGGCGCCGTCCCCAACCCAGGCAACGTGCCCGTCCGGTCTGATCAGCACTGCCGCCGGAGCGGCCACCTCGCCGAGCACGGGGAGCGCCCAGGCGCCGGTGTAGGCGGCGTCGACGAGCTGCACCCGCTTCGCCCACGCGGCGATGTCGAACGCTCCGGGCGCGCCGAGGTTGATCAGGACCGGTCTGGCGTCGTGCAGCAGTTCGAAGACGCGCACGGGCCCGTTGGCGGTCGCGAGGTCGAGGTCGGGCATGCGCCGCCCGAGCAGCGGATGGCCGGCGCCGAGGTCGTAGTGGATGTCGAGACCCGAGATCATCCCGGCGACGTGCTTGCGTGGTTCGTCCATCGCCAGCAACACCGTCATCAGGTCGCGCAACGCAGCCGTCCGCTCGTCGGCGGCGCCCAGCGCGCGTTGCGCCATCGTGTTCTGCAGCACCCGCGCCGCCGCCGGGTGGCGTTCAGCGTGATAGGTGTCGAGCAGGCTCACCGGTGACGTTCCCTTGACCACCTGGGCCAGTTTCCAGCCCAGGTTGACGGCGTCCTGCACGCCGAGGTTCAGGCCCTGCCCGCCCAGCGGGGCGTGCACATGGGCGGCGTCACCGGCGAGCAACACGCGCCCGTTGCGGTAGGACACGGCCTGGCGGGTCATGTCGGTGAAACGGGCGATGAACCGGGGGCTGTGCGCCCCGTGATCGGTCCCATCCACACGGATGAGCGCAGCCCGCAGATCCTCGAGGGTGGGCGCATCGGTGCGGTCCACGTCCGGCTCGATCAGGGTGACGCCCACCCGCCCGCCTTCGGCCGGACCGATGCCGCCCCCGCCCCGCAGACCGAACTCCGGTTGCTCGTCCATCTCGACCTCGGCGTGGATCCAGCACGTGGTCGCGTCCCAGCCGGCGAACTCGATGCCGGCGGCCTTGCGCACCGAGCTGCGGCCCCCATCGCAGCCAATCAGATACTGCGCCCGCCACGACGCGCCGTCGGACAAGGCGACCTCGACGCCGTCGCCGTCCTGCGCGAACCCCGCCACCTCGCGCCCGCGCTCCACGGGGACACCGAGCTCATCGATCCAGCCCGACATGATGCGTTCGAAATGGCTCTGCAACAGCGCCAAGCCGTAGTTGTGGCGGGTGGGGAAATCGCCGATGTCCAGCGGCGCCCCGGCAAACGCCTGGACCTGCATGGCCGTCCCCTCGGCAAGGAAACGGTCGGCCACACCACGCTGATCGAGCACCTCGATGGTGCGCGCATGCAGGCCCCTCGAACGAGGGCTTTCGAGCTCGAAGCTCGGCCGCGGCTCGACCACAACCACGTCGGTCCCCGCCAGCGTCAACTCCGCCGCCAACATCATCCCCGCCGGGCCCGCCCCCGCGATCACCACGCCGTGCTCGGCCACTCGCCACCAACCTCGTGCAGTCCTGCGGCCGCTCACGCCGCAAGGGCCCAGTGTGCTACGTCCAGGCGGCGGCGTCGGCATCTCCTGCGATCCAGTCCACTTCGGCACGGGTACCCAACCCAGGCGCCGGGCAGTCCTGCCGTCCCGGGCAGCCACCGACCGTTCAGCCCGGCGTCGTGTTCGTGCGCAGCGGCACGTCACAGTCGACGTGGTGTGCCTCGGTCGTGCAGCTGCGGGCTGATCAACGTGTCGCCCCCCGCCGCCGCCACGGGGGACAGCGAGGTGGTCATGCGGTGCTCCTGTCGTGGGTGGGTCTCCTTTCGATGGTGCGCTGCGCCAGGGAGCGGCGGCGATTACCCGTCAGGTCAGCGAGCCGCGGCGGGCACGCAGGGTGAGCTCGGCGGCCAGGCCGACGGCGACGCCTTGCGGACAGGCCGCCAGCCGCGACTACCCGGCACGTCATCGACCCGCACGACCGAACGGCGGATCCTCGACCTGTCCAACCACCAACGGGAGCAACGACATGACCGACACCACCGCCGTCGACACCGCCACCCTGGTCGACACCTACCTCGACATGTGGCGGGCCGCCGACGACACGACCCGGCGAGACCGCATCGCCGCCGTGTTCACCCCCGAGGGCCGCCACGTGGACCCCCTTGCGGACGTCTCCGGCCACGACGGGCTGGCGGCTCTGCTGGCCAACGTGCACGCCCAGTACCCCGGGTTCCGGATCGAGCGCACGAGCGGCATCGACCAGTACGGCAACCATGCCCGGTTCACGTGGCGACTCGACGCCGCCGACGGCGCCCCGATCGTGTCCGGGCTCGACATCGCCGAGCTGGCCGCCGAGGGCCGCATCGCCGAGATCACGAGCTTCTGGGGCGACCTTCCCGCCCGCTGACCCCGCCGAGTGTGCCCCCGGGCGCGCCGACGATCGGCGAGCGCCCGGGTGCACGCGTCACCATCTCAGCCGGCGTGGCTGGCGGATCGATCGTCTCGAGCCGACCACCGGGCGGGAAGGTTGCAGCTGGTGGAGGAACGCATGGCCGTGGCGGCGCCTCCGCAGTGACATGCAACCCAAGTCCGCTCGATGGCGAGCCCGGGCGAGACCCCCACCGTTGTCATGTTCATCGGTGCTCCGGACGAGTCCATCATCGCCCGCTATAATTTTGGACTAGTAAGAAAGCGATCGCTGCGTTCACGCCCGCTGGGCGCCGCGCTCCTTCTCGGCGACGGATCGCCGTGGAGAGCCGCTCTGACCTGCCCGGGGCGCCTACGTAGCTGGGCGCACCACCCCCCCGGGTAAGGGCCTTGCGTTCGCCATGAGGCGAACAACTCGACCTAGAACACGCGTTGAGCAAATTCGGTTGACCCGTTCTCCAGCATGGGTGCACGGTCCAGTTGTGTCGACACCTGGAGGTGACCGATATGCGTAGCGCACCGTTGTTCGGACCTTCCCTCGTGGTCGCACTCGGGGTCGATGTTGGCGTTTCGACCGCCAACGAGACGACGCCTCCATTGGCCCCGTCCAACGGACCGCCACCGGTCGAGGCGGCGGTGCCGGTGATCGAACACGTTGCCCCCGAGGATGGGTTGGTGAACGCCCGGCCGGGGCGGGTCACCGGGGTCGTGGCCACGGCTGAGCCTAGGCGTCTGCTGGTCACGTTCGAGGGGGGCGTGCGCGCCTGTTACGGGCTCGACCGGGTGGCGGTGAGCGAGACCGACGAGACCGTCACGGTGACGGTGTACGTGGGTGAGCGGCCGCCGGGGCCGAGGCCGCGCATGCTGATCGCGAAGCAGTACTCGGCAACGGTCGAGTTGAGCGAGCCGCTCGGCGAGCGCACCGTGGTGGACGGGTCACAGTCCCACGGCGGCGTGCCGACGGTCCCGGCGGCGTACGCGCAGGCCGCGTTCGACGCCTGGGCCGCGGCAGACACCGGCCGGCTGGACCGGCTCGCCAGCGACGCGGTGGTCGACCTTTGAGCGCGAGCCCATTCGACCCGGCCGGCCAGTGGGGCGCCCGCCGCTGTGACGGCGCGGCGGGCAGCACGTACTGCACCGGGGACGGGCTTACCGCCGGGCTAGTCCAGGGCCCCGGCGCCGTCTGGGCGGTGGTCGGCGTGCGCAGCGTCTCCGACGACCCGCCCCCGCCGCCCGAGCCCGGCGCGGGGACGGCAGCGGCGGCGGTACGGTCGTGACCGCCGCGCTGGTGGCCGAGCAGGTATGCAAACGCTACGGCGACGTGCAGGCCGTGGATGGGGTGTCCTTCGAGGTGCCCGCCGGTGAGATCTTCGGGCTGTTGGGCCCGAACGGCGCGGGCAAGACCACGGCGTTGGAGATCACCGAAGGGCTGCGCCAGGCCGATTCCGGCCAGGTCCGACTGTTCGGACAGCCGGTGTGGCCCCGCAACCCCGACCTGCTGGGCCGCATCGGCGTGCAGTTGCAGACCTCGGCGTTCTTTGACCGGCTCACCGCCCGAGAACAGCTGCGGGTGTTCGCCTCGCTCTACGGCGCCCCACCCGCACGGGTTCCGGACGCGCTCGCCAGGGTCGGGCTCACCGACAGCGCCAAGGTGCGGGTGGAGAAGATGTCGGGCGGGCAGGTGCAACGCCTCGCCATCGCCTGCGCGCTCGTGCACGACCCCGACGTCGTGTTCCTCGACGAGCCCTCAGCCGGGCTCGACCCCCAGTCCCGCCAACACCTCTGGGACGTCATCCGAGCCATCGCGCAGGCCGGCAAGACCGTGATCATGACCACGCACTACATGGACGAAGCCGAAACCCTCTGCGACCGGGTGGCGATCATGGACCACGGCCGCGTCCTCGCCCTCGACGCCCCCGCCCGGCTCGTGCGCGACCTCGACGTGGCGGTGCAGGTCCTCCTGCCGGCCAGCGCGCTCGACCCGGCCCAGGCGGCGGAGCTGCCCGGCGCAGAAACTGTCCGCAGCGACGGCGTCACGACCACCATCACCACCCGGAACCGGGCCAAGCTGCTGCGCGAGCTCGACCACCGTGCCCTGGTTGACCACGTCGAAGTCCACGGCGCCACCCTCCAAGACGTGTTCTTGGCGCTCACCGGACGGGAGTGGCGCCAATGAGAGCCCGCCGAGCCGGCGAGCTCGCACGCGCCATGTTCACCGGGTTCGTACGCGATCCCGCCGCCGCGTTCTTCACCCTGCTGTTCCCGCTGCTGTTCCTCGTGATCTTCGGTGGGATCTTCGGCGACGACGACAGCCGAAGCCGCTTCGACGTGCTCGTCACCGGCGCCGGCCCGGTCATCGAGGCGCTTCCCACCCAGATCCTCGACATCGAAACCGTGCCCAGCCTCCAAGCAGGTGTCGAGCGGGTGTCCGACGGCGACGCCGTCGCCGTCATCGCCGAAGACGGCGACCAGATCACGATCCGCTACCAGGCGACCGACCAGGTCGGCGGCCAGACTGTGATCGGCGTCGTCAACTCGGTCGTCGACCAAGCGAACCTGGACGCGCTCGGAGGCGCCGAGACCTACCAGCTGCAAGCCCAACAGGTCGAAGACGAATCCCTGTCCGGCATCGAGTTCCTCACTCCCGGCCTGCTCGCCTGGGCCGTCTCCATCGGCGCGGTGTTCGGCGGCGCGCTCACCCTCGTCAACTGGCGCACCAAGGGTGTGCTCCGCCGCCTTCGACTCACCCCCACCCCCGCCGGCGAGATCGCCGCCGCCCGGGTCGCGGTCAGCCTCGCCGTCGCCCTGGTGCAAACCGCACTGTTCCTCGCCGTCGGCGTCGTGATCTTCGACCTGCAACTGTCCGGTCCATGGTGGATGGCCGTTCCCCTCGTGCTCGTCGGCAACCTCGCCTTCCTGTCGATAGGCCTGCTCGTCGGCGCCGTGTCGAAAACCGTCGACGCCGCCAGCACCATCGCCAACCTCGTGGTCGTGCCCATGGCATTCCTCTCCGGCGCGTTCATCCCCCTCGACGCCGCCCCCGCCTGGATGCAAGCCGTCGCCGACTTCATGCCCCTGACCCACCTCCTCGAAGCCCTCAAAGACGTCATGGTCCGCAACCAGCCGGCCGCCTCCACCCTCCCCCACATAGCCGTCCTCGTCGGCTTCGCCGCCGCCTTCACCCTCCTCGCCACCCGACTCTTCCGCTGGGACAAGACCTGAGCGAGCGGAGGAACACACCGCGACAGCGCCCAAGTGGCATCACTGCTCACCACCGCTGCCTCGAGCGGCGTTCTGCCCCTTGCTGGAGCTGATCACCAAACCCTACGACAGCGGTCAGTGACGAGGTTGACCGATCGGTGAGCGAGCACCCGGGCCGTGAGCGGAACTCGCCGATCAGAAGTCGAAGCGGGTTGCCCTGGCCGGGAAGCCGGTCAACGACCAGGCGTACACGCGGCGGGGCCGCAGCGCCCAGAACGGCGAGAACCCCGTGGAGTCGGAGAAGTACTGCGGGTATTTGGCCACGTTTGCGGCCCGGACCGCGCCCGCGATCGGGTGCTCGGCCGACGCGACCCACTCGACGGATCCTTCGAGAACGACGGCATGGTCGTCGTCGGGCAGGCTGGCCGACACGCTCGGCCGCTGCTGCAGATTCCGCACCCATCTCGTCGCCGGCGAACCTCCGAACGCCAGGGTGGCGTCGACGAACACGCCGTCCACCGGGCGAAGATAGGGACGGCCGTCCTCGGTGGTCGTGGCCAGCCAGTAGTTGCGGGCCGCGGCAACCCGTTCGGCGACGTCCGGCCAGTCGAGCAGGTCGGACATCGTGTCGGCGGTCTGCCCGTACTCAGCCGGGAACCTGGCTGCGGTGGCGGTCGGAACGATAGCCGTCATCGTGTGCTCCTTGGCGGGCCGGGCTCGCTGGTGGCAGCGAGCAACAACCTGTGGGCCTTCTCTGACCCCGCCGAGGCTGATCTCGCTCACCGTGGCGTGGTCATGGCCACATCCTGTCGCTCCGTGCGGCCACTATCCGGCCGCAATCCGCTCCAGAATGGTCGCGATGGCTGACACGGCGACACGGACCCTACGGTTGCTGTCCCTCCTGCAGCGGCGCCGCCGATGGCCCGCAGCCGACCTCGCCGATCGTCTGGAGGTCTCGCCGCGGACGCTGCGGCGAGACATCGACCGGCTCCGGACGCTGGGCTACGCCGTCGACTCCGACCGCGGGGTCGACGGCGGTTACCGCCTTCGCGGCTCGACGGGTGACACGGCCCTGCTCCTCGACGCCGAGGAGGTGATCGCCTTGGTCGTGGCGCTCCACTCGGCCGCCCGGGGGGCGACGGAGCTCTCCGAGGCCTCGCTCGGCGCGCTCACCAAGACGCTGTCGATGCTGGGGCCCGACCAGCAGGCCCGCGCCGACAACGTCCGTCGAACCACCGACTTCGGTCCCAGCGCGGACCGCGCCGCACCCGCCCTTTCGGTCCTCGACGCCGTCACCGCCGCGTGTCGTGACCACCTGCGCCTGTCGTTCGACTACGCCCCGGCGCAGGGGGCGCCTGCACGGCGCTACGTCGAGCCGTGCCGGGTCGTCGCGCTCCAGCAACGCTGGTACGTCGTCGCCTACGACTGCGATCGCTGCGACTGGCGGACCTTCCGGCTCGACCGGATGACCGTTCCCGAGCTGGCGCGCAACTCCTTCACACCTCGGACAGCCCCCGCCGCCGACCTCTACGAGTACGTCCGCGGCAACCGGGACCGCGTTGGGGCCACGACGCACGTCGTGATCGACGTGGAGGCCGCCGGTGCTGAGGTCCGCGCCAGATTCGGGGCCTGGGTGTCGGTGGACGATCTCGACACCGGCCGATGCCGGATCACGATGGATGTCGACTCGTTCCACTGGCCCACCCATATCGTCACGACCTTGGACGCGCCAGTCACGATCATCGAGCCGCCAGAGCTCCGCCTACACCTTTCGGCAGTCGCAGCGCGGCTCTCCGCCGCCGCCGGCAACGGCCTCACGGCGGCGAAGCCCTGAGCGCACCCCCGACCGAGCAGACGTCGGCCGCTGTCACGTCCTCGATGCTCCAAGCCACTCCGGCAACCGTCGCCGCGTCCACGGACCAATCGTCGCATCTCGCCACCAGCCGACCGATCCGAAAAACGAGAGGAGGCCCCCGGCGACGCCGAGGGCCTCCTCTCAACGCTTCGGTCAGACGAGCCGAACGTTCTGCGCTTCCTCGCCCTTCCGGCCGGGAGCGACGTCGAACTCGACCGACTGGCCTTCCTCCAAGTTCCGATAGCCATTGCCTTGGATGTTGGAGTAATGCACGAAAACGTCCTCGCCCGCATCGCGTGAGATGAAGCCGAAGCCCTTCTCAGCGTTGAAGAACTTGACGGTGCCTCTGATCAACTTGACTCTTCTCTCTTGGCGCGAGGTCCGTCGTGAACCAGGCGCGAAGCCAACCCTACAGGAAATGGCCGGGCCACCCGCCGCCTCGAGCAAGGTTTCCGCGCCGGGGCCCTCTTCGCGCCCCTGCCTCGAGTCCTCACCCGCCCGAAACCGCTCCGCTGGGCGCTCCCTCGAACACAGAAAGTGGGACTGAGTCGCGGGGATGTCGGCGCCGGGTCACCGAGCGGACCGAGCGGCCCGCTCCCGGCCCACGTGAACGTCGCGCCTGGCCGGAGGCATCGGTGACGCACGACGGCGGTCGCGGATCGCCGGGCTCGGCGTCGCCGCCAGTTTCACCGTCAGGGGGATTCCGGGGTCGAGCGGGCGAGCGTCGTCAGCAGTGTGGCCAGCTCGGCTGGGTGGGTGACGAATGGGAGGTGGGGTGCATCGAGTTCGTGGCATGTCCAGCCCGGGAGGCGGTGGGCCGCCTCGGCGTAGCGGTCGAAGCCGGCGTGCTCGAAACGGGTGCAGCGAACGTACGAACGGGCCAGCGAGCTGACCGGTTCGTTGCGCCGGAAGGGCTGGGAGAAGTGGCCGACTGGCGTCGGCGCCAAGCGTGGGAGAAACCAGGCCAGGTCCTCGCCGCTGGTGATCTGCCAGGCCTGACGGGCAATGGCCTCCCATGGCGGCGGCGCGAAGCGCGGCAGCAGCCAGCCGTCTCCCTCGGTCTCGATCATCGTTTCCATCGCCGAGCGCCGATCGGGGGCTACGAGGTCGAAGATGCACTGCCCGTCCTCCGGGACGAACGCGTCCAGGTAAACGACCCGGGCCAGCCGATCGGGGGCGCGGTCGGCTACCCCCGTAATGACCGCGCCACCCGAGCTGTTGCCAACGAGAAGAACCCGACGCAGATCCTCGCACTCGAGGAGGCGGCAGATGTCCTCGACGTGCGTATCCAGTCCCACCTCGGGTCGGGCCAAGTGAGCCCGCTCACCGAAGCCGGTCAGGGTGGGGCAGTGCACCTCGTGACCCTCCTGGCGAAGCAGAGGAGCCACTTTCCGCCAGCACCAGCCGCCCATCCAGGCTGGGTGCACCAGCACGAACGCTGCCATTTGCGCCTTCCCTCAAGGTCGACTTCACAGTCAACCGCCTGACGGTCAGACCGTAGCATCGAGGTGCTCCGCCGCTTGCAGCCTTTGATTTGGGCTGGCGGTGGCCTGGCGGTTGCACCACAACAACGGCCCAGCTGGCGCTGAGGGAGGATAGGCCCGTGACCGTACGGCGCCACGAACCTGATCGGCCGCTGTGGCGATGCCCGGCATGTGGGCGGAGCTTCGCCAGCGTCGGCCAGGTGCACACGTGCCGGGCCCTCCGGTCGCTCGACGAGCACCTCGACAACGTCGAGCTCAACGTGCGGGCGACCTTCGACGCTTTCGTCGCGGCGGTCCGGGCGCTCGGGCCGGTGGAGATCCTGCCGCAGGCCAGCCGCATCGCATTCCACAAGCGGATGAGCTTCGCCGTGCTGATGCCCCGGCGGCGGTGGCTGAACGGCCACCTCGTCCTCGCCGAGCACCATCTCGACCCCCGCTTCACGCGGGTGACCACCTACTCGCCCCGCAACCACGTCCACGAGTTCCGACTCACCCACCCCGACGACATCGACGACGACTTCCACCGTCACCTCGCCGCCGCCTACGAAGTAGGCCGGCAAACCCATCACCAGCCCCGCCGCTGAGCTCCGCCCCGTCCCGAAGAGCCTCTCCTGACCGTACGGAAAATGTGGAGACGAGACTGGCGATCCCGCGGACCTCCTCGGGGTGAGCGTTGCGTCCGGCTCACAGGCCGAGCACCGCCCGGAGGCCGTCGTCGATGGCGCCGATGAGCGATCGGGGAAGTTGCCCGACACGTTCCGCCAACCAGGACCGATCTATCAGCTCCAAGCCAAGCGGGACGGCAACGGAGTCTTTCGGCAGGCCCGTCAACGAAGCCGCGAGCGCCACGTTTCCAGCGAGCCCTGCTCGGTCGAGATTCGACGTCAGGGGAACCACGTGGGTCTGCCAAACGTCCACACCAAGGACGTCCTCGGAGGACACGACGACACACGGGCGCCGCTTGTCCAGATCGACCCAGTACACGGCGCCGCGCGCTACCACGGTGCGGATCTCTCCATCCGCTCCCCCGCAGCCCGAGCGTCCTTCTTGGTCAACCGCCGCTCGCCTCTCGCCAGCGCCGCGTCGGCGACGAGCTGCTGAGCGAAGCTGAGGCTCGACTGAGCCGCATGGCGCCGAAGCTGATCAGTCACCCACCGAGAAAACGGGACACCGAGGCTTTCAATGATCGGCACCACGTCATCAGGCAGGCTGATCGTCTTGTTCGGCATGTACGTAGCATACGTACACGTTCAGCGATCTGCAAGAGCCATGACGGCCCTCGTCGATGCAGGCGCACGGCGGCCACCCCGGTTCCGCGTCCTCACCCAGCAACGATGCAGCCAACGGTACGTCGGCTCGGAGGAACAACGCCCCGGTGGCCCCGGCCCGCCGGACCCGGCCGATGACCTCCCGTACGAACCGCTCGGCGCCCTGCCCGATGGCCGAGCCTTTCCGGAACCGGATGTGCAGCACCTCACCGGTGCCGGCCAGCCCGGGCCCGCCAACGAGATCAGCGCGTTCGCCTTGGACTCGAGCCCTAAACGAGCAGCCAGCCTGGCCGGCAGGATCAGCCCGGCGTTGGCCACCGCTCGCTCGTCATCGAACATCACTTCGAGCCCGTCGAGGCACTGGCAGGCGGTCACCAAGAAGGCGCCCCCCCAAAGGTGCACTCCGCGGTGGGCTGCGCACGGCCGCTCGTTCGCAGGAGTGGGGCCGTCCGGCCCTGGGCGGGGCGATCCGAGGAGGCGGATCGTTGGTTCTCATGACCGCTTTGTTGGTCGCCACCGAGCTGGTGAAGACGTTCAGCGCCGGCGACAACATCCGGCCCGTCCTG
>JBJXGF010000008.1:0-10063 GCA_046153015.1 Acidimicrobiales bacterium | reverse complement strand
AAGGACTCTGAATCTATTTCAGTATCTTCCACCCACGCAAGCGTCAGGCGTTGCTGCGCTGCGCTGTGCTTGTTCTGGGGGCTGCGCCCCCGGACCCCATGGCCGGCCGGCTCGCTGCGCTCGCGCGGCCGGCAGGCGTCGCTGCGCTCCGCTGTGCTTGTTCTGGGGGCTGCGCCCCCAGACCCCATGGCCGGCCGGCTCGCTGCGCTCGCGCGGCCGGCAGGCGTCGCTGCGCTGCGCTGTGCTTGTTCTGGGGGCTGCGCCCCCAGACCCCATGGCCGGCCGGCCGGCTCGCTGCGCTCGCGCGGCCGGCAGGCGTCGCTGCGCTCCGCCTAGGGTCGGGGGGCATGAGCCACAGCGACGCTGTTCTGCTGGCGCGGCGCTTCCTCGACGAGGCGAGCCGGGTGGTGGTGCTCACCGGGGCCGGCATCTCGACCGACAGCGGCATCCCCGACTTCCGCGGTCCGCAGGGCCTGTGGACGAAAAATCCCGAGGCGGAGAAGGCGGCGACGCTGCAGAACTACCTGGCCGACGCCGAGGTGCGGAAGCGCTCGTGGAAGGACCGGCTGAATCACGCCGCGTTCAGCGCCGAGCCCAACGCCGGCCACCTGGCGCTCGTGGAGCTGGAGCGCCGGCGCAAGCTGCTCACGCTGGTGACCCAGAACGTCGACGGGCTCCACGCCCGGGCCGGCACCAGCCCGGAGCTGATCGTGGAGATCCACGGCACGCTGCGCGAGGTCGTGTGCATGTCCTGCGACGACCGGGCCCCGATGGAGCGCGCCCTCGCCCGGGTGCGGGCCGGGGAGGAGGACCCGCCCTGCCGCAGCTGCGGGGGGATCCTGAAGAGCGCCACGATCTCGTTCGGCCAGTCGCTCGTGATGGACGACCTCGAACGGGCGAACGAGGCCGCCCGCAGCTGCGACCTCCTGCTGGCCGTGGGCACCACGCTGGCGGTGTACCCCATCGCCGGCATCGTGCCGGTGGCCAAGCGGGCCGGCGCGTCGATCGTGATCGTCAACGGTCAGGAGACCGAGATGGACCACCTGGCCGACGTGCTGGTGCGTGACTCGATCTCCGCTGCGCTGCCCGTCATCACCGGCGCGGCCACCGGCTGAGCTGAGACCGGCAGCGCTGGCGGAGACCTCGTAGCATCCGGCGCATGTCCAGACTCACCGACGATCCGCGTATCGACCCCCGGCTCAAGGCGTTCATGGGGCATTGGCCCGTGGCGCGGGGCCGCGACGTCGCCGACCGCGACGAGGTGATCGCCAAGAACAACAGCGAGAAGGCGGTCGCGGCGCGGACGGCGTCGGCGGCCTTCGCCGAGCGGATGGACACCGAGGAGCTCCAGCCTTCCACCGGCTTGGCCGTCTCGGTCGAGACCTTCAGCTCGCAGCCCGACGGCAACACCATCCAGGTCCGCCTCGTGCGCCCCGACGGCGGCGGCGAGGCCCAGCCGTGCGTCGTCTACCTGCACGGCGGCGGCATGGCGTCCCAGTCCTGCTTCGACGGCAACTACCGGGTGTGGGCCCGCATGATCGCGGCGTGCGGCGTGGCGGTGGCCATGGTCGACTTCCGCAACGCGGTGGCGCCCTCCTCGGCCCCCGAGGTGGCGCCGTACCCGGCGGGCCTCAACGACTGCGTGTCGGCCGTGCGCTGGGTGGCCGCCGAGGCCGACCGTCTCGGCATCGACGCCGGCCGGGTCATCGTCGCCGGGGAGAGCGGCGGCGGCAACCTCACCCTCGCCGCCGGGATGCGTCTGCTGCGCGACGGCGACGTGGGCCTCATTCGAGGCCTGTACGCGCTGTGCCCCTACATCCTCGGCGCCTGGCCGGACGAGGCCTGCCCGTCCTCCACCGAGAACAACGGGATCTTCCTCGACCTGCACAACAACCACGGCCGCATGGGCTACGGCATCGAGGCGTTCGAGGCCGGGGACCCCTTGGCCTGGCCGGCCTTCGCCGGCCGGGAGGACGTGCAGGGCCTGCCGCCGACCGTGATCAGCGTGAACGAGTGCGACCCGCTGCGCGACGAGGGCATCAGCTTCTATCGCCTCCTCCTGGCCGCCGGCGTACCGGCTACGTGCCGCCAGGTGATGGGGACGGTGCACGGCACCGAGATCTTCCCCGCCGCCTGCCCCGACATCAGCCGGGAGACGGCCCGCAGCATCGCCGACTTCTGCCGGGGCGTCACCCAACCAGCAGCGGGCTGAGCGACGCGTCAGCGGGCCGGCGCCGGAAGATCCTGTGGGTAGACGACCTCGATGCCCGTGATGGCGCGAGTGAAGTCCTTGCGATTGTTGGTAATGAATCGGTCCGCCCCTGCGACCATCGCGGTGGCGAGATGGACCGCGTCGGCGGCGTGCAGGCGGTGCTGCGCGCCGAGGGCCACGGCAAGGTCGGCCGTTGCTCGATCGACTGGCCGCAGTTCGAGCCGGGCGAGCAGGCCGGCGAGCTCCGTGAGCTCCGCGAGGGCGCGGTCTCGCCAGGGTTTCGAGAGCAACTCCGGCAGCAGCAGGAGGGAACCAACACCTGCTGGTCGAGTGCCGGCGAGGAGCGGCCGCACACGGCGACCGAGGTGATGGTCCGCCACGGCGGCGTAGATCAGAACGTCGGCGTCGAAGGCGTCCACGGCGGCTCAGCCGGCGGCTCGGCTTTTCCGCACCTCGGCGAGCAGCTCCTCGGCGCGATCGGCGTCGAGGCCGGGGCGCTCGCTCAGCGGCCCGTCGCCCGCCCGGTCGAGGAGCTCGCGCACGGCGGCGGCCTCGCCGAATGCTCCGTCCGCCTTGCGCAGACGAAGCGCCTCCGGCCGCACCACCACGGCCACAGGCTGGCCGTGACGGGTAAGGACGACCTCCTCGCCGGACAGCACGCGTTCGATCACCTCGGGCAATCGCGCACGCGCTTCGCTCACAGTCAGCGACCGCTGCACCGAGCCAGTGTACATCGCTGTGCTTGGACGTACATTGCGGTGACGAAGCGCCGCGTCGCGGCTCGCCGCGGGCGGCTGAGCGCAGCGAGGCCGCACGGCCGTGCTAGCGCCAGCGAGCCGGGCGGGCCACGCCGTCGAGTACACATGAGCGGAGCGAGGAACAGCTGAGGGGGCCGGCGCTCGTGCGGGCGAGGCGGGAAGCATCCGCCGCGACCTATTGTTGAGCTGTCCGGTAATGATTCGCCGTCGAGGTGGCCGATGCCGAGCTTTCGTGAACTGCTGAGCAAGACCAAGGCGGAGATCCGCGAGGTCGACACCGACTACACGGAGGCGGCGCGCCGCCAGCCCGGTGTGGTGGTGCTCGACGTGCGCGAGCCCGACGAATACGAGCAGGGCGCCATCCCGGGCGCCCTCTACGTGGCCCGCGGCAACCTCGAGAGCCAGATCGAGAACCTGGTGGCCGACAAGTCGACCCCGATCATCGTGCACTGCGCCGGCGGGGTGCGCTCGGCGTTCGCCGCGAAGACCCTCGAGGAGCTGGGCTACAGCGACGTCGCCTCGATGGCCGGCGGGTTCAACAAGTGGAAGGACGAGGGCCGGGAATGGCAGGCGCCGCGCACGCTCGGCCCCGACCAGCGCAACCGCTACCAGCGTCACCTGCTGCTGCCCGAGGTGGGGGTGGAGGGCCAGCTCAAGCTGCTCGACGCCAAGGTGCTGCTGCTCGGCGCCGGCGGGCTTGGCTCGCCCGCCGCGCTCTACCTCGCCGCCGCCGGCGTCGGCACGATCGGCATCATCGACATGGACGTGGTCGACGAGTCGAACCTGCAGCGCCAGATCCTGCACAACCTCGAGCGGGTGGGGGACCGCAAGGTCGACTCGGCGAAGAAGACGCTGACGCTGCTCAACCCCGACGTGAACGTGGTCACCTACGACGTGCGCCTCGGCGCCGACAACATCATGGACATCCTCGCCGGCTACGACGTGGTGGTCGACGGGGCCGACAACTTCCCCTCGCGCTACCTGTTGAACGACGCGTCGGTGAAGCTCGGCATCCCGGTGGTGCACGGCTCGATCTTCCGCTTCGAGGGCCAGATCACCGTGTTCGACCCCCGCCAGGGGCCCACGTATCGCGACATGCTGCCCGAGCCCCCGCCGGCCGAGCTGGCCCCGAGCTGCGCCGAGGCGGGCGTGCTCGGCGTGCTGCCCGGCATCGTCGGCTCGATCCAGGCGCTGGAGACGATCAAGCTGGTCCTCGGCATCGGCGAGCCGCTGCGGGGACGGCTCGTGGCGTTCGACTCGCTCGAGATGAGCTTCCGCGAGTACCGCCTGCGGGTCGACCCCGACAACGAGGTCACGTGGGAGAACCGCGATCGCATCGAGGTGCACGAGCTGGAGGGGCTGTGCATGCCCCACGTGGCGGCGCCCGCCGCCCGCTGAGCCGGCGCCCCTCCTGATCACGCTCCGCGTCTGCTTGCTCACGAGCGCGCGCCGCTACGCTGACGGCACGCTATGAAAGGCCTGATCCTCAGCGGCGGCGCGGGCACGCGCCTGCGGCCCATCACCCACACGAGCGCCAAGCAGCTCGTGCCGATCGCCAACAAGCCGATCCTGTTCTACGGCCTGGAGGACATGCGCGACGCCGGGATCGTGGACATCGGCATCGTGGTGGGCGACACCCGCGCCGAGATCATGGAGGCGGTCGGCGACGGGAGCCGCTTCGGGGTGCAGGTCACGTACCTCCCCCAGGACCAGCCGCTCGGCCTGGCGCACTGCGTGCTCATCGCCCGCGACTTCCTCGGCGACGAGGACTTCGTGATGTACCTCGGCGACAACATGCTCGAGCAGGGCCTGGTGGAGTTCGTCGAGCGCTTCGAGGCGCAGCGGCGGGCCTGCCTGGCGCCCGCCTTCGGCGAGGAGCCCCTCGCCCCGGTGGCGCAGATCCTGCTCAAGCGGGTCGACAACCCGCGCGCCTTCGGCGTGGCCCGGGTGACGCCCGAGGGCGAGGTGGTCGAGCTGGTGGAAAAGCCCGACAACCCGCCGTCGGATCTCGCCCTCGTGGGCGTGTACCTCTTCGACGCCCGGATCCACGAGGCGGTCAGCCAGATCAAGCCCTCGGCCCGGGGCGAGCTCGAGATCACCGACGCCATCCAGTGGCTGATCGACCAGGGCCACCGGGTGCGCCACGAGGTGCTCGAGGGCTGGTGGATCGACACCGGCAAGAAGGACCCGCTGCTCGAGTGCAACCGCCTGGTGCTCGACAAGCTCGAGCCGTCGCTCGAGGGCTCGGTCGACGCCGCCTCCGCGGTCGAGGGCCGCGTGGTGCTCGAGCCCGGCGCGCAGCTGGTGAACAGCCGGGTGCGGGGCCCCGCCGTGGTGGGGGCCGGCGCGCGGGTGGTCAACAGCTACATCGGGCCGTACAGCTCGATCGGGCCGGGCTGCGAGGTGATCGACTCCGAGCTCGACCACTCGGTGGTCCTGGCGGACAGCCGCATCGTCGGCATCCCCCGCATCACCGATTCGCTCATCGGCCGCCACGCCGAGGTGCTGCGCTCCGACCACCGGCCCAAAGCGCTGCGGCTGATGCTCGGCGACCACTCCTCGGTCGACCTGGAGTAGCAGCTCATGCCCACCATCACCGAAGCGCCCGAGATCGCCGGCCTCTACCTCGTGGAGCCCGACGTGTACGGCGACGACCGCGGCTACTTCGTCGAGACGTACCGGCGGTCGTGGATCCCCAACGGCCGCGAGATGATCCAGGCCAACCGCGGCGACCGCCGCGCCGGCTGCCTCGTGGGCCTGCACTACCACCTCCACCAGGCCGACTACTGGTACGTGCCCGGCGGCCGGGCGCGGGTGGTGCTGCACGACCTCCGCGAGGGCGGCCCCACCGACGGCGCCACCCTGTGCCTCGACCTCGGCCAGCAGGCCGACGGGACGATGAGCCACCGCGGCGTGTACATCCCTCCGGGCGTGGCCCACGGGTTCGCCTCGCTCACCGAGCTCACCATCACCTACCTGGTCGACGGCTACTACAACCCCGCCGACGAGCTCGGCGTGGCCTGGGACGACCCCGAGATCGCCGCCGATTGGGGCGTGACCGACCCGATGCTGTCGGCCCGGGACCAGGCCAACCCCAAGCGCTCGGCCATCGCCCCGCACGCGCGGCCCCGCTGGCCGCTGCGCACCTGACCTCCTGAGGAGAGCCCTTTCGTGAAGCTGTTCGTCACCGGCGGGGCCGGGTTCATCGGCTCGAACTACGTGCGCCGGGTGCTGGCCGGCAGCGACGACGAGGTGACCGTGTTCGACGCGCTCACCTACGCCGGCAACCTCGACAACCTGCGGGGCCTCGACGAGGACCCGGCCACCCGCCGCCGCTACCAGTTCGTGAAGGGCGACATCTGCGACCGCGAGTCGCTGGCCGCGGCGATGGCCGGCCACGACGTGGTCGTGCACTTCGCCGCCGAGAGCCACGTGGACCGCTCGATCCTCAACCCCGACGCGTTCGTGCGGACCAACTGCGACGGCACGAACGTGGTGTGCGACACCGCTCGGCGGGCCGAGGTGGGCCGCCTGCTCCACATCTCGACCGACGAGGTGTACGGCTCGATCGAGGAGGGCTCGTTCACCGAGCGCGATGCGCTGGGGCCCCGCTCCCCGTACTCGGCGTCGAAGGCCGGCTCGGACCTGATCGCCCTGTCGTATCACGCCACCTACGGGCTGCCGGTGCTGGTCACCCGCTCGTCGAACAACTTCGGGCCCTACCAGTTCCCCGAGAAGGTGATCCCGCTCTTCGTGACCAACCTGCTCGAGGGCCGCAAGGTCCCCCTCTACGGGGACGGGCTCAACGTGCGCGACTGGTGCCACGTGGAGGACAACTGCGCCGGCGTGGACCTCGTGCTGCGCCGGGGCGAGGTGGGCGAGGTGTACAACATCGGCGGCGGCAACGAGCGGAGCAACCGCGAGCTCACCGAGCGCATCCTGGCGCTCTGCGGGGCCGGCGAGGAGATGATCGAGTACGTGCCGGACCGGCTCGGCCACGACCGGCGGTACTCGATCGACTGCTCCAAGGCGGAGGCGCTGGGCTGGCGGCCCGAGCGCAGCTTCGAGGACGCGCTGGCGACCACGGTCGACTGGTACCGCGACAACCGCTGGTGGTGGGCGCCGCTCAAGGCGCGGGCCGCACTGTCTTGAGGCCAACACTGTCTTGAGGCCAACACTGTCGTGAGAGACCGGCCGTCGTGAAGGTGCTGATCACGGGGGGCAGCGGCCAGCTCGGCCAGGAGCTGGCCCCGCTCTTCGCCGCCAACCCCCGCAACGAGGTGGTGGCGTTGGCCTCCGCCGACTGCGATCTGGCCGAGCGCGACGCGGTGCTCGGCGCAGTGTGCGGCCTCGCGCCCGACCTGATCGTGCACGCCGGGGCCATGACCGCGGTCGACCGCTGCGAGACCGAACCGGACCTCGCCTACGCGGTCAACGCGCTCGGCGCCCGCCACGTGGCCGACGGCGCCCGCCGGGTGGGGGCTCACGTGGTGTACGTCTCGACCGACTACGTGTTCGACGGGTCCAAGCCGACGCCCTACACCGAGTGGGACGACCCCAACCCGCAGTCGGTCTACGGCCGCTCCAAGCTCGGCGGCGAGCGCGAGATCGACCCGGGCTGGGCCGTGGTGCGCACCTCGTGGGTGAGCGGCGCGCACGGCGCCAACATCGTCAAGACGATCCTGCGCCTGGCCGACGCGGGTGCGCCGCTGGCCTTCGTGACCGACCAGCGGGGCTCGCCGACGATGGCGGCCGACCTCGCCGCGATGGTCCACCGCCTGGCCGTGGACCGCCGCCCCGGCCTGTATCACGTGACCAACCAGGGGGTGGTCTCGTGGTGGGAGTACGCCCGGGCGGTGGTGGCCGCCGGCGGCCATGCCCCCGACCGGGTGGGGGCGATCACCACGGCGGAGCTCGACCCGCCCCGCCCCGCGCCCCGCCCCGCCAACTCCGCGCTCGACAACGCTGCGCTGCGCCTCTGCGGCCTCGAGACGCTGCCGCACTTCGAGGAGTCCCTCACCCGCCTCGTGCGCCGGCTGCGGGCCTGACCGGCCCGAGCCCGTCAGACTGCGACAATCAGGCAGTGAAGCGCAGGCTGGCGGCGCCCGTCGGGTCTCGCCACAGCACATCGGCCAGGCCGTCGCCGTTGAAGTCGCCCAGGGTGGGCCGGGCCGCGGCGAGGGCGGCGAACGGCGTCCGGGTGAAGACACCGTCGGAGGTGGCGAGCCACCAGCTGTCGACACCGCCGATCGGGTCGTGCCACAGGAGGTCCACCCGGCGGTCCCCGTTCACGTCGCCGGCGAAGGCCAGCGCGTGGTCGGGGGCGTGCTGGCCGACCGCGGCGAACCGGCCGTCCTCCTCCGCGAACCACACGGCGTCGGGCCCGGCGCCGTCGTACACGAGCAGGTCGGCGCGGCCGTCGCCGTCGTAGTCCCCGGCCAGCGGGGCGCCGGCGGCGTCGAGGTCCACCTCGGTCCGCCGGAACGCGCCGCCCGGTCCGCCCAGCCACAGCGCGTCGGCGGCGCTGCCCGGGGCGAACCACAAGATGTCGGCGGCGCCGTTGCCGTCGAAGTCGCCGGCCACGGGCGTCAGGTCGCCGGCCACCGACAGCTGCGTCCCGGAGAAGCGGGCCTGGCGGCTGCCCCACCAGATCCAGTCGCCCCCTGAGTGAGGCGAGAACCACAGCACGTCGTCGATCCCGTCGCCGTTGAAGTCGCCGACCGCGCTCAGCAGGCCGCTGCCGATCAGCAGCCGTTTAGCGCTGAACGCCCCCGAGCGGGAGCTCCACCACACGAGGTCGGAGGCGACGCCGTTGCCGTACCAGATGATGTCGTCCACGCCGTCGCCGTTGAAGTCGCCCACCACGTCCCGATGGCCGGCCGGCGCCGACAACCCGCTCTGCAGGCGCAGCAGCGAGGGCCCGGTGCGCAGCGCCAGCCGCGGGGCCGTCACCCCGTTGCGGGGATCGGTCAACGCCAGGCCGCCCGCCTCGAGGAAGGCCTCGATCCGATCCACGCTGCGCCCGCCCAGCAGCTCGGCGGCCAGCGCCCACGCGCCGGTCACGTGGGCCGCGGCGGGGGAGGTGCCGGTGGAGGCGCGGATCTCGCCGCCGGGCACGGCGCTGCGGATGCTCACCCCGGGCGCCCACAGGTCGAGCAGCGGTGAGGAGTTGGAGCCGAGGTACACCGCGTCGCGGTCGGTGTGCGAGGCGGCGACGGTGATCGCCTCCGACGCGCAGGCCGGCTCGCTCAGCGCGTCGGCGTGCCCGCCGTTGCCGGAGGCGACGACGGTGGCCACGCCGGCGGCCCGCAGCCGGCCGATCGCGCCCGCGAGGATCGTGTCGTCGCAGGGGGCCACGTGGGTCTCGCCGGCCAGGCTGAGGTTGACCGCCGAGATCGACAGCTCGGCCGCCACCTCCTCCACCCGGGCCAGCGCCGCGACCACGTCGGACACCCGGGCGAGGATGCACGGCGCCGGCTGCGGGCCGCAGTCGGCCGGGTCGGCGAAGCGGCTGAGCACGGCGAAGGCGGCGATCTTGGCGCCGGGGGCCACGCCGATGTCCCGGGCGCCGGCGGCCACCCCGGCCATGTGCGTGCCGTGCCAGCAGCCCGAGACCAGGCCGCAGGGCGCGGCGGCGCCGGGCCCGGTCTGCTCGGAGGCGCCGTTCGGGCAGGACCGGTCGGTGAAGCAGGCCTCGTAGACCACCCGGCCGCTCAGCTGCGGGTGGCCGGCGTCGACGCCGCTGTCGATGATCGCCACGGCGCCCGTCTCGCCCCGCCGCCCGGCCGACCACGCGGCGGGCGCGCCGACCAGCTCGATGTTCGGCTCGGCCTGCGGGGCGAGCAGGCGGTCGGGCTCGATGCGGCGCACCCCGGGGGCGCGGCTCAGGCGGTCGAGGTCCTCGGGCCGCACCCGCAGCGCCTCGATGTGGTCGTCGAGCGCCCGGCCGGTGGCGGCGGCGTCTGCGGACACCCGCCGGTAGAGGTCGCGCCGCGCCGCTCCGGCCGCGGCGGCCCCGGGCTCGGCGGCCAGCTCCACCAGCACCGCGGCCTCGCCCTCGGCGCTGGCCAAGCGGGACGCGTCGGCCAGCGAC
>JBJXGF010000412.1:0-4376 GCA_046153015.1 Acidimicrobiales bacterium | reverse complement strand
CACCACCACGAAGACCATGCAGCCGAGCACCACGCCGAGCGACACCAGCCGGTCGACGGTCGGGACCCACGGCGCGAGGCGCACCCGGCCCGGCCGCGCCGGGGCGGCGGGCTCGAGCTCCACCTCGGTCGGCTGCTCCGCGGTGAGGTTCATACGCTCGCCGCCGGCCCCGGGGGGGTCGCCCCGATCGCCCCGGCGAACCTGCGTGCGGTCCCGCCGCCGCTCGTTCCGCCGCTCGTTCCCGACGGGGGCCGCCGCATCGCCATAGTCCGGTCAGGCTAGCTGCGCTCCAGGGGCGCGGGCCGTCAACGCCGGCGGGAGACGCAGGCCGCGTTACACCGCGCTACTACACAGCTTCGCTGCGATTACACAGCTTCGCTGCGACTACACAGCTTCGCTGCGACTACACAGCGTCGCTGCGACTACACAGCGTCGCTGCGACTACACAGCTTCGCTGCGACTACACAGCTTCGCTGCGACTACACAGCTTCGCTGCGACTACACAGCTTCGCTGCGACTACACAGCTTTGCGCAGGCTCGAGCGGGACACCTCGTCGAGAAGGGCGTCGATGTCGATGGGGTGGCCGTCGCGCAGCCAGAACCGGGTGTCGCAGGTGGAGCACGACCGCATGGTCACGACCCAGCTGCGCACCTGGAGGTTGATCTCGACCATCGTCCCGCCGCAATTGGTAGGGCACGTCATTCGCACAGCCGCTCGCTCCTGTACGCCGCTACAACTGCCATCATCGGCGCCGCAGCGGCGCTCGCTGAACGAGCGGGAATATTCGCCCAGCTCGCAGGCGCTCCCCGCGGGGGCGTGCCGACGGGGGCGGGAAGCGGTCGGACGGGCCGCTCAGCGCAGGAGCTGCACGAGCGACAGGGCGTTGAACACGGCGTGGGCGAGCATCGCTCCGCCGAGGCGGCCGCTGCGCTGCGCGATGACCCCGAAGGTCAGCCCGGCGATGAACAGCCCGGGAAGCTGCAGCAGCTGGATGTGCACGGCGGCGAACAGGAACGAGCTGATGACGAGGGCTAAACGCCGGTCGAGGAGGCGCTCGAGCGAGCGGAGCAGGAGGCCCCGGTACACCAGCTCCTCCACCACCGGCGCCAACACGGCCACAACCAGCCACAGCAGCACCACCGCCATGCCGCCGACGCTGGCCCGCTCGGTGAGGCTGCGGGCGGGGCCCGAGAGATCGTCGGTGTCGAGGAACGGCGACAGCGCCACGTAGAACAGCGCGGCCAGGAGCTGCGCGGCCACGCCCCCGCCCAGGCCGACGAGCGCGTCGACCGGGCGGATGCGCAGGCCGAGCTCGGCCGCCAAGCCTCGGCCCTTGCGCTCGGCGGCGTTGACCACCACGGCGAGCTGCGTGAGCGAGAGCGGCAGCTGGAGCACGGCCACCCCGTAGAGATCGAGGGCGCCCGAGCTGCGCAGGAACGGGTTCTCCTCGCCCGCCGCGGCGGCCACCCCCGCAGCGGCGCCGAGCGGGCTCAGCCGGCTGGTCAACGCGGCGGCCGCCACCCAGGAGAGCGCATAGGCGGCCACCACCCCGACGGCATAATCGAGCAGGCCCCACGAGCGGCCACCGACGCGCTGGCGAGCCATGAACCCACCGTAGACCGCGCTCGGCCCGCCCGGCGCGGCCGGGCTTGCCCGCGGGCAGCGGGGCGGACTACGCGAGGGCCGGGGCCCCGCCTAGCATGGTCCCATGAGTGACGCCCCTTCGCCTTCGCCGTCACGTAATCGGGGCGCCGGCGCGGGCAAGCCCGAGCAGGGCTTCCCCAAATGGTCCGTCTGGGTTGTGCTCGGCCTCATCGCCGCCGTGCTGATCGTGCCGTCGCTGCTGCGCCGCGACCCGGGCACGAAGATCGGCTACAGCGAGTTCCTCACCCAGGTCGAGCAGGGCCGCGTGCAAGCGGTCGAGTACAACAACACCAACGGCGAGATCATCGGCACCTACAAAGACGGCGCCCGTTTCCACACCACCGGCTATCTGCAGATTCCCGAGGAGGACCGCACGCTCCTGCGGGAGAACAACGTCGACGTGCGGCCGAAAACGCCCGAATCGGGCTTTCTCACCAGCTTCCTCCCGCTGATCCTCCCGGTCGTGATCCTCATCGCGTTCTTCGCCTGGATGCAGCGCAGAGCGGCCGGTCAGATGAGCGGGATCATGTCGATCGGGCGATCGCGGGCCAAGACGTACTCCACCGAGCGCCCGGCCACCACCTTCGCCGACGTGGCCGGCTACGAGGGCGTCAAGCAGGAGATCCGGGAGGTCATCGACTTCCTGAAGACCCCGGCCAAGTTCGCCGAGATCGGCGCGAAGATCCCCAAGGGCGTGCTGCTGGTGGGCCCGCCCGGCACCGGCAAGACCCTGATCGCGCGGGCCGTGGCCGGCGAGGCCGGGGTGCCGTTCCTGTCGGTGACCGGCTCGGACTTCATGGAGATGTTCGTCGGCGTCGGCGCCAGCCGGGTGCGCGACCTGTTCCAGTCGGCCCGCAAGATGGGCCGCGCCATCATCTTCATCGACGAGATCGACTCGATCGGCCGCAAGCGCGGCGCCGGCCTCGGCGGCGGGCACGACGAGCGGGAGCAGACGCTCAACCAGATGCTCTCGGAGATGGACGGCTTCGAGGCGTCGGAGGGCATCGTGGTGGTGGCCGCCACCAACCGGCCCGACGTGCTCGACCCGGCGCTGCTGCGCCCGGGCCGCTTCGACCGCCAGGTGATCGTGCCGCTGCCCGAGGTGAGCGAGCGCCTCGCCATCCTCCAGGTGCACTGCAAGCACAAGCGGGTCGCGCCCGACGTCGACCTGAGCGTGGTGGCCCGGGGCACCCCCGGCATGGCCGGCGCCGACCTCGCCAACCTCGTGAACGAGGCGGCCCTGTTCGCGGTGCGCACCGGCAACGACGTGATCCGCATGCACCACTTCGAAGAGGCCCGGGACAGGGTGCTGATCGGCCAGCGCCGCGAGTCGGTGGTGATGTCGGAGAAGGAGAAGGAGTCGACCGCGTACCACGAGGCCGGCCACGCCGTGACCGCGGCGGTGCTCCCCAACGCCGACCCCGTGCACAAGGTGACGATCCTGCCCACCGGCATGGCGCTCGGGGTGACCCAGCAGCTTCCCGAGGAGCGGCACTACTACAACCGGAACTACATCGAGGACCGCCTCGCCGTGATGATGGGCGGGCGGATGGCGGAGGAGCTGGTCTACGGCCTCACCTCCACCGGCGCCTCGAACGATCTCGTGCAGGCCACCGAGCTCGCCCGCAAGATGGTGCGGGAGTGGGGCATGAGCGACCGCATCGGCCCGATGGCCTGGAGCGGCAGCCATCAGGTGTTCCTGGGCGACGACCTGATGCAGACCCGCGACTACTCCGACGACACCGCCCGGGTGATCGACATGGAGATCGAGCGGATCCTGCGCGACGCGGAGGACCGCTGCCGCCAGATGCTGCACGAGCACCGAGCCGGCCTCGATCTCATCGCCCGCGCTCTGCTCGACCGCGAGACCATCGACGGCGCCGAGGTGTACCGCCTGGTTCAGGTGGGCCGCGAGGCGACCCAGCCCGCCGCGGAGCCGGTCACCGCCGGCTGACCGGCGCCGGGTATCGGCCGGGGCGTCCGGCTCAGTCGGCCGCGCTGCGCAGCTCGGCCAGCGCCGCCCACAACTCGGCGGCGGCCACCGGGCCCACGAACGAGGCCCGCACCGCGCCGAGGTGGTCGGCGACGGCGACGATCGGCACCGCCTCGATCCCGTAGCGGCGGTGCAGCGCCTTGGCCGCGCCGACCTCGACCTCGGCCACCGCCACCGTGTCGGACTCCAGGGCGGCGGCCTTCATCGTGGTGTCGGCGCACGTGCCGCACGACGCGGAGGTGAACACGGCCACGAGCCAGCGCGCCTCCGGCCGGGGGAAATCGGCTCGGTCGAGCTGGGTGGGCGCCGAGAAGCCGGCCTGAGTGGGCGCGGGCGGGCGACGGCGCTGCAGCCACCAGGCCAGGGCGGCCGCAGCCGCAGCGATGAGGGCGGCGAGGAGCAGGCGGCTCACCCGACGAGTGTCGCCCGGCCCCGCCGGCCGCGCCCAATCGGCGCCGCCCGATCGGCGCCGGAGCGAATGGGCCCATGGCCGCGTTCGGCGCCCGGGCTTAGGACTGGGGCGGCGAAAGCCGCCGACCAGCACTGCAGCGGGCCGGCTGCGACGGGGGCGACGCGAAGCAGGCGAGCCCCCGTCGCACCGCGTGCGGGCCCGGCGCTCGTGCGCTGCGAGCGCAGGGTGCGCTCAGGGGCCGACGCCAGGGCCGGCGTCGGCGTCGGGATCGGCGTCGAGGTCGCCGTCGAGCTCCTCGGTCGCCCTCGGGGCGGCGCCGCCGAGCG
>JBJXGF010000394.1:0-11207 GCA_046153015.1 Acidimicrobiales bacterium | reverse complement strand
GCGGTCGGCATCGGCGGCGCGCAGCCACGCCCGCAGCGCCTGGGCGGCGAGGGCGGGGTGGGCGGCGCGCAGGGCCGCCACGTCGCACGGGTCGAGGCCCTGGGCCAGCTCGTCGAGCAGCGCCTGTTGCTGGCGCAGGTGCACGCTCTGGCGGGCGATGAGCCCGGCCACGTCTCGGCCGGCCACCTCGTCGAGCAGCGGCAGCACGTGGCGGCGAACCCGGTTGCGGCGATGGGTGAGGTCGTCGTTGGTCGGGTCCTGCACCACGGCCAGGCCGAGGTCGCGGCACAGCGCAGCGGTCTCGGCCCGGCGCAGCCCGAGCAGCGGCCGCCGCTCCGGCCGGCCGATGCCGACGAGGCCGTCGAGCCCGGCGCCGCGCAGCAGGTTGAGCAGCACGGTCTCGGCCTGGTCGTCGGCGGTGTGGCCGGTGAGCGCATCCGGCGACAGCGCCGCGTACCGGGCCCGCCGGGCGCGGGCCTCGAGGTTGGGGCCGACGCCCACCTCCACCCGCACCGCGCGGAACGCGGCGCCGAGGGCGGCGGCGGAGGCGGCCACCACGTCGGCCTCGGCGCCGCCGCCGGGCCGCAGCCCGTGGTCCACGTGCACCGCGGTGGCGACGCAGCCGGCGGCGACGGCCAACGCCAACAGGGCCGTGGAGTCCGGCCCGCCCGACACCGCGCACTCGACCGCCGCGCCGGCCGGGGGGAACGTGCAGCGGGGCAGCAGGTCGGCGGGGGTCACGGCCGCCCTCAGACCGCGTGGGACAGCCGCACCCGCTCGATCCACTCCTCGGGGCGGCGGATCTCGTCCATCGTCGGCAGCCACTCGGGACCGCGCCACACGTTGTCGAAGAGCTCGCGGCCGCCGGCGGCTTCGACGGCCAGCACGAAGCCCTCGCCCTGGAGGTACTGGGCCAGCTTGGCGTCGAGGCCGATGAGGCGCTGGAGGAGGCGCACGAGGCTCGAGGACTGCTGGCGGCGGGCGTGGAGCACCCGGGCGAAGCGCTCGGCAGAGGGGGCCCGCTCGGCGACGGCGCGGTTCATCACGATGTCGCCGTGGCCCTCGAGCAGCGACATCATGCCGCCGATGCGGTCGAGGAGCTGGCGCTGCTCGTCGGTCGCGAAGAGGGCCGCGAGGCCCGAGTCGAGCGGGCGGCGGCCGGCGCGGCGCTCGTCGCGGGCCGCCTTGAGGGCGCCGACGAGGCGCTTGGGGTCGGGCTCCACCGCGTCGATCGTGCGCTGCACGAGGTCGAGGAAGTGGTGGCGCAGCCACGGCACGCCGGTGAACTGCGCCCGGTGGGTGCACTCGTGGACCGCGAGCCAGAGTCGGAACTCGCGTGGGGGGAAGGCGTAGCGCTTCTCGAGCGAGAGCACGTTGGGCCCCACGTAGTAGACGAGATCCTGGTCCTCGGGGCGCTCGTCCTCGATGATCAGCACGTCGTACTGGCCGAGCACCCGCAGCGACATCCAGCCGAGCAGCGCCCCCACCTCGAGCCCGGCCAGGCGGCCGGCGACGCCGCCGAACGAGGCCCCGGACGCCTTGGCCTCGAGCTTGTCGATCAGGGGGCGCAGCAGACGCTGGAAGGACGCGATGTTGGCGTCGACCCAGCCGGCTCGGTCGGTCACCCGGGCCCGGGCGGGGCCGGCGAGCGAGCGCAGACCGGCGACCTCAGCCACCAGCTCCTCGGCCTCGGCGGTGAGCTCCGCGAAGTCTGGCGCCAGCGAGGCGTAGTGATACGACTGGGCGAACGGCTCGCGTCGGCCGACTCGGGCCGCCACCTGCTGGGCGAGCCGCCAGTCGACCGAAGCGGTCACGCGATCACTGCCTCGGGTACTTCGGCATCACGACCTTGACGAGGTATCCGACGACGGTCGCGAGCACCATGATGATGCCCGGCAACGCCAGCGCCACGCCGATCCAGTAGTGCCAGACGACCGCCAGGAACCCGTACACCATGGGGGGCCATCCTACGGCCGTTGGCCGCCGGGCCGACAAGTCGTCGCCGAGAAACCCGCGCCTATCGTCAGGCGATCTTCACTCCACGCATTCGGGGCGGAGTCATCGGCTCGTGCCGGGCGCAGTGGTCGCCGTCGTTGTAGATCGACAAGATCGTCGAACAGCCGGCCTCCTCGCAGACCCGACCGCGGGCGGAACGCTTGACGGGGCCCTCCTCGCTGGCGAAGCGGTACCCGGCGATGGATTCCTGTGCCATGCGCTGGCCAACCAGCGCCCGACCAGGAGCTATTCCGGCGAAGCCGGTGGAACATGTCACGTTTCACGGGCGGCGTCCGGGGTTACGCGTGGCGGCTGTTCAGGCCCAGCCGAGCAGCGGGCCGCCCTCCTGGGACAGGGCGCGCAGCACTCGTTGGCGCAGGTGGTCGGGCACGTTGTCCTGCGCTTTGGCCTGCACCACCGTGCGCAGCTCGAACTCGAACTCGAAGGCGCCGTGGCAGTGCAGACAGTCGTCGAGGTGGAGCTCGATCGACCGGCGCCGGTCGGCGGTGAGCTCGCCGTCGAGGAAGTGGTACAGCGCCAGCAGCGCCTGCTCGCAGTCGTTGGTCTCCATCAACGGTTCCGAGTGGCCATCTCCGACTAGGGGGTCACGCCGGAGCGGGCCCGACCGGCGGGCTCGGCTGGTTCGGCGGGATCACGACGTTCGCCCTGAGCGCCGCCGCTGCGCCGGTGGCCCTCCGGCTCGGAGGGCGCATCGACCAGGCCACGGCTCACGGCAAACTCGTACAACCGCTTCTGCAGGGCCTTTCTTCCCCGGTGCAGCCGGCTCATGACCGTGCCTATCGGCACCTCCAGGATGTCCGCGATCTCCTTGTAGGAGAAGCCCTCGACGTCGGCCAACAGCACCGCAAGGCGGAACTGCTCGGGCAGCGCCTCGATGGCGTCTTTCACCTCGGCCTCGGAGAACGTGTCGAGCAGCTCGTCCTCCGCACTGCGGCCCGCCGCCGCGGCCTCGAGCCCCCCGAGGCGGCGGTAGAGGTACAGATCCTCCACGTCTTCCAGCTCGGATTCCTCCGGGCGGCGCTTCTTCGACCGGTACCAGTTGATGTAGGTGTTGGTGAGGATCCGGTAGAGCCAGGCCTTGAGGTTCGTGCCCTCCTTGAACCCGGCGAAGCCGCGATAGGCCTTCAGATACGTTTCCTGCACGAGGTCTTCGGCCTCGGCGGCGTTGCGCGTCATCCGGAGCGCGGCGGAGTACAGCGCCGGCATGTGCTCCATCGCTTCGTCGACGAACCGCGCCTGATCGGCCATCGCCTGACACCCTACCGATCTGTTGTGACGTGCACGGGTGCAGCCCTCACCCGCGGGGTGGTTCTCGCCTGTCGTTTCCGAAGGATCGCTCCCTCTAACCGTCTGGTTCGCCCTCCGCCGCTGAGGTGCGCCGTTGACGTGCGCCGCGGGCTCGTGCGGGGCCCCACGGCGCTACGTACTGTGTGCCGCCATGGAACTGAGACTGGACGGCAAGGTGGCCCTCGTGACCGGCGGCTCGAAAGGGATCGGCAAGGGCATCGCGCGGAGCTGCGCCGACGCCGGCGCGCAGGTCGTGATCGTGTCGCGCAAGGCCGAACAGCTCGAGCAGGCGGCGGCCGAGATCGGCGGCGGCTGCGACTGGTTCCCCGCCAACGTCGGCGAAGCCGACCAGGCCGAGGCGACGATCGACGCCGTGCTCGACCGCCACGGACGCCTCGACGTGCTGGTGAACAACGCGGCGGCCAACCCCTACGCCGGGCCGCTGATCGACGCCGACCTCGGCCGCTGGGACAAGACGTTCCAGGTGAACATCCGAGCCCCGTTCGTCTGGACCCAGCTGGCGTGGCGGAAGTGGATGCAGGAGCACGGCGGCTCGGTGGTGATGGTCTCCTCGGTGGCGGGGTTCCGCTCCGACATCCAGCTCGGGGTGTACGGGGTGACCAAGGCGGCGTTGGTGAAGCTCACCCAGCAGCTCGCGCCCGAGCTCGGCCCGCAGGTGCGGGTCAACTGCGTGGCCCCGGGGCTCATCAAGACCGACTTCGCCCGCATCCTGTGGGAGGGCGAGCGGGGCAAGCTGGTGGCCGAGCGCTATCCGCTCAAGCGGCTCGGCGAGCCCGAGGACGTGGCCGCGGCGGCGCTGTTCTTCGCGTCCGATGCGTCGTCGTGGATCACCGGCCAAGCGCTGATCCTCGACGGCGGGGGCACGCTGGCCTTCAACATCGTCGACCCCGAGAAGGGCGCCTGAGCGGCCGGGCCCGGCGCCGGTTCAGCGGGCGGGCGACGGCGCCGGGCCGGCCGCTGCGCCGAGGCGAGTGAGCAGGCCGAAGCCGCCGAGGCCCAACGCGATCGCGGCGAGGATGGCCGGGGTGTACGACTCGGTCCCGTCGATGATCGCCCCGATGACCGGCGGGCCCACGAGCCCGCCGAGCCCCGCCGCGGTGTAGAGGGCGCCGAGGACGCCGCCGAGCCCGGCGGGGCCGAACACCAGGGCCGCCACGGCCGGCGAGAGCGCGATGAAGCCGCCGTAGCTCACGCCCATGACCAGCGCGTACACCAGCAGCAGGGCGTACGAGCGGCCGGCGGCCAGCCAGATCAGGCCCGAGGCGCACATGACCAGCACGCACCCGCCGTACAGGCGGAACGCGCCGAAGCGGTCCGACACCGTGCCGAGACCGAGGCGGCCGGCAGTGCTGGCCGCCCCGATGAGGCTGAGCAGCAGCGCCGCCCGGCCGCTCGAGACGCCGTTGTCCTTGGCGTACGCGGTGAGGAACACGAACGGCACGTACAACGCCGGCGAGACGAGCAGCATGGCCGCGTAGAGCAGGCGGAACGAAGGGCGCCGGACGAGCTCGCCGAGGGGCGGGGGCGGCGGCGCGCCGAGCGCCGCCGGAGGGCGCGCCGCCAGCGCCGCGCAGAGGGCGAGCAGCAGCGGGGCGACCACGCCGAAGATCCGGTAGGTGGTGCGCCAGCCGTAGGCCTCGATCAGGGCGCTGGCGGCGGGCGGCCCGACGAGGGTGCCCACGCCGATGCCGGCCACGGCGAGGCCCAGCGCGCTGGCCCGCTTGCGCTCGAACCAGCCGCCCACCTGGGACACCATCGGCACGTAGGCGCAGGCGACGGCCACCCCGACGCCGAGCCCGTAGGTGAGGTAGCCGACCCAGAGCTGCGACACGAACGAGGTGAGCCACAGGCCGACGGCGAGGGCCGCGGCGCCGGTGAGCACCACCGACTTGGGTCCGCGCCGGTCGGCGATGCGCCCGGCCGGCAGCCCCAGCACGAAGTAGAGGAACGTGGTGATGGCGAACACGAACGACGTGGCGCCCTTGCCGGTGTGGAACTCGTCGGCCATCGGCTTGAAGAACGCGCCGAAGCTGTAGGTGACCGCGAAGGCGCTGAACGTCGACAGGAAGGCGGCGGCGACCACCAGCCAGGCTCGAGCCGAGTCGACCCCGCCTCGAGCCGCCTGGGCCGCTTCGGTCGTCGCAGCCACGTGATGCCCCCTCGCCGCTCGCTCCGGACGGCCACCGTACCGCGTGCGGCCCCGCCCGACCGGCGGGGTCGGCGGCGCGGGACGCCGGCCCGGGCGGTGCGGCTACTGTCGGTGCGCCTGACCGAGGCGCCGACGACGATGGACCTTCCGAGTAGCCCGCATGCCCCGACGAGCGATCGCGGCGTTGCGCGCCACCTTCCGGCGCCTGGTGCGCGCCGACGCCGCCGACCTGCGTCAGGGGCTGGCGGCGCTGCTGATCTCCAGCGTCGGTGACCTGATCGCGGGCATCACGCTCGGCTCGATCACCGGCACCCTCGAACGCCTGCCCGGGCTGCTCGTGCTCGTGCCCGCAGCGATCGGCATGCGCGGCAACATCTTCGGGGCGCTCGGCAGCCGCCTGTCGACCACCATCCACACGGGCCAGTTCAGCCTCACCCGGCGGCGCGACACCGTGGTCGGCCAGAACCTCGGCGCCGCCCTCGCCCTGTCGCTCGCCACCTCGCTCGCGCTCGGCGTGCTGGCCAAGCTGGTGGCGCTGGCCTTCAACGTGCCCGACACGATCCACGTGGCCCAGTTCGTGGTGATCTCCGTGCTCGGCGGGATGCTCTCGTCGCTGGTGGTGCTGGCGGTCACGGTCGCCGTGGCCGTGCTCTCGGTGCGGCGCAACTGGGACCTCGACAACGTGTCCTCACCGATCGTCACCGCGGTGGGAGACATGGTGACGCTCCCGTCGCTGTTCCTCGCCTCGTTCGTGGTGGAGCTCGGCTGGGTGACCGGCGCGCTGGCGGCGACGTGCACCGCGCTGGGGCTGGTGTCGGGCGTGCTGAGCTGGCGGTCGCGTCTGCTCACGCTGCGCCGCATCGTGCGCGAGTCGGCGCCGGTGCTGCTCGCCGCCGGCGTGGTCGACATCGTGGCCGGCATCACGATCGAGAAGCGGCTCGAGTCCTTCGGGGTGTACACCGCGCTGCTGGTGCTGATCCCGCCGTTCCTCGAGGACTCGGGCGCGCTCGGCTCGATCCTGTCGTCCCGGGTGGCCACCAAGCTGCACCTCGGGGTGGTGGAGGTCGACGGGCTGCGCATCCGCGGCGTGCGCGACGACGTGGTGCTGGTGTTCCTGTTCGCCGCGCCCGTGTTCCTGCTGGTGGGGACGCTGGCCAACGTGGCGGCGGCGCTCACCGGCCGCACCAGCCCCGGCTTTGGCAGCATGATCGGCGTGGCGATGATCGGCGGGCTCTTCGCCACGATCTCGGCGGTGGTGGTCGCCCTCGCGTCGGCGGTCGTGGCCCACCGCCTCGAGCTCGACCCGGACAACTTCGGGGTGCCGGTCGTCACCTCGTCGCTCGACCTGCTCGGCGCGTTCTCGCTGATCCTGGCGATGGTGATCCTCGGCCTGGCGTAGCCCGGTCGGGCGAGCCCAGCCACGGCGGCGGCGCACGGGGCCGCGCCGGCGCGCGAGGCTGGGGAGATGGCCTCCGCCGATCCCACCGCCGCCGAGTTCGTGTACGACGAGTTCGCCTACTTCCACGAGAACGCGCAGGAATGGGGCCTCACGCTCGATGCGCCGCCCGCCGTGGAGCGGCTGAGCGTCACGCTGGCCGACGGCCGCAGCCTGAGCGCGTTGCGGTGGGGAGCGCCGGCAGCGCCCGAGATCGTGCTCATCCACGGCGGCGCGCAGAACGCCCACACGTGGGACACCGTGCTGCTGGCGCTGCGCCGCCCCGCCCTCGCCGTCGACCTGCCCGGCCACGGCCATTCCGGCTGGCGGGAGGACCAGCAGTACGACCCGCGGTCGCTGGCCGACGACGTGGCCGCGGCCGTGGCCGAGCTGGCGCCCGACGCGGCGCTGGTGGTGGGCATGTCGCTCGGCGGGCTCACCGCCAATGCGCTGGCGGCGCGCCACCCGCAGCTCGTGCGCCGCCTCCTGATCGTCGACGTCACGCCGGGCACCACCGCGGAGAAGGCCAAGCACATCACCGACTTCGTGAACGGCCCGCAGAGCTTCCCGAGCTTCGCCGACATCCTCGCCCGCACCATCGAGCACAACCCGACCCGCTCGGAGTCCTCCCTCCGGCGGGGGATCATCCACAACGCGGCTCGGCAGGCCGACGGCTCGTGGAAATGGCGCTACGACCGCGAGCGCCGCCGTCCCGGCGAACGCAGCGAGGTCGACCGCGCCGCCCTGTGGGACGACGTGGCCGCCACCACCCAGCCCTACCTGCTGGCCCGGGGCATGGCCAAGGGCACGGTGGTGGACGACGGGGACGTGGCCGCGCTGAAGCAGCGCCGGCCCGACGCGGTGGTCGTGGAGGTCGAGGGCGCCGGCCACTCGCTCCAGGGCGACACGCCCCTGGTGCTGGCGGAGCTGATCGAGCGCCAGCTCACCGCCTGACGCTCGACCGGCTCCGCCGTCACACCATCAGCCCCCTCGACGGGGGCGCGTTCAGGGCCTGGCGCCGAACTCCGGCGACTCGGTGCGGGTGCGCTTCAGCTCCCAGAACCCGTCCATCGACGTGAGCGTGACGAAGGCATCCCACAGCTTCAGCGAGTCGTCTCCCGGCGGCACGCGGGTGATGACTGGGCCGAAGTTGGCGACGGTCCGCCCGTTCTCCTCGAACGAGATGATCGGCGTGCCGACGTCCTGACCCACGAGCGCGAGCCCGCGGTCCATGCCGCCGCGCACCTTGCCGTCCCAGGACTCGTCCTCGGCGGCCGCGGCGTAGCCCGGGTCGAGCCCGACCGCCGTCAGCGCCTCCGCCGGATCCCACTTCCGCTCCTGGTCGTGGTGGATGCGCCGGCCGTACTCCCAGTACAGGTCGAACACCTTGGCGTCGCCTTCCGCGGCGCGGACGGCCTCCATGACCCGCAGCAGACCGTGCGACCACTTCACGGTCTCGTAGAACTTGCTTTCCGGATCAGGGTTGTTCTTCAAGAACAGGCTGATCGGCTCCCACACGATCTGCAGGTCGCGTTGCGGTGCGATATCGACCGCCCAACGGGCGGTCACCCAGCACCACGGTCAAATGGGGTCGACCCAGAAGTGGATCTCACGAGCCACGCGGCCTCCTCTCGTTGGCCCACCGACCCTAGCCGGTGCGCAACGCCCCGGGCGGGGAGGCGCTCGACGAAGGGGGCTGGAGAACGCCGCCGGTGGAGCCCGAGAAGGGAATCGAACCCTTGACCTGCTCATTACGAGTGAGCCGCTCTGCCGACTGAGCTACCCGGGCGTGCCTCGCAAGGCTAGCCGCGGCGCCGGCGCGTGCCACCACCCAATCGGCCGACGTCCGGAGGGGCGCGCGGGCGCCGCGCCGGCCGCCCGAAACCTGCTGCTGGGCCCGTATGCTGGGAGGCGGCCCGACGGCGGCGGCGGAGCAAGCCGCAGCCGGGCCCGCAGGAGGCCGCATGGCGCAACCCGACTCGGCTGAGCGAAGCGAAGCCGACACGACCGGGGAGCGCCAGCGACCCGGGCGTGGATGGGGTCTGGGGGCGCAGCCCCCAGTAGCGAGTTCGGCTGAGCCCGACGCCGCCCGCCTCGACCCCCCGCTTGACCCCTCACCCGACGCGGTGCGCCGGTCGGTGCTCGGCCAGTCCACCTTCGGGGTCGCGCTGCTCGACGCGGCGCCGCTGCCGGTGGTGATTGTCGGCCCGGACGACCGCGTCGCCCTGTGGAATCGGGCCGCCGCCACGGTCAGCGGTTGGGTGGCCGAGGAGCGCCACGGCCTGGCGCTGGCGGACGCGTTCGGCGGCGACGCCCGCAGCCAGGACGCGTTGCACGAGCCATTGCGGCGCTGCCGGGCCGGGGAGGTGCTGCGCCGCCTCCCCTTCGAGGGGCGCCGCCGCGACGGCGGCCCGCTCGAGCTCGAGCTGTCGCTGGCGCCGCTGCGAGGCGACGACGGCGAGACCTTCGGAACGCTGGTGGTGGCGGCCGACGTGGGCGCCGCCCACGACGCCGAACGGGCGTTGCGCTCGAACGAGAACCGCCTGCGCAAGATCCTGCAGAACATCTCCGACACGATCACGATCATCGATCGCGACGGGCGCAGCCAGGAGGGCAGCCACTTCGCCACCCCGATCCTCGGCTACGACGCGGAGTTCTGGCGGGATCGCAGCGTGTTCGAGGTGATCCACCCCGACGACGTCGTGCGCGCCGCGGCCGAGTTCGAGCAGCTGCTGGCCGAGCCCAACTCGCGGATGGCCGAGCGAATGCGGGTGCGCCACGCCGACGGCTCCTGGCAGGTGGCCGAGGGCTGGGCCGTGAACCTGCTCGAGGACCCCGACGTGCGCGGCATCCTGCTCACGACCCGCAACGTGACCGAACGGACCCGCGCCGAGGCGTTGATCGCCGGCCAGGCCGAGGTGCTCGGCGCCGTCGCCCGCGGCGCCCCGCTCGACGAGACGCTCGGCCTCGTGGCCGCGCTCGTGCAGACCCAGCACGACGACGGGTGGAGCGCGGTGGTGATCGGCGAGGAGGGCGCCCCGCTCGTGGTCACCGCGCCCCGCACCCCCGAGGCGGCGGAGGCCGCGGCCGCGCTGCTGGCGCCCGGCGGGCCCCTTCTCGCCGCGCTCCGTGACGGCGTTGAGCGCCTGGGCGACCGCGAGGCGCAGGGCGGCCTGTGGTCGGCGCCGGTGCGCTCTCGGGAAGCCGACGCGCCGCTCGGCGTGGTCGCCGCGCTGGGCGCAGGAGGCGGGCCGGCGGCGGCGCATCACGCCGCCGCGCTGCGTCTCGCCGCGGACCTCGCCGCCATCGCCACCGAACGCCGCCGGACCGAGGAGCGGATGGCGCACCAGGCGCTGCACGACGAGCTGACCGGTCTGGCCAACCGGAACCTGCTGATCGACCGCCTCGAGCTGGCGCTCAACCGGGCCCGGCGGCAGGGCTCCCGCCTAGCGGTGATGTTCCTCGACCTCGACCACTTCAAGGTCATCAACGACAGCTTCGGCCACGCCGCCGGCGACCGGGTGCTGCAGGAGCTGGCCGGCCGCCTGCGCCAGGTGGTGCGCCCCGAGGACACCGTGGCCCGCTTCGGCGGCGACGAGTTCGTCGTGCTGATCGAGCGGTTCAGCGACGCCGCCGAGCTCGACCTCATCGCGGAGCGGATCGAGCAGAGCCTGAGCCGCCCCGTGCCGCTCGGCGAACGCCGGCTGGCCGTGACTTGCAGCATCGGCATCGCGCTGGCCGACGGCGAGGCCTCGAGCCCCGCCGCGCTGCTGCGCGACGCCGACAAAGCGATGTTCCGGGCGAAAGAGCAGGGGCGCGGGCGCCTGGCCGCGGTGGGAGGGGCCGGCCGCGCCAGGGTCAGCGGCGCGGGACTGGGCGGCGACCTCGCCGTGCGCCGAGCCCTCGAGCGGGGCGAGCTGACCCTCGAGCTGACCCCGATGGCGGCGATCGCTTCGGGCGAGGTGGTGGCCGTGCGCGCCGCCGCCGTGTTGGGCGAGGCCCCGGAGCGGGCAGGCGCCGCCGCTCCCGAGGACGCCGCGCTGGCCAACGAGCTCGTCCGCTGGTCCCTCGACGCGGCGGCGGCCGCGGCGGCGGCATGGCCGGGGGACCGGCCCGTGTGGGTCGACGCCGCCTGGCGCGACGACGGCGGCGACGACCTGGCCGCCGCGATGACCGCGGCGCTCGAGCACCACAGGGTCCCCGCGGCGCGGCTCGTGCTCTGCGTGCCGGCCGACGCGTTCGCCGCCGAGCGGGCCCCCCTCGCCGGGGGCGTGACCGGGCGCATCGGTCCCGGCTCGG
>JBJXGF010000232.1:0-9469 GCA_046153015.1 Acidimicrobiales bacterium | reverse complement strand
CGCCCGGGGGCGTGGCTGCTCGTGGCCGCCCGCCGCCGGGCGCTCGACCGTCTGCGGCGCGAGGCGAGGGGCGAGGCCAAGCTGGCGCTGCTGCGCGCCGCCGAACGGGCCGGGGGCGAACCCGATCCGCCGGTTGACGCTGGCCGGCTGCGCGACGACCAGCTCGCGCTGATCTTCGGCTGCTGCCACCCGGCGCTGGCGGTCGAGGCGCAGGTGGCGCTCACGCTGCGGGCGGTGTGCGGGCTCACCACCGGCGAGGTGGCGCGGGCGTTCCTCGTGCCCGAGGCGACGATGGCGCAACGCCTGGTGCGGGCCAAGCGCAAGATCCGCGCCGCCGGCCTGCGGTTCACCCCGCCCGGCGGCGAGCAGCTCGCCGCCCGGCTCGACGCGGTGCTGGCCGTGGTCTACCTCGTGTTCAACGAGGGCTACGCCGCCACCGCCGGCGACGAGCTGATACGCCACGAGCTCTGCGAGGAGGCGATCCGCCTGGCCCGCCTGGTCGCCTCCCTCGCCCCTGACGAGCCCGAGGCGCTCGGCCTGCTGGCCCTGCTGCTGCTCACCGATGCGCGGCGGGCGGCCCGCACCAGCCCCAACGGCGAGCTGGTGCCCCTCGACGAGCAGGATCGCAGCCGCTGGGACCGCAGCAAGGTAGAGGAGGGCCTGCGGGCCCTCGCCGCGGCGGCGGGCGGCGAGCGTGTCGGCCCCTACCAGCTCCAGGCCGGCATCGCCGCGCTGCACGACCAGGCCGCACGGGCCGAGGACGTCGACTGGCGGCGGGTGGCCGGCCTCTACCACGCGCTGCACCGCCTGGCGCCGAGCCCGGTGGTGGCGCTCAACCGGGCGGTGGCCGTGGGCATGGCGTGGGGCAGCGACGCGGGGCTCGCCCTGTTGGACGAGCTGGCGCCGGCGCTCTCCGAGCGGCACCTGTTCCACGCCGCCCGCGCCGACCTGCTGCGACGCGCCGGGCGGCGGGCCGAGGCCCGCACCGCGTTCCTGGTGGCCCGGGCGCTGGCCCCGACCAGCCAGGAGCAGCGATCGATCGACCGCCGGCTGGCGGAGCTGTCCGAACCCTGACCTGCCTGATCCTGGACATGCCTGATCCTGGGGCGGGCCGGCGGCGCTACGCTGACCCGCCACGCGACGAGGGGGGTGCGCGATGAGCCTGCCGGTGGACTTCCGCTACACCGAGCTCACCGAGAGCGAGCTGGCGCTGCGCGAGGAGGTGCGGGCGTTCCTCGCCGCCGAGCTGCCCCCGCAGAGCCGGGCCCGGGCTCACCCGTTCAACGAGAAGAACGCCGAGTTCACCGCGAAGATGGCGACCAAGGGCTGGGTCGGGATGGCGCTGCCCAAGGAGTACGGCGGCCATTCGCGCACCGCCGTCGAGCGGTTCATCGTCGTGGAGGAGATGCTGGCTGCGGGCGCCCCGGTGGGCGCCCACTGGGTGGCCGACCGCCAGTCGGGCCCGTCGATCCTGCGCTTCGGCAGCGAGGAGCAGAAGCAGCGGTTCCTGCCCGGCATCGCCCGCGGCGAGATCTGGTTCTCGATCGGCATGAGCGAGCCCGACGCCGGCTCCGACCTCGCCGCGGTGGCCACCCGAGCCCAGAAGGTGGAGGGCGGCTGGGTGCTCAACGGCACCAAGATCTGGACCAGCGGGGCCCACGAGAACCACTGGTTCATCGTGCTGTGCCGCACCGCGCCGTTCGAGGGCGACAAGCACAACGGCCTCTCCCAGCTCCTGGTCGACCTGCGCTCGGAGGGCCTCAAGGTCAACCCGATCCGCTTCCTCGACGGCACCCACCACTTCAACGAGGTGGTGATGACCGACGTGTTCGTGCCCGACGAGAACCTGCTCGGCGAGGCCGGCATGGGCTGGCATCAGGTGAACAACGAGCTGTCCTTCGAGCGCGCCGGGCCCGAGCGGTTCCTGTTCTCGTACCTCGTCTTCGAGAACTGGCTGCGGGAGCTGGCGCGAGCCCCGACCCGCCCGGAGACCGAGATGATCGGCCGGCTCGGCGCCAAGTACTCGACGCTGCGCCAGCTCTCCCTGACCGTCTCGCGCGCCATCGACGAGGGCCGCGCGCCGGCGGTGGAGGCGGCGTTGCTGAAAGACGTCGGCACCGTGTTCTCCCAGCAGGTCACCGACGCGGTGCGCGCCATCTGCGACCTGGAGCCCAGCCTCGACACCGCCTCGGCCGCCGAGTTCCAGCTCGCCCAGGTGACCCTGATCGGCCCGTCGTTCACGATCGCCGGGGGCAGCAGCGAGGTGCTGCGCACGGTCGCCGCCCGCGGCCTCCAACGGCGCTGACTGCGCCTCCGGAACGAACCACGGGCGGGCAGGCCCGGCTCAGTCCTCGATGTAGGCGAGGAACTCGCAGGTGGCGAGCACGCGGCCGGCGTCGCCGCTGGCCTGGGTGTAGCGGGCGGGGCGCGACGCCGGGTCGGGGAAGCGCTCGACCCACGGGGCGTTGATGGCCTCGCGGTGGGCGATGTCGCTCACGTAGAAGGTCACCTTGGCCACGTGGCGCCAGTCGCCGCCGCCCTCGCGCAGCATCTCGCCCATGTGGTGGAAGAGGTTGGCGAGCTGCGCGTCGATGCCCTCGGGCACTCGCCCGTCGTCGGCGTTGCGCGGGCCGATGATGCTCGACACCAGCAGCGGCCCGATCCGGCAGGCGGCGGGGATGGGGTTCGAGTGGGCGAAGCTCGCCACCTCGATCGAACGGCGGGTCATCGGCTTCGCTCCTGCAGCCAGGCTTCGAACTCGGGCCGGCGCTCCTTGCTGATCGGGAACACGCCGATCGAGCTCTCCCCGGCGTCGACCCGCTCGAGCGCCCACTCCTCTTCCAGCTCCTGGCGGGCCGAGTCGGCCGCCACCTCCTCGGCCAGCTCGGCCGGGATCACGACCGCGCCCTCGTCGTCGCCGACGATCACGTCGCCCGGCAGCACGGTGACCCCGGCGCAGGCGACGGGGATCTGGTGGTCGAGGGGCAGGTGGAGGCGCCCGAGCGTGGCGGCATGGGAGGACTGGTGGTACACGGGCAGCTCGAGGCGGCGGATGGCCGGGGTGTCGCGCAGCGCGCCGTCGGTCACCACCCCGGCGGCGCCGAGGCGCAGGGCGCGCAGGGCGAAGATGTCGCCGATGGTGCCGGCGTGGGGCTCGCCGCGGGCCTCGATCACCAGCACCTCGCCGGGCTGGAGGCTCTCGATCGCCTGGCGCTGGGCGTTGACCCCGCCGGCGAGACGGCGCTGCAGGTCTTCCCGCATCGGCACGTAGCGCAGCGTGTGGGCGAAGCCGAGCAGGCGCTGGCCGCCTTTGACCGGCTTGAGCCCGTTGAAGAAGGCATTGCGGATGCCTCGCCGCTGGAGCTGGGAGGCGACCGTGGCGGTGGACGCCGCGCCGAGCGCGGCGCGGGCCTCGGCGCTGAGCGCGCCCGGCGGCGGGTCGTGGTCGGTCATCGCGCTCACCATGCCACAATCCGCTGGCGGCGGGCGCCGGCGGCCGGGAAGGGTGGGGCCTATGCCCTTCGAGCTCCTTCAGGTCGATGCGTTCACGTGCCAGCCCTTCCAGGGCAATCCCGCGGCCGTGGTCCTGCTCGGCGCCGCCGCGCCCGAGCGGGGATGGCTGGCGGCGGTTGCAGCTGAGATGAACCTGTCGGAGACGGCGTTCGTGGCGCCGCCCGCCGAGGCGGGGGCGCCTTGGGGCCTGCGCTGGTTCACGCCCCGCGTGGAGGTGGACCTGTGCGGCCACGCCACGCTCGCCGCCGCGCACGTGCTGTGGGAGACCGGCCGCGCCGAGTCCGGCGCCGCCGTGCGCTTCGCCACCCGCAGCGGAGAGCTTTCGGCCGCGCCGCTCGGCGAGGGCTGGATCGAGCTCGACCTGCCCGCACTGGGCGCCGCGCCTGCGTCTGCGCCGGCGGGGCTGCTCGACGCGCTCGGCCTGCCCGCCGCCGCGGTCACGTGGACGGGCCGGAGCCGGTTCGATCTGCTGGTGGCGACCGTCGAACCGGCGGTGGTGGCCGGCCTGGCGCCGGAGCTCGGCGCGCTGGCCCGGCTGGACGCTCGCGGGGTCTGCGTCACCGCCCCGGGCGGCGCCGATGGGCTCGGCGGCGACGGGTCGAGCGGAGTCGACTTCGTGTCCCGCTTCTTCGCGCCTGCCGTCGGCGTGCCCGAGGATCCGGTCACCGGCTCGGCCCACTGCATGCTCGGGCCCTACTGGGCGGAGCAGCTCGGGCGGCCCCAGCTGCTGGCCAGGCAGGTCTCGGCCCGGGGCGGGGAGCTGCGCGTGGCGGTGCGGGGGGACCGTGTCGGCGTGGCCGGCCAGGCGGTGACGGTGGTGCGCGGCGTGCTCGAGGGCTGAGCCGGCCGCGTCCGCCGGCGGTGCGCGAAGATGCAGCCAGGAAACGCCGAGTGGGGAGAACGCCATGGCGAGCGCCGAGGTCAACGACACGATCAACGCCCCGATCGAGAAGGTGTGGGCGCTGGCGACCGATTTCGTCGGGATCGACAAGATCATGTCCGGGATCGACACCTGCGAGGGTGAGGGCGAGGGTGTGGGGTCGGTGCGCCGGCTCACGCTCAACGGCGCCGAGGGCATCGTGGTCGAGCGCCTGGAACGCCTCGACGAGGCCGCGCACGAGCTCGACTACTCGATCACCGAGGAGACGACCGCGGCGATGCCGTTCCGGGAGTACCTGGCCACGATCAAGCTCACCGCCGCGGGGGACGCCACGCAGGTGAACTGGTCGAGCCGCTTCGAGCCCCAGATCGCCGAGGACAAGGCGGTGCGGTTCGCTCGGGGGATCTACACGGCCGGCATCGCCGGGTTCAAGAACGCGCTGGGCCTCGAGAGCTGAAGGGACGAACGATGAGCGAAGCGACGAAAGCGAACCTCGCGCTGGTGGAGCGCTGGGCGGACACGTTCAACAACGACGTGGAGCAGATGGTGCGCGGGCTCTACGCGCCCGACGCGCGGCTCGGCGGCGCCGTGCTCGGCCACGACAAGCTGCTCAAGTTCGAGCAGCGCGTGCTGGCCGCCGCCCCGAAGCGGACGATGCGCATCGAGCGCACCCACGTGAGCGGCGACGACGTGGTGGTGGTTGAGGCGACGCTGTTCGACCCCGACCAGGGGGAGGAGTGGAAGCTGCCGTTCTGCGTGGTGCTCACCTTCGCCGGCGGCAAGATCGTGCGCGACGACACCTACACCGACTTCTCCCGCTGGCCGGGAATGCACTGAGCCGGGTGCGGCGCTAGCCGCGACCGGCCGGGCCGCCCGCCAGCCGGGCGCACACGTTGGCCAGGAGCCGCATGCCCACCTCGTCGCCGAGGGACATGATGGACTCGGGGTGGAACTGCACCGCGGCCACCGGCAACGTGTCGTGCTCCACGGCCATGATCACGCCGTCGTCGCTGCGGGCGGTGACCGACAGGGCGGCCGGCAGGTGCTCCTCGAGGGTGTAGAGCGAGTGGTAGCGGCCGGCCGTGAACTCGGCCGGCAGCCCCTCGAACAGCGCGCCGCGCAGCGCCTTCACGGTGGAGGGCTTGCCGTGCACGGGCGTGTCGAGCACCCCGAGCCGGCCGCCGAAGTGCTCGACCACGCCCTGCAGGCCGAGGCACACGCCGAACACGGCCAGCCGGCGTTCGAGCGCGGCGGCGATCGTGGCCTTCAGGCCGAAATCGTCGGGGCGGCCCGGGCCGGGTGAGAGCACCACCAGGTCGGGCGCGGCCCGGTCGAGCTCGGCGCCGGCGAGGCCGTCGCGGCCGGCCCGCAGGGTGACCACCTCGGCGCCGAGGCTGCGGAAGTAGTTGGCGAGGGTGTGGACGAAGCTGTCCTGGTGGTCGACCAGCAGGATGCGCCGGTGAGGGAGCGACGTCTCGGCCGGGCGCCAGCCGCCGGCCGCGCCGCGCCGCTCCGGTTCGCGGATGGCGTCGAGGAAGGCCGACGCCTTGAGCGCGGTCTCGTCCTCCTCCGCGGCGGGGTCGGAGTCGAACAGCAGCGTGGCCCCGGCCCGCACCTCGGCCACGCCGTCCTTCACCCGGATCGTGCGCAGGGTGAGGCCGGTGTTCATGTTCCCGTCGAAGCCGACCATCCCCACCGCGCCGCCGTACCAGGCCCGCGACGAGCGCTCGTGGTCCTCGACCCACTGCATGGCCCACGCTTTGGGCGCCCCGGTCACCGTCACCGCCCAGGTGTGGGTGAGGAACGCGTCGAGCGCGTCGAACTCGGGGCGCAGCCGGCCCTCCACGTGGTCGACGGTGTGGATGAGCCGGGAGTACATCTCGATCTGGCGCCGGCCGATCACCCGGACGCTGCCGGCCACGCACACCCGGGACTTGTCGTTGCGGTCCACGTCGGTGCACATGGTGAGCTCCGACTCGTCCTTCTCCGAGTTGAGCAGGGCGAGGATCTGCGTGGCGTCGGAGATCGGGTCGACGCCCCGGGCGATCGTGCCCGAGATCGGGCAGGTCTCCACGCGGCCGTCCTCCACCCGCACGTACATCTCGGGCGACGCCCCGACGAGCGACTCGTCGTCGCCGAGGTTGATGAGGAACCCGTACGGGGCCGGGTTGCGCTCCCGCAGCCGGCGGAACAGCGCCGAGGGAGGCGAGGGGCACGGCTCGGTGAAGAGCCGCCCGGGGACCACCTCGAAGAGGTCGCCGCGCCGGAACGCCTCCTTGGCCTCCTCCACCATCTCCGCGTACTCGCCGGGCTCGTGGTCGCAGAACGCCTCGGCCAGCGGCGAGGGCCGGTACGGGCGGTGCTCGCCGGCGCGGGCCAGACCCTCGGTGGAGGCGCCGTCGGGCGCGGTGAACTCGTAGCGGCGGCGCTCGCCCCGCTGGCGCTGATGGTCGACCACCACCAGCTCGTCGGGCAGGAACAGCACCAGGTCGCGCTGGGCCTCGGGTCGGGGCAGACGCAGCCGGATCGGCTCGAACTGGAACGCCAGGTCATAGCCGAACGCGCCGTACAGGCCGAGGTGGGGGTCGGCCGGGGAGCGGAACAGCTCGATCACCGCCCGCACCACCGAGAACAGCGAGGGTTGGCGGCTGCGCTCCTCCTCCTCGAAGCGGCGTTCGGGGGCCCTCACGACGCCGGCGAAGCCGTCGGCCTCCTCCGCGAGCGCGTCGTCCAGCGCGCCGCTGGCCGAGATCGCCTCCCGCACCGGGCCGAGCAGCAGCGCGCCGCGTTCGTTGAGCGCCCGCACCGAGAAGCGCCGGCCGACGCCGGTGAGCGCCAGCGGCGGGTCGGCGAAGCCGAGATCCCAACGGGTGTACCGGCCCGGGTACTCGTAGCTGGAGGAGAGCAGCACGCCGCGGGCGGCGTCGAGCCGGTCGATCAGCTCCTCCACCGCCGCCGACCCGTCGACCACCTCGACGACGCGCCGCACGGCGAGGCCGCCGGCAGTGCGGTACTGGTCGTGGTCGTCGTGCTCGTCGCGCTGGTCGTTCATGGGATTCCGAACCTCGTGCCTAGGAAACGCTGCCGAAAAACCAGCGAGGCCGCCCCGGACAGGGCGGCCTCTCGCTGCATCTGCGCGCGCGGTCACCTGCTAGCCGGCCCACCACCAGCTGCTCTGCTGCGCACACATGCCGCTCACGATAGCCGCCCGGGGCATTCACCACGTGTCCACGCAGGGCCGCTTCGGGTGCTCCCGCCGCCGCCAGCCCACCACCGGGGCGGCCTTGAGGCCCGTCGAGAGCCAGCGGCGGGTGTCGGCCGGGTCGATCACGTCGTCGATCTCGAAGTGGGTGGCCACCGAGAGCGCCTTGCCGTTCTCGTACATCCGGGCCACCAGCCGGTCGTAGAGCGCCACCCGGGCGTCGGGGTCCTCCTGCGCCTCGAGCTCCTTGCGGAACCCGAGCTTCACGGCGCCTTCGAGGCCCATGCCGCCGAACTCACCCGTGGGCCACGCCACCGCGAAGAACGGCGTGCGCATGCTGCCCGCCGCCATGCCCTGCGCGCCGAGGCCGTAGGACTTGCGCAGCACGATCGTGAAGAACGGCACGGTCACGCTGGCCGCGGTGACGAACATCCGGCAGCAATGGCGCACCAGCGCCTGCTTCTCGTACTCGGGGCCGACCATGTTGCCCGGGGTGTCGCACAGCGAGACGATCGGGATGTCGAACGCGTCGCAGAGCTGGATGAAGCGGGTGGCCTTGTCGGCGGCGTCGCTGTCGATGGCGCCGCCGAGATGGGCCGGGTTGTTGGCGATCACGCCCACCGGCTTGCCTTCGATCCGGGCGAACGCGGTGATCATGCCCGCGCCGAACCCGCGGCGGATCTCGAGGACCGAGCCCGTGTCGAACAGCGCGTCGATCACCGTGCGCACGTCGTAGATCCGCAGCCGGTTCTCGGGGATGAGGTGACGCAGGCGGCGCTGGTCGTCGCAGCTCCACTCGGCGACCGGCCCCTGGAAGTAGGACAGGTACCGCTTGGCCGCCTCGACCGCCTCCGCCTCGTCGGCCACGGCGATGTCGACCACGCCGTTGGGCACCTGCACGTCCATCGGCCCCACCTCCTCGGGGCGGTACACGCCGAGGCCGCCGCCCTCGATCATGGCCGGGCCGCCCATGCCGATGTTCGACCCTTCGGTGGCGATGACCACGTCGCAGCAGCCGAGGATCACGGCGTTGCCGGCGAAGCAGCGCCCGGTGGTGACGCCGACGAGGGGGACCGTGCCCGAGAGCTTGCCCCACGTGTTGAAGGTGAGGATGTCGAGCCCGGCGGGGGAGATCCAGTCGACGTCGCCGGGACGGCCGCCGCCGCCCTCGGCGAAGAACACCACGGGCAGGCGCCACTCGAGCGCCAGGCCCATCATGCGGTCCTTCTTGTAGTGGTTCTTGTGCCCCTGGGTGCCGGCGAGCACCGTGTAGTCGTAGGACATGACCACGGCCTGGGCCGTCTCGTCGTCGAACAGGGCGCCGTTGATCGCGCCGACGCCGGCGAGCATGCCGTCGGCCGGGGTGTTCTCGATGAGGTCCGAGAGCTCGCGCCGGCCCCGCTGCGCGGCGATCACGAGGGGCCCGTACTCGACCCAGGTGCCGGGGTCCACGAGGTGATCGAGGTTCTCCCGGGCCGTGCGGTTGCCGGTCTTGCGCCGCCGGGCGACCGCCGCCGGGCGGCGATGGTCGTGGCCGAGGTCGTGACGGTCGAGCACGGCGGCGAGGTCGGCGCGGACGTGGTCGAGGTCGATCTCGTGGACCGAGGCGGCGGCGCCTGCGGAGACCTCGCCCTCCTCGATGAAGAGCAGCGGGTGGCCCTCGTAGACGGCGTCGCCGGGGCTGACCCCGAGCAGGCGGACCACGCCGCTCACCGCCGCGGTGATCACGTGCTCCATCTTCATCGACTCCATCACCAGCAGCGGCGAGCCGGCCGCCACCTCGTCGCCCACCGCCACCGAGATGCTCACGATCGTGCCCTGCAGCGGCGCCGGCGCGGCGGCGGCGCCCTCGGGGCCGGCCAGCGCCAGCGCCG
>JBJXGF010000387.1:0-4879 GCA_046153015.1 Acidimicrobiales bacterium | reverse complement strand
CGGCGCCGGCGCCGCTCGGCGTGACCGCCAGCGGCCGGCCCCCGCCGGGTCGAGCAGCGGCCGCAGCGGGCCAGCGGGGGCGGCGGGCGGCAGCGACCGGTCGGTCACCTCGATCACCCGCACCGAGCTGGTCGGCCCCCGCTCGCCGGAGAGGGGGCCCGACAAGGTCGGGATGCCCGAGAGCGGGCCGTCGGCCTCGGGCTCCTCCAACGACCGCCAGCGCGCCATGCCTGCGCCGCCCGCCCTCAGCCGCCGGACACCGGCGGCAGCACGGCGAGCTCGTCGCCCTCGGCGAGGACGACCTCGGCGCCGGCCGGCTCGCCGTTGCGCCACACCTTGGAGGCGGCCAGCACCGCGGCGAACGCCTCGCCGTAGCGCACGCTGGCCTGACGCAGCACGTCGGCGACCGTCGCCGCCTCGAAGCCGTCGACGCGCACGCCCGCCGCTTCACGCGCCGAGGCGAAGAGCCGGAGGGTCACGACGGCCACGACCAGGATCGTACTCCCGGTCCGCGGCCCGGCCGCAGCAGGCTGGCAGCCCGGTCCGGGGGGCCGATCCCCGCCCGGTACGCGCCGGCCTCGGCCCGCGCCCGGTACCGTCTTGTGCCGTGACCCAGCTGCTCCTCGTGCGTCACGGCCAGTCGGAGTGGAACGCGATCGGCCGGTGGCAGGGCCAGGCCGACCCGCCCCTCTCGGACCTCGGGCGTCGCCAGGCGCGTGCCGCGGCCGGATCGGTCGGAGCGCTCGACGCCATCGTCAGCTCGCCCCTCGCCCGGGCCCGGGAGACGGCGCAGATCCTCTCCGACGCGCTCGGCGTGGGGCCGGTGCTGATCGAGCTCGACCTGGCGGAGCGGGCCGCCGGCGAGTGGACCGGCCTCACGCGGCCCGAGATCGAGGAGCGGTACCCGGGCTATCTCGGCTCCAGCCGGCGGCCGCCGGGCTACGAGGGCGAGGACGAGCTGCTGGCCCGGGCCCGGCGGGCGATCGGGCGCATCCACGCGGAGCTCGAGGGCGCGTCGGTGCTGGTGGTCACCCACGGCGGGGTGATCTACAGCCTGGTGCGCCACGGGGGCCAGCCGAGCGCGCCGGTGCCCAACCTCGGGGCGCGGGCGCTCACCGTGCGGGCCGGCGCCGGCGAGCTCTCGCTGGAGCTCGGCGAGCCGATGGTGCTGGTCCCCGAGGAGGCCGGCCTGCTCACCACGCCGCGAGGGTTGTGATGGCCGCCTCGCCCCTGCGCAACGTCGGCGGCGACCCGCCGGTGCGCGTGATCCGCTCCAGCCGCCGCACCCGCACCGTGCAGTCCCGCCTGGTGGGCGGCGTGCTCGAGATCCGGGTGCCGGCCTGGCTCTCCGAGGCCGACGAGGCCCGCTGGGTGGCCGACATGGTCTCGAGGCACCGCCGCCGCACCCGCTCCGACGGTGTCGACCTCGAGGCGCGGGCGCTGCTGCTGGCGCAGCGCTACCGGCTGCCGGCCCCGGCCTCGGTGCGCTGGTCGAGCTCGCAGCGCACGTTGTGGGGCTCGTGCTCGATCGACGCCGGCGACATCCGGGTCTCCGACCGGCTCGCCGCGTTCCCGCTGTGGGTGCTCGACTACGTGCTGGTCCACGAGCTGGCCCACCTGGTGGAGGCCAACCACTCGCCCGCCTTCCACCGGCTGGTCGACCGCTACCCGCGGGCCGAGCGGGCGCTGGGCTTCCTCATCGCCAAAGGCCTGGAGGAAGACGACACGAACGTGCCCGACGCCGGCCCGGCGCCCGCCGATGCAGATGTGGAGGCCGATGCCCGGCGCTGACCGGCCGACCCTGCTCGTGACCGGCGCCACCGGCTACCTCGGGCGCGCGCTCGTGCCGTTGGCGGCGCGGCGGGCGGAGGTGATCGGCGCCTCGCAGGCGGGGGGCGGCGGCCGGGTCGCGCTCGACGTGGCGGACCGCCGTCAGGTGTTCGAGCTGCTGGAGGGTCTGCGTCCGGCCGCGGTGATCCACGCCGCCGCGGTCAACCCTCCCGAAGGGCCGGAGCGGCGAATGGAGGCGGTCAACGTGGCCGGCTCGGCGCACGTGGCCGAGGCGGCGGCCGCGGTGGGGGCGCGGCTCGTGCACGTGTCGACCGACGTGATCTTCGACGGCCGCGCCGCGCCGTACGCCGACGACGCCTCGCCCACGCCCCTCGGCGAGTACGGCCGCACGAAAGCGGCCGGCGAGGCCGAGGTGCTGGCCCGCTGCCCGGGGGCGGTCAGCGTCCGCACCTCGCTCATCTACGGGCTGCGGCGCATCGACCGCGGCACGCAGGGCTTCGTGAAGACGTTGGCGAGCATGGGGGAACTCGTGCTGTATCGGGACGTGCTCCGCCAGCCGGTCTCGGTGGAGGCGCTGTCCGCAGCGCTGCTCGCCCTCGCCCTGGACCACCGCCAGGAGCGGGGCACGCTGAACGTGGCCGGCCGTCAGGCGATCAGCCGGGCGGCGTTCGGCCGGCGCCTGCTCGACTGGTGGGGAGTCGACACCGAGGATCGGATCGTCGAGGTCGACGCCGCGCTCGCCGCGCCCGACGTGCCCCTCGACCTGCGCCTGCGCCTCGACCGCGCCGAACGCCTCGGCTTCGACCTGCCCGGCGTCGACGAGGTGCTCGAACGCTCCGGCGCCGCCCGCCGAGGCGACTAGCGGCGAGCGAGCTCTAGAGGAACGCCGCGGGGTCGAACCGGTCGATGTCGATGATCCGCACCCGGGGAAGGGTGAAGTTGAAGCAGCGGGCGTCGTCTTCGAGGTCGAAGATCTCCAGGCCGGCGGCGGCGGCCAGCTCGGCGTACCCGGCGTTCACGAACTCCCGGAACCCGAGGATCCCGACCCGGCGCCCCGCCGCCAGCAGCGCCTCGACCTGGGGCAGGAAGTCCCCGTCGTGGCTGGCGAGCAGGACATCTCCGGGCCGTTCGAGCACGGCCGTGAGCGTGCGCTGGATGCCGACGTCGACCACCTTCATGCCGGCCGGGCCGGCGAGGAGGATCGGCCGTAAACCCATGGCGAGCAGGGCCTGCACGAACGGCGTGGGCACGTTGCCGGAGCTGGCGTTGATGAAGAACAGGGTCTTGACCGGCTGCGCCCACACCCGGCCTGCGTACTCGGCCACCCGCTCCCAGCGAGGCCGCTCCTCGGGCGCCGGGCGGCGGTTCAGCACGCTGCCGCCGAGCGTGGCGTCGAGGTTCTCGCCGTCGATGAGCAGGTAGGTGACCGCCGAGACGGGATCGGGGGCGACGGTCACGGCCCGATCGTAGAACGACGGTTCAGTCCCGCCCATGCTCGGGTGCGAGGTGCTCCCTCCGTGCTCCCAACCCATTTCTCGAACGATGAGCGGGAGCAATCGTCACGCACATTCGGTCGATTTCACTCGAAATGCCGACGTTTCGTAGCGGTGCGAACACAGATTGTCGAGAATTATCGCCCTCGCCGCACCCGACCCGTGAAGATTTCTCCCACTCACGTGGTTCAAGGGCTCAGCGGCGCTCAGCTGCGCTCAGCCGCGGCCGGTGCGGCGGCGCCAGGCCAGCTCGAGCTCGCCCTGGGTGGTGGCGGGCGGGGCGTCTTTGCGGTACTCGGCCAGGATCGCCCGCCACCGGTTGCGGGCCTCCAACCGGCCCATCAGCGCGCTGACCCCCCATACCACCCGATCGAGGATCACGAACGACGAGGGAAGGTTCAGGCGCTCGATCACCGGGCGGTACGGCCCGTGCACGTCGAGGATCGCGCCGAGCGCCTCGGCGACGTACTCACGGGTGAACGTGAACTCCTCCACCAGGTACGGCTGGTACGGCCGGCTCACGTAGGTCCACACCTGCTGGGGGTCGAGCCCGTGGTCGCGGCGCAGGAACCCGGCCGCCACCATCAGCTCGGTGGTGCGCTCGGCGTCGCCGTCGATCAGCGGGTCGATGAGCGGCCACAGCACGTCGGTCTCCGCCTTGGTCCACCGCTTGACCAGCCCGAAGTCGAGGAACGTGACCGACCCGTCGGCGGCGAAGCGGTAGTTGCCGGGGTGCGGGTCCCCGTTGAAGACCCGGTGGCGGTAGATCGAGCCCTGCTCGAAGCGGAACAGCGCCTCGGCCGCCGCCTGGCGGGCCGCCGGGGTCGCCTGCGCCTCGAACTCGGCCCACGTGGCGCCGTCCATCCACTCGCTCGTGAGCACCCGCTCGCCCGAGCAGTGGGGGATCACCTTCGGCACCCGGATGAACGGGTGGCCGTCATAGCGGGCGGCGAACTCGGCCTGGCTGGCGGCCTCGATGCGGTAGTCCAGCTCGTCGCCCATGCGTTCGCGCAGCTCGTCGACGATCCCCCGCACGTCGAGGCTTTTCAACGCCAGCGCCGAGAACACCGCGTAGAGCAGCTCGGCGTTGTCGAGGTCGCTGTTGATCACCTCGCCGATGCCGGGGTACTGCACCTTGACCGCCACGTCCCGCCCGTCGCGCAGCGTGGCCTTGTGCACCTGGCCGATCGAGGCGGCGGCCACCGGGGTCGGGTCCCACGCCAGGAACAGGCGCTCGGGCGGGGCGCCGAGCTCGGCCTCGATCACCTGCTCGGCGAGGCTCGGCGCCATCGGCGGCGCGTCGGACTGGAGGCTGGCCAGCGCCGCCTTGGCCTCCTCGGGCAGCCCCTCGGCCACGAACGAGAGCATCTGGCCGGCCTTCATCATCACCCCCTTCATCTGGCCGAGCTCGCGGGCCGCGTCCTGTGCCGTGCGGATGGCGAAGCGCTCCTCGAGGGCGGCGCGGCGGGCCTCGTCGAGAGCTCGGCCCCGGGCCTTCACCCCGACCCAGTGCGCGCCCCGCCGGGCCACCAGCCGGGCGATCTTGGCCCGCCGGGCCAGCGCCCGCCGGCGCGGCCCCTCCCGCAGCCACAGCG
>JBJXGF010000385.1:0-3047 GCA_046153015.1 Acidimicrobiales bacterium | reverse complement strand
GGGTGAGGTTGGCCCGCAGCTCCCAGACGCGGCCCATCAGGAGGTGATGGCTCGCCCGGGCCAACGGAAGCGCCGCCAGGTCGGCCAGGGCCTGAGCCGCCCGCCGTTCGCCGAGGTCACCTGCCACCACGGCCCGGCGCCAGACAGAGGCGACCTCGAGGTCGACGATCTCCGGCGCGGCGACCTCCTGCCCGGCCAGCCGCCGGCGGGCGGCCTCGCCGTCGACCCCGTCGTCCGCCAGAGCCGGGGCGAGAACCGACGCATCGACCACGATCATGCGCGGCCGTGGTCCGCCCGGAGCGTCTCCACCGCGTTGTCGAACGTGAGCCGCCCTCCGCTGCGCTCCCCGACCCGGGCGAGCACCTCATCGAGCGTGGGCCGCGAGGCGTCCTCGACCAGCCGGGCGAGGAGGTACTCCTGGAGCGACTGGCCCGCCTGGGCGGCGCGCGTTCGGAGCGTTCGGTGCACCTCCGAGGGGACGTTCTTGATCTGCACGCTCGGCATCGCCCGATCGTAGCGCCAACGTGGCGCCATGTCATGCGATCTGGCGCTACTTCACCAGGGGCAATCGGGCTCCGTCGATGCCGGGCAGCACCCGGGCCGCCTCCACGCCGAGCCACGACTCCAGCAGCGTGGCGTAGACCGTGCGGAACTCGGTGGTGACGCGCAGGTTGTCGTCCTCGTCGAGCTGGGCGAGGCCGGGGAACTCGCTGCGGATCCCGCCGTTGGCGCGGTCGCCCACGATCAGCATCAGCCCGCCCGCGCCGTGGTCGGTGCCGGTGTCGTTCTCCTCGGGGCGGCGGCCGAACTCGCTCCAGACCATCGTCAGCACCCGCGACGAGAGCCCGCGGGCCGTCAGGTCGGCCTGCCAGGCCGCGAGGGAGTCGCCGAGGTCGGTGAGCAGCTCCTTGTGGGTTTCGGCCTGCTCGTCGTGGGTGTCGTAGCCACCCGCGGAGAGCGCGGCGATCCGGGTGCCGAAGCCGGCGCCGAGCATCCGGGCCAGGTTCTGGAGGCCCTTGCCGAGGTCGGTGTCCGGGTAGGCCACCGGCACCGGCGGCAGCGGGTGGTCGTCGTCCACCCGCAGCGGCGCGAGCTGGTCCTGCACCCGGAACGCGTTGGCGTAGGTGCGGCGGGCCGCCATCAGGGCCTCCGACGTCGACCTGCCGCCGGCCGCGTTGCGGTAGGCGGCCTGGAAGCCGTCGCTCTCCCAGACGTCGCCGATGTAGAAGTCGAAGCCGTTCGGGTCGTACACCGTCGCCGTCGCGGCCCGCTTCGAGGCGAGGACCGGGTCGGGTGAGTAGGAGACGCTGATCGCCTGGAGCGGGTTGTCGGGCACGCCGACGATGTCGAGCGTGCGCCCGAGCCAGCCGGTGGTCTCGAAGGAGGGCCCCACGATCCCACGCCGCCAGTAGGCCGCCGAGTTGAAGTGGGACTGGTCGGCGTCGCTGAAGTCCACCGAGGGCAGCACCGCCACCTTGCCCTGGTCGTAGAGCGCCCTCAGCCCCGCCAGCGACGGGTGCCAGCCGAACTCGGCGACGCCGGGCAGGGGGAGCGCCGTCGCGGGGTCGACGCCCAGGCGGGCGCGCAGCTTCGGGTAGAGCGGGTCGGCGAGCGGCACGAGCGTGTTGAGCCCGTCGTTGCCGCCGTCGAGGTAGAGCGACACCAGAATGGTCGCGTCGGGCGCCGCCGCGGCCTGCGCCGAGGCCGCCTCCAGGACGCCGCGCGTCGAGAGCCCCGCGAGCGCCGCCGTGCCGATCCAGAGGCCCACGCCGCGCTCGAGCAGGTTGCGCCGCGTGAGGCCGCCCGAGCGGGCGAACGCCTCCAGGCCGTCCATCGCGTCGGCCGGCACCGGCACGACCTCGGTCGTGCGCCCGAGGAAGGCGCGCCGGGTGGAGTGCCAGTCGCGGCACCCGCGGATCGGGGATCGGCTCATCGCGGGCCTCCTCAGCAGACCTGGGCGTCGGGGCCCGCGAGCAGGATGTGGCGCAGCACCCGCTGACGCTCCGGGAAGTAGTGCTTGACCTCCCAGTCGTCGGTGCGCCCGGCCACCGACTGGACCGCGTAGCGGTGGATGGCGTTGGCGGTGCGCGGGCCGATCTGGGGGCGCCCGGTCGCCGCGACGGCGCTGGCGATCGCCCGCTCGGCAGTCTCCTTCGGGGAGATCGAGCCGTCCTTGATCGTGTCGGAGATCACGGCCGAGGCGGCGTCGAAGCGGGCCCGGATCGAGCTGGTCGACAGCCAGGCGATGCCGCCCTCCCACCCGCTCACGTTGGGCGGGTGGGAGGGGACCTGGCCCATCTGGTCGAGGCGGTACCGCCAACTGTCGTCGGTCACGTAGGTGTTCGTGAGCCGCAGCAGCCCCGCGGTGTAGACGAACGGCGACTTGACCATGTCCGGCTCGGCGAGGCTCGCGTAGAGGAGCTTGTTGGTCAGGATCTGTCGCAGAACCGGGCGCACGTCGGTGCCGGCCTCGCGGTAGGTGCGCGCGAGCGCCTTCAGGAGCTTGGGCGGGCACGGGTGGGGGCTGAAGTAGGACCACAGCTTGGAGCAGATGAACGGCGCGTGCGCCCGGTGGCCGATCGCGATGTCCACGACGTCCAGGGCCGTGAAGCGGCCGGTCCGGCCGAGGATCCGCTTGACGCCGTCGTCGTGGCGGTCGGGGTCGTAGCCGAACCGCTTGGTGTCGTAGTCGAACGTGAAGCCGGTCAGCGCCCGGGCCGCCTCTCGTACGTCCTTCTCCGTGTAGCCGTTGTTGACGCCGAGGGTGAACAGCTCGAGCAGCTCGCGGGCGAAGTTCTCGTTGGGGGCGTCCTTCTCCGAGTTGGCGAGGCTCAGGAAGAGCTGCATCGCCCGGTCGTTGGTGATCGCGCGGGCGAGGTCGCGGAAGCGCCCCAGCGCCCTGCGCCGCAGCGTCCAGTACTGCGTGATCATCAGCCGCGGGTCGCCGACGTCGTCGTGGGAGGTGGCGAAGTGGTCGTGCCCGTTGAAGGTCATCCGCTCCACCAGCGAGTGCTCTCCCCGCCCCGCGCGGTCGAGCCACCACAGCA
>JBJXGF010000383.1:0-10967 GCA_046153015.1 Acidimicrobiales bacterium | reverse complement strand
CGCTGTGTAGTCGCAGCGACGCTGTGTAGTCGCAGCGACGCTGTGTAGTCGCAGCGACGCTGTGTAGTCGCAGCGACGCTGTGTAGTCGCAGCGACGCTGTGTAGTCGCAGCGACGCTGTGTAGTCGCAGCGAAGCTGTGTAATCGCAGCGAAGCTGTGTAATCGCAGCGAAGCTGTGTAATCGCAGCGAAGCTGTGTACTCGCAGCGAAGCTGTGTAGTAGCGCGGTGTAACGCGGCCTGCGTCTCCCGCCGGCGTTGACGGCCCGCGCCCCTTGAGCGCAGCTAGCCTGACCGGACTATGGCGATGCGGCGGCCCCCGTCGGGAACGAGCGGCGGAACGAGCGGCGGCGGGACCGCACGCAGGTTCGCCGGGGCGATCGGGGCGAGCCCCCCGCGGCCGGCGGCGAGCGTATGAACCTCACCGCGGAGCAGCCGACAGAGGTGGAGCTCGAGCCCGCCGCCCCGGCGCGGCCGGGCCGGGTGCGCCTCGCGCCGTGGGTCCCGACCGTCGACCGGCTGGTGTCGCTCGGCGTGGTGCTCGGCTGCATGGTCTTCGTGGTGGTGCAACTCCATCCCTCGAAGCTGGTGCTCAACACGATGCCGGCGGGCGGCGACATGGGGGCCCACGTCTGGGCCCCCGCGTACCTGAAGGACCACCTGCTGCCCCACGGGCGCCTCACCGGATGGTCACCCGACTGGTACGCCGGGTTCCCCGTCTACCACTTCTACATGGTCGTCCCGTCGCTGCTGATCCTGCTGCTGTGGACCGTGCTGCCCTACGGCGTGGCCTTCAAGCTGGTCACGGTGGCCGGGCTGGTGGCCATGCCCGCCGCCGCCTGGGCGCTCGGCCGCCTCGCCGGGTTCGCCCGCCCCGGCCCCGAGCTGCTCGCCGTGGCCAGCCTGCCGTTCATCTTCGACACCCGCTTCACCATCTACGGCGGCAACGCCGCGTCGACCCTCGCCGGCGAGTTCGCGTTCTCGATCAGCCTGGCCATCGCGCTGGTGTACCTGGGCCTCGTGCTGCGCGGGCTCGACACCGGCGGTCGGCGGGCCACGGCGGCCGGCGTGCTGGCGCTCGTCGCCCTGTGCCACCTCATCCCCGCGATCTTCGTCGCCATCGCCACGCTGGTGCTGCTCGCCCTGCACCCCGGCCGGCGGCGGGTCTGGTGGGTGGTCACGGTGGGCGCGGTCGCCCTGGCGCTGGCCTTCTTCTGGATCGGCCCGTTCTTCGCCCGCCGGGCCTATCTCAACGACATGGGCTGGGAGAAGCTCCGGGAGTACCGGAACAACCTCCTGCCCGGCGGCCCCCTGCAGGTCGACTGGCTGCCTTGGCGGCTGCCGATCCCCACCGACCGGAGCTGGCAGATCGTCTTCGCCCTCGCCGCGGTGGGCCTCGTGCTCTCGCTCGTGCGCCGCGAGCGCCTCGGGCTGTTCCTCGCCGTGATGGCCGTCGTGCTGGCCGGGCTCTTCGTGGTGTGGCCGCAGTGGGTGCTCTGGAACGCCCGCCTCCTGCCCTTCTACTACTTCAGCCTGTACCTGCTGGCCGCGGTGGGCGTGGCCGAGCTGCTGCGCCTCGCGGGGGGCTGGCCGGTGCGCACGGCGGGCACGCTGGCCGGGCTGGGCGTGGTGATGGTGGCGGTCGGCCTGCCGCTCGGCACCCTGCCCGGCTCGCAGCCCCGCATCGTCGACAAGGTGCAGAACGGCCAGGTCGTGCGGGTGCGGGAGGGCTACACCTGGCTCGGGCTGTCCACCAAGAAGCAGAGCTTCGTGAAGGGCTGGGCCAACTGGAACTACTCCGGCTACGAGCGCAAGACCGCCTACCCGGAGTACTACGACGTGGTCACCGAGATGGGCCGCATCGGCCGGGAGGTCGGCTGCGGGCGGGCGCACTGGGAGTACGAGAAGGAGCTCGACCGCTACGGCACGCCGATGGCGCTCATGCTGCTGCCCCACTGGACCGACGGCTGCATCGGCTCGATGGAGGGCCTGTACTTCGAGTCCTCCGCCACCACCCCTTACCACTTCCTCATGCAGAGCGAGCTGTCGAAGGCGCCCTCCCGGGCCCAGCGCGACGTGCCGTACGGCCAGCTCGACATCGCCCGCGGGGTGAAGCACCTCCAGCTCATGGGCGTCCGCTACTACATGGCCTTCTCCGAGCCCGCGCTGGCCGGCGCCCGCGCCAACCCCGACCTCGTGCAGGTCGGCGAGTCGAAGCCCTGGGTGATCTTCGAGGTCCGCGACGCCGGGCTGGTCACGCCGCTCTCCCACGAGCCGACCGTCGTCACCGACCTGCCGAGCGGGCAGGAGTGGGTCGCCCCGGCCGCCGAGTTCTTCAACGACCCGGCCCAGTGGACCTCGTTCCCCGCTGCGTCCGGCCCCCCGGAATGGCCGCGCGCCAAGCTCGGCGAACCGCGCCCGGGAGCGCCGACGGCGCCGACCACCGTGTCGAACATCCGCACCGGGGACGACTTCGTGTCCTTCGAGGTGGACCAGGTCGGCACGCCGGTGCTGGTCAAGGTGTCCTACTTCCCGAACTGGGAGGCCTCCGGCGCCAAGGGTCCGTATCGGGTGGCGCCGAACCTGATGGTGGTGGTGCCCACCAGCACCGAGGTGCGCCTCCACTACGGCCGCACCGCGGTCGACGTGGGGAGCTGGGCGGTCACCCTCGGCGGCGTGGCCGGGCTGGTCGTGCTCGCCCGGCGCCCGCCGCTGTCGATGGTCCGCCGGCGCCGCCGCCGCAGCCCCGAGGTGGTCGAGCTCGACCATCTCGGCCCCGAGTGGGCCGCGCACCTGCCCGGCGCCCCCCCGGCTGCGCCCGACGGGCCGACTGTGCTCACCGGGTCGGCTGCGCCGACTGGACCGGCTGCGCCCGTGGGGCCGGTTGCACCGGCAGCGCCCCCGGCGCCTCCCGGGGCGGCGCCATTCCCACCTGACGGGCCCCCGCAGCGGCCATGACGCGGCGCGCGAAGGTCGGGCCGCCGGCGGGCCGATGAGCGAGGGCGTGAGGCGACGACTGGGCCGGTTCGCCGTGATCGGCGGGCTGGCCACCCTGCTCGACGTCGGGGCGTTCCTGGCCCTCGCCCGGGCGCGCCTGCCGTTGGCGGCGGCCGACCTGGCCGCCATCGCCCTCGCCGCCGCCCTCAGCTACACCCTCAACCGCACGTTCACGTTCCAGAACGACCCGTTCGTGCGGTGGGTGCACCGGCCCGACGCGTTCGCCATGATCGGCGCGGTCGCCGCCGGGGTCGACCTCATGGTCCTCGGCCTGCTGGTGGCCCTGGTCGACCCGCGCGCCTGGCCGGCGCTGGCCGCGCTCAAGGTGGGCGCGGTGGGGGCCGCGGCGGTCGTGCGCCTCACCGCCTATCGGTGGCTGCTCTTCCGTCAAGTGCGCCGCGACCAGCTCACGCCGGTGCCCCGGGGGCCGGCGGCCGGCGCCGTGCGCCTCTCGGTCGTCCTGCCCGCCTACCGCGCCGCCGACCAGATCGGCGCGGCAATCCGCCGCCTCCGCAGCGAGCTCGCCGACCTCGACGCGGCGGGCGGCCTGGAGATCGTGGTGATCGACGACGGGTCGGGAGACGACACCGCCGAGGTCGCCCGCGCCAACGGCGCCGATCAGGTGATCTCGCTCCCCGAGAACCGGGGCAAAGGCGCTGCGGTCCGCGCCGGGGTGCTCGCCGCTCGCGGCGCGGCGGTGGCGTTCACCGACGCCGACCTCGCCTACTCCCCCGATCAGCTCCGCGGCCTTCTGACCAAGGTCGAGGAGGGCTGGGACATGGTGGTCGGCAGCCGGCGCCACACCGACACCACCACGCTCGTGAGGGCCGGCCGGCTGCGCGAGATCGGCGGGCGGGGCATCAACCTGTTCACCCACGCCCTGCTGCTCGGCCAGTACCGGGACACGCAGTGCGGCCTGAAGGCGTTCCGGTCCGACGTGGCGAAGGTGCTGTTCGCCCACACCCGGGTGGACCGGTTCGCGTTCGACGTCGAGCTGTTCCACCTCGCCGAGCGGTGGCGGCTCTCGCTCTGCGAGGTGCCGGTGAAGGTGGAGAACACCGAGCGCTCCACCGTCCGCGTGGCCCGCGACGCGCTGGGCCTCGTGCGCGACCTCCTGCGCATCCGCCGCTGGGCCAAGCAGGGCCGGTACCTGCTGAGCGCGGAGGAGCTGGCCCTGGCCAGGCGGGGCGCCGGCCCGGTGGGCGACCCGGCGCAGGCCCGCTGACGCTCGCGCCCTCGCCAGCCCCATCGCTCGCCCCAGTGCGCGGCAGGCGAGCCATCGGGACCCGGCGATGGGCCCGGTAGCCTTGGGCCTCGCATGACCGCCTTCGACGAGATCTTCAAGGCCTACGACGTCCGCGGCGTCTACCCCGACCAGCTCGACGCCCCGGGCGCCCGCCGCATCGGCGCCGCGTTCGCCCGGTTCGTGCAGGCCGACGGGCGCGACCGGGTGCTCGTCGCGCAGGACATGCGGCCCTCCGGCCCCGAGCTGGTCGAGGCGTTCACCGACGGGGCGCTCGGCCAGGGGGTCGACGTGGTGGAGCTGGGCCTCGCCTCCACCGACCTGCTGTATTTCGCCTCCGGCAAGCTCGACGCGGCCGGCGCCGTGTTCACCGCCTCGCACAACCCCGCCCAGTACAACGGGGTCAAGCTCTGCCTGGCCGGCGCCCGCCCGGTGGGCGCCGACACCGGCCTCGCCCAGATCAAGGCCGACGCGGTGGCCGGGCTGCCCGAGGCGCCGCGGCGCGGCCAACGCTCCCAGGCCGACCTGCTGAGCGACTACGCCGCCCACGTCCACTCCTTCGTCGACGTGGGGGCCCTGGCGCCGCTGCGGGTCGTGGCCGACACCGCCAACGGCATGGGCGGCCTCGTCGTGCCCGAGGTGTTCCGCGGCCTGCCCTTCGAGCTCGAGATCCTCTTCGGCGAGCTCGACGGGTCCTTCCCCAACCACCCCGCCGACCCGATCCAGCCCGAGAACCTGCGCGACCTGCAGGCCCGCGTGCTCGAGACCGGCGCGCACGTAGGCCTCGCGTTCGACGGGGACGCCGACCGGGTGTTCCTCGTCGACGAGAAGGCCCAACCGGTGTCGGGCTCCACCACCACCGCGCTGGTGGCGTCGGGCCTCTTGGCCAAGCACCCCGGCGCCTCGGTCATCCACAACCTGATCTGCTCCAAGGCGGTGCCCGAGGTCATCCGCGAGGCCGGGGGGCGCCCGATCCGCACCCGGGTGGGGCACTCGTACATCAAGGCGGTCATGGCCGAGACCGGCGCGGTGTTCGGCGGCGAGCACTCCGGGCACTACTACTTCCGGGAGAACTGGCGGGCCGACTCCGGGCTCATCGCCGCGCTGGTGGTGCTCGAGCAGATGTCGAGCTCCGGTCGGCCGCTCTCGGAGCTGCGCCGCCCGCTGGAGCGGTATGCGGCGTCGGGCGAGATCAACACCGAGGTGGCCGACCCGCTGGCCGTGATCGAGCGGGTGGCCGCCAGCTACGCCGGCCAGGCGCAGGACCGCCTCGACGGGCTCACCGTCGACCTCGGCGACTGGTGGTTCAACCTGCGGCCCTCCAACACCGAGCCGCTCCTGCGCCTCAACCTCGAGGCGGCGGACCCGGCGTCGTGCGAGCAGCACGTGGCCGAGGTGCGCCGGCTGTTCGCGTAGAGGCGCGGAGAGGCCCGCCCCGACCCTTTTCGCTCGACCCGACGAGGAACCACCATGGCGCTCGACCAGCAGCTGCTCGACATCCTGGCCTGCCCGGAGGACAAGGGCCCGCTCCTGTACTTCGACGACGAGAACGCGCTGTACAACCCGCGCCTCAAGCGGCGCTATGCGATCAAGGACGACATCCCGATCATGCTGATCGACGAGGCGGAGACCGTGGACGAGCCCGAGCACGAGCGGCTGCTGGCCAAGGCGGCGGCCGAGGGGCGCACGCCCACGTGGTAGCCCGGCGGCCGCGCCCCGCCCGGGCGGCCGCCCTCGCTCCGTTGCGCCTGCGGGGGGCGCTGCGGCACTACGACTGGGGATCTCAGCACGACATCCCCGAGCTCATCGGCGCCCGACCCGACGGTCGGCCCTGGGCCGAGCTGTGGCTCGGCGCGCATCCGGCGGCGCCCGCCGTGCTGGAACCCGGGCACGGCGAAGGCGGCGAGGTGAGCCTGCGCGACGCCATCGCCGCCGACCCCGAGCGGATGCTCGGCGCTGCGTGCTGCGAGCGCTACGGCCTGACCCTGCCGTTCCTGGTGAAGGTCCTCGCCGTGGAGCGCCCGCTGTCGCTGCAGGTGCACCCCACCCTCAGCCAGGCCCGGGAGGGCTTCGCCCGGGAGGAGGCGGCCGGCGTCCCCCTCGAGGACGAGCGCCGCGTGTACCGCGACGCCGAGCACAAGCCCGAGCTGCTGTGCGCGTTGAGCGAGTTCGAGGCGCTGGCGGGGTTCGCCACGTTGGACCACGTCGTGCTGGCGCTCGGCGCCCTCGGCCTGGACCGTTTGGCGGAGCGAGCCGAGCGGCAAGGCCTGGCCCGGCTCTTCTGGTGGCTGTGGGATCAGCCGAGCGGGGAGCAGGCGAGCCTCGTCGAGGCGGCGGTGGCCGGCGCCCGGGCCGCCGACGGCGGGCTGTTCTCGGCCGAGGCCGGTTGGGTGCGCCGCCTGGCCGAGCTCCACCCGGGCGACGTGGGGGTCGTGGCCAGCGTGCTGCTCAACCTCGTGCGCTTGGCGCCCGGCGAGGCGCTGTACGCGCCGGCCGGCCGTCTGCACGCGTATCTGCGGGGCGTCGGCGTCGAGATCATGGCCAGCTCCGACAACGTGGTCCGGGGTGGGCTCACCAGCAAACGCGTCGACCTCGTCGAGCTGCGCCGGATCCTGCGGGTGGCGCCGGAGGCGGCGCTGGTGCAGCAGGCCCGCGCCGGCGTGTACGACACCCCGGCGCCGGAGTTCCGCCTGAGCCGCCTCGAGCTTGCCGAGGGTGAGCTGCACCTGCTCGACGTGCGCGGTCCCGAGGTGCTGGTGTGCACCGCAGGCCGGGCGACGCTCGACGGCCTCCCCCTCGAGCGGGGCCAGGCCGCGTTCGTGCCCGGGTCCCTCACCGGCATCGCCGCCTCCGGCGAGGGCATCGTCTTCCGCGCCGAGGTGAACCCCGACGCGTAGCGGCGTCACGGCGGCGCGAGCGCAGCGAGCCCGACGTGTGTGGGGTCTGGGGGCGCCAGCCCCCAGGATGAGCAGCGCGTAGCGGCGTCACGGCGGGCCGGCCTGCCTGTCTGGGGTGGTCCGTCGACCGGCGGCTTTACACTGGCCCGGCGGGCCGATGCGAGGGGAGTCAGTCGACCCCGGCCCCGCCGCCTACCGGTGCGCGTCCGGCGCGCCTCGCTCGCAACAGGAGAAACCCGCTTGCCCCTCTCATCCGACGACCAACCGGCCGACTTCAAGGTCGCCGACCTGTCACTCGCGGCGTTCGGCCGCAAGGAGATCCAGCTCGCCGAGCACGAGATGCCCGGGCTCATGGCGCTGCGCGCCGAGTTCGCCGACGAGGCCCCGCTGCGCGGCGCCCGCATCACCGGTTCGTTGCACATGACCGTGCAGACCGCGGTGCTGATCGAAACGCTCACCACGCTCGGCGCCGACGTGCGCTGGGCGTCGTGCAACATCTTCTCCACCCAGGACCACGCCGCCGCCGCGGTGGCGGTCGGCCCCACGGGCACGGTCGACTCGCCGGCCGGCGTGCCGGTCTTCGCCTGGAAGGGCGAGACGCTGGAGGAGTACTGGTGGTGCACGGAGCGGGCGCTGCGCTGGCCCGACAGCGAGACCGGCGGCCCCAACCTCGTCCTCGACGACGGCGGCGACGCCACGCTCCTCGTGCACAAGGGCGCCGAGTTCGAGGCCTCCGGCCGGGTTCCCGATCCGTCCACCGCGGACTCGGAGGAGTGGGCGGTGGTGCTCGAGCTGCTCACCCGCTCCCTCGCCGAGGACCCGAAGCGCTGGACCGGGATCGCGGCGGGCGTGCGGGGCGTGTCGGAGGAGACCACCACCGGCGTGCACCGTCTCTACCAAATGAAAGAGGCCGGCCTGCTCGCCTTCCCGGGCATCAACGTGAACGACTCGGTCACCAAGTCCAAGTTCGACAACCTGTACGGCTGCCGTCACTCCCTCGTTGACGGCATCAACCGGGCGACCGACGTGATGATCGGCGGCAAGGTCGCCGTCGTGTGCGGGTACGGCGACGTGGGCAAGGGCTGCGCGGCCTCGCTGCGGGGCCAGGGCGCCCGGGTCGTGATCACCGAGATCGACCCGATCTGCGCGCTGCAGGCGGCGATGGAGGGCTACGAGGTCAGCACCCTCGAACGGGTGCTCGACCGGGCCGACATCTTCATCTCCGCCACCGGCAACAAAGGCATCATCACGGCCGAGCACATGGGCCGGATGAAGCACCAGGCGATCGTCGGCAACATCGGCCATTTCGACAACGAGATCGACATGGCGGGCCTCAACCGCCTGTCCGACGTGGTGCGGGTGAACGTCAAGCCCCAGGTCGACGAGTACGTCTTCCCCGACGGGCACTCGGTGATCGTGCTGTCCGAGGGCCGCCTGCTCAACCTCGGCAACGCCACGGGCCATCCGAGCTTCGTGATGTCGTGCAGCTTCTCCAATCAGGTGCTGGCTCAGATCGAGCTGCACCGCAACGCCGAAAGCTACGGGATCGACGTGGTGCGCCTGCCCAAGGTGCTCGACGAGAAGGTCGCCCGCCTCCACCTCGACGCGCTCGGCGTGAAGCTGACCCGGCTCAGCCAGGAGCAGGCCGACTACCTCGGCGTGCCGGTCGAGGGGCCCTACAAGCCCGACCATTACAAGTACTGACCGGGCGCGGCCGCCGGGCCCTTCGCATCCGCAGGGTGAGGAGGGCCCGGTGCAGCCGTGGAGAGACCGGGTGAGAGCGGGCGCTGAGGGGTTGTAGCGTCCGCTCGTGGCGTTCCCCAACTTCGAGGGCAAGCACGACCACGAGGCGATCATCACGCCTGCCGCGATGGCCGCGTACCGGGCGCGGCGCGGTCTCGTGCCCGGCGGCTTCGTCCCGCCCCGGGCGGCGATCGTCACCTACCAGCCCTACGTGTTCTCCCGAGCGGCCAAGCGCTATGCCGTCACCGCGCACCGGGTCGGCCTGCAGGGCGAGCTGGTCACCTTCGACCACACCGGCGGGGCGGTGGCGATGGTCGGCCGCTTCGGGTTCGGCGCCCCGATCGCGGCGATCATGGTCGAGGACCTCATCGCGCTCGGCGTCGAACGGATCATCTCGCTCGGTCTCGCCGGGGCGCTCGCCCCGGGCCTGCGCATCGGCGAGCTGCTGGTGTGCCACGAAGCGGTGCGCGACGAGGGGGTCTCTCACCACTACCTGCCGGCCGCCGAGCGGGCCCAGGCGTCGCCTGCGCTCACCGCCGCGCTGGCGGCCGAGCTGACCGCCGCCGGCGCCCCGTTTCGCCGCGGGGTCGCCTGGACGATCGACGCCGTGTATCGGGAGACCGTCGCCGAGGCTCGCCACTACGTCGACCAAGGCGTGGACTGTGTGGAGATGGAGGCCGCCGCGCTGTTCACGGTGGCTGCGGTGCGCGGGGTCGAGCTGGCCGGGGCGTTCTGCATCAGCGATCTGCTGGCCGGCGGCGAGTGGAGCCCGCAGTTCGAATCGCCCGACCTCGCCGAACGCCTCGCGGCGCTGCTCGACGCGGCGGTGCGCACCCTCGAGGCGCCGGCGTGAACGGCGGCATGATCGTGGCCACCTACGAGCTGGCGCCGGCCGGTTCGGCGGCGGCGCTGGCGCTCGAGGCGAGCCTGGGCCAGGCCGACGGTCCGCCGTTCGTGCGGGGCGAGGTGGTGGCCGAGGGCGAGGGCCGGGCCACCGTCGCCTTTCCGGCCGACAACTGGAGCCACGACCTCACGATGCTGCTCACCGCGCTGGCCGGTGAGGTGGTGGAGACCGCCGCGTTCACCCGCTGCCGGCTGGTCGGCCTCGAGCTGCCCGCCGGCTGGTTGCCCGGGCCGGCCGTGGGGGCGCCGCCCGGCGTGGGCGTGGGCGCCATCCTCAAGCCTTCGCTCGGGCTCTCGCCCCGGGAGGCGGCGGCGACGGCTGCGGAGCTGGCCGCCGGCGGCGCGGTGCTGGTGAAGGACGACGAGCTGCTCGGCGATGCGCCGTGGTGCCCGCTCGAGGAGCGGGTGCGGGCGGTGAGCGCTGCGCTCGGGCCCGGCGTGACCTACTGCGCCAACGTCAGCGGCTCGGCGGCGGGGCTGCTCACCCGGGCGGCGCGCGCCGTCGAGCTGGGCGCCACCGGCCTCATGGTGAACCTCACGCAGGGCTTCGACGCGGTGCGGGCGCTGCGCGAGGAGGGCTTCGGCGCGCCGATCCTCGCCCACCGCGTGGGCTCGGGGGGCTGGACCCGCAACGAGCGCTTCGGCGTGTCGCTCGAGGTGACCGCCCTGCTGGAGCGCCTCGCCGGCGCCGACTTCGTGCTGGCCGGCGCGTTCGCCGGCAAGCTGTTCGACGCCGACGCCGACGTGGCCGCCCAGCTCGACGCCTGCCGCCGGCCCCTCCCCGGGGCGCCCCACGCGGCCGCCGGCGTGCTCGGCGGGGGCGTCGGGCCGCACAACGCCGGCGCGCTGGCCCGCCAGGCGGGCGGGGACGGGCTGATCCTGCTCTGCGGGCAGGCCGCCTACCGCGCGCCGGGCGGCCCCCGGGAAGGTGTGGCCGCCACCCGGGCGGCGCTGGAGGCCGCCGGTGCCTGAGCCCGACCCGCTGCCCCCCACGATCGAGTGGGCCGGCGACCGCGTCCGCCTGATCGACCAGCGTCGCCTCCCCGAGCGGCTGGAGATGGTCGAGGCCCGCACGGTCGGCGAGCTGTGCGGGCTGATCCGCAGCCTGGCGGTGCGGGGCGCGCCGGCGCTCGGCGCGGCCGGCGCCATGGGCGTGGCGCTCGCCCACGTGCGGGGCGAGGCGCTG
>JBJXGF010000380.1:0-5536 GCA_046153015.1 Acidimicrobiales bacterium | reverse complement strand
CTCGGAGGGCGCGACCGGCGAGATCGCGTCGCCGACCTGGATCGGACCGCCGACGACCACCCGGGCCTTCAGGCCCGACCGGTGGATCAGCGGGCGGAACACGGCCCGGCCGACCAGGTTCTCGAGGTGGCGGCACGGCACGTTGAGCCGGCCGCCGTAGAGCACGCAGGACCCGATCCGGAAGTAGCGGCCCACCAGATGGGCCACCGGCGTCCCGGCCGTGGTCAGGTTGCGGCGGTGCTCGTGCGGTTCGAGCACGATCCCGTGGTCGCGGGCCAGGGCGGCCAGGACCTCGGCCTCGATGAGCGTGACCTGGCGGTCGATGTGGTGGCGGACGGAGTAGGTGCCCGTCCGGGTCGCGTAGCGGTCCCCGGGGAGGCCGACGCCCGCTTCGAGCTTCGCCTCGGCCAACGCCACCATCGCCGCCGCGGCGGCCGGGGCCACATGGATGTGCTCGAGCCGGCCCTCGAAGCCGATCGCGGCGCTCACCCGCCGGAGCCTAACGCGAGCGCGCCCGCCTCAGGCCACGTCGGCCAGCAGCGTCTGGAGCTGGCGATGCACCCGGAACGAACGGGACTTGAGCGTGCCGACCGGCACGTGCGTCCGTTCCGACATCTCGGCATAGGTCAGCCCGTGGAAGTGATGCAGACGGACGAGGTCCGCCCCGACGTGGTCGAGACGGCCGATCGCGGTCCGGACGGCGAGCGCGGTGTCGGCCCGCTCGAGCTCGTCCACCGGCGCTTCGGCGCCGTGCGCGTCCTGCAGCGGCGAGGTGGCCCGGCGCCCCTCCCGGCGGGCGATGTCGATGGCGGCGCGGCGGGCGATCGTCACGAGCCAGGGCGCCACCGGGCGGGCCGGATCGATGCGCTCGGCCGCCCGCCACGCCCGCAGCATCGTCTCCTGCACCGCGTCCTGGGCGAGGTCGGCCCGCCCGAGCTGACGGTACGCAACGGCGAACACCAGCCGGCCGTAGTCCTCGTAGAGGCGGGCGGCGGCCGCAGGGTCGCCGGCGGCCAGGCCGGACGCGAGCGCCTCGCTGGTGAGCGGTGCGGGCTTGGGGCGTCGGGGGCGGGTCATGGGGTGATCACCTCGTGGTCCAGGTGCACGCGGACCCCGGCGCTGAGGGCAGCCAGCACAAGGGATCGACGGCAAGCGTCTTCCAACAGACGGGTCAGCGCGTCCGGCGCGGCTTCGGCGTGCACTCGGCAGTTCACCCACACGCTCTCGATGCCGGCGCCGTCGCCGGACGGCTCGGCGAGGGCCGGACGCAGATCGACCAACGCCTCGACGTCGGTCTCCACCTGCACGAGCGCTGCGCCGCGGGCGGTGGCGGCCAGCACCACGCTGGCGGACAGGCACGAGGCCAGCGCATGCAGCAGCAGCTCGGTGGGCGACGGGCCGAGCCCGCCGCCGCCGAGGGCGGGCGGCAGATCGGCGGGGTACGAGCCGCCCGAGAGCTGCGAGCGGGTGTAGCCGCCGTTCACCCAGCGGTTGCTGGCCCGGACGATCGTGCGTCGCTCCGGGTCGAGCGTGAGCGCCGCCGCGGTGGCGGCGGCGGCAGCCACCCCGAGCCCGTTGGTGACCTCGTCCATGTTTACAACGTAAAGACGAGGCCCGGAGGGCCGCTTGACCCCCAGGTGGAGATCAGGTGGGGATCACGTGATGAGCGGTGAGGAACCGCTCGAGCTCCCCCAGGAAGACCGCCCAGGCCGGCTCGTGCTCCACCAGGATGTGGTTACGGCTGTCGAGGGGCACCAGCCGGCTGCCGGGGATGAGCGCGGCCAGCTCCCGGGCGCAGGCCAGCGGCACCCGCAGGTCGTGCCGGGCGTGCAGGATCAGCGTCGGGCAACGCACCCGCTGCGCGTCCTCCACCACGTCGATCCCGGCGAAGGTCTCGAGGAAGCGGACGGCGTTCTCCGGCGAGATCGTCCGCCGTTGCAGCTCGTTGAAGGCCGCCCACTGCTCCCGGGTGCCGTCGGGCAGGAACTGGCTGGTGAACACCTGGAGGAACGTGTCGTCGTCCCGCCCCCAGCCCACGCGGGCCAGCTCCAGGTCGAGCGCGGCCTCCCGCCGCTGCGCCTCGGTGGCGGCGCGCACCAGGCGCCCTCGCCCGTACGCGCCCCACAGGACCAGCGCGCTGACCCGCTCCGGGTGGCGCACGGCGTACGCGATCGCCACCGCCGCGCCCTGCGAGATGCCGAGCACCGGGAAGCGGTCGAGACCCACCGCGTCGACCACCAGCTCGAGATCGTCGACCCAGGCCTCGAAGCTGAAGCGGTCCACGTTCCAATCCGAGAGCCCGCAGCCGCGCTCGTCGTACCGGACGAGCGTGTGGCGCTGGGCGAGGCCCACCAGCCAATGCCGCCAGGTGGGGCTCTCCCAGTCGTAGTCGAGATGGGTCATCCAGTTGGCCGCCTTCACGAGCGGCGGCCCGTCCCCGGCGGTGGCGTAGGCCACGAGCGTGCCGTCGGTCGCGGTGCAGAACCGGATCTGCTGGTCGATCTTGTCGGGACGGGCGCGTTCGGCGAAGGGCTCGCGCAGCTCCACCAGGTCGTCCCGCCCGTCCCCGGCCTCGCTGACCGGCGCCACGAACTGGTAGCCCCGTCCGCGGACCGTCCGGATGATGCGCTGCGTGTTCCCGTCGTCTCCCAGCGCGCGCCTAAGGACCTTCAGCTGGCCGGTCACCGCCGACTCGCTCACGAAACGGCTGCCCCAGACGGCGTCGAGCAGCTCGTTCTTGGGCACCAGCCGCTCACGGTGGCGGAGCAGGTAGGCCAGCACGTCGAACACCTGCGGTTCGACGTGGACGGTCTCGCCGTTGCGAACGAGCTCGAAGCCGGCGAGGTCCACCTCGCACTCGCCGAACCGGTAGCGCATGTGCGGCTTCTCCTGGCTTTGCCGGCCCCCTGGCGCCCCCGCGCTCCCCGGGACTCAACCGCGACAGTAGGTCACGCGGCGCCGTCCTGCGCGGGAATTGCGAACCGAACGTGCGGACAGTGCGTAGTCCGGCCCATGAGCACCTCACCGGCGCAGTCAGCATCCGTTTCACAGACCGAAGCCGACGCGGCGGCTGCAGCCCGCGCTGTTCCGGCGGACGCCGGCTATCTGCTGGGCAGCGACCCGGTCGAGATCCGCCGTCTCCTCGCTCAGGCCGAGCTGCTCGCCCAGGAGGCCGAGTGGCTGCTCGACGAGCTGGCGCTGGGCGAGGGCGCCGCCGTGGTCGACGTGGGCTGCGGACCCCTCGGCCTGTTGGCCGCCCTGGCGGCGAGGGTGGGGCCGCACGGGCGCGTGGTCGGCGTGGACAGCAACCCGGTGATGGTGCGCGCCGCCCAGGAGCGCTGCCAGGCGCTCGGGCTGGGCCAGGTGGCGGTGCTCGGAGGGGACGCTCGCGGCACGGGCCTCGCGCCGGGCGCGTTCGACCTGGCGCACGTGCGGCTCGTGCTGGTCAACGTGGCCGACCCAGCCGGTGTGATCGGCGAGCTCGTCCGCCTCGTGAAGCCCGGCGGCGTGGTGGCGGTGCAGGAGCTCGACTGGCTGAGCTGGTGCTGCGAGCCGCCGCACCCGGCGTGGGACAGCCTGCGCGGGCGGCTCCACGAGCTGTGGCGCAGCCGCGGGTTCGACCCCTACATCGGCCGGCGCCTCCCGGGGCTGCTCCGAGCCGCCGGCCTCGTCGACGTGCGGGCCATGGCCCACACCGGGCTCGACGGCGCCGACCAGCCGTACCAGCGGCTGATCCTCGACTTCGCCCGGCGCTTCACCGCCCCCATGGTCGAGCTGGGCCTCGCCTCGGCGGCCGAGCTCGCCGAGCTGATCGCCGAGCTCGAGGCCCACCTGAGCCGCCCCGGCGCGTTGGCGATGCGGGCGATGACCGTGCAGGCCTGGGGCCGGGCCCCCGGCGCCGCCCGCCCCCGGAACTGAACCGGAGCCCGGTCGAGGCCGGTCCCCGAGCTCTACGCTGCCGCGATGCGAGCAGTTGGGGTGATGCGGTACGGCGGGCCCGAGGCGTTGGAGATCGTGGAGCTCCCCGAGGAGCACGCCGGGCCGGGGCAGGTGCGCCTGCGGGTGCACGCGGCGGCGGTGAGCCCGACCGACACGTTCGTGCGCAACGGGGCCCGCGCCGAGCAGCAGCAGGTCGACCCGCCGCCGTACGTGCCGGGGATGGACGCCGCCGGCGTGGTCGACGAGGTGGGTGAAGGAGTGGCCACCGGCATCGCGGTCGGCGACCACGCGATGGCGATCGTGCTGCCGAAGGGCGCACACGGCGCGTACCGGGAGAGCATCGTGCTGCCGGCCGAATCGGTGGCCCGGGCGCCGGCCGGCTCGTCCCACGCCGAGGCGTCGACGCTGCCGATGAACGGGCTGACCGCGGTGATGTCGCTCGACCTGCTCGGGCTCTCCGCCGGACAGACGCTGGCCGTCACCGGAGCGGCCGGCGCCTTCGGCGGCTACATGGTGCAGCTCGGCAAGGCCGCCGGCCTGGTGGTCGTGGCCGACGCCTCCGACGCCGACCGCGAGCTGGTCGCCTCGCTCGGCGCCGACGTGGTGCTGCCCCGCGGCGACGGCTTCGCCGCCCGGGTACGCGAGCGCTTCCCCGACGGCGTCGACGCGGTGGCCGACGGCGCCGTGCTCAACGAGCGCGTGCTGCCCGCGTTGCGCGACGGGGGCGCGTTCAACGCCGTGCGGGGCTGGAAGGGCCCGCCGGAGCGGGGCATCACGTTCACCGCCACGATCGTGGCGAAGTACCGGCGGGAGCACGCCAAGCTCGACCAGCTCGGCCGCCAGGCCGAGAAGGGCGTGGTGACGCTGCGGGTCGACCGCACCTACCCGGCCGAGCAGGCCGCCGAGGCGCACCGCCGCCTCGAGGCCGGCGGCGCCCGCGGCCGCCAGGTGATCCTCTTCTAACGCCGTCCCCGACTCCGTGCCCGGCGCCCGATCCCGTCGGTCAGCCGAGCGAGTCGGCCAGGGTCGTGCCCCACGCCTCGGCCCGGGCCGCCTGGTCGTCCTCCAGGTGGTTCTCCTTGGTCACGAGGAAGCTCTCCGGCTCGGCGACCAGCTCGAAGCCGTGGTGGCGCAGGCGCCGGGCGATGCCTTTCGAGGCCCGACCGGTGAGCACCGCCGGCGCCCCGAGGCGGGTGTCGAACGCGGCGGCCCGGCCGCTGTGGCGGCCCAGCGTGTTGAACCAGTCCCGCAGGCCGGGGCCCTCGGCGTCGTCGTCGAGCACCAGCTCGGTCTCGGGGGCGTGGGCCGCTTCGACCGCCGCCTCCCGGCTGGCGTGGCTGCTGAGGCCGTGGGCGTGGGTCGGCCCGCCCACCACCAGCAGGTCGGCGGCGGCGACGGTCTCCTCGCCGGCCTCGTCGACCGGGACCACCGACACCTCGTGGCGGGCGGCGAGGCCGCGCCCGATCGCCTCGGCGATCAGGTGGGTGTTCCCGTAGATGGATTCGTAGACGATCACGGCGTGCACCCCTGCACGGTGCCCGGAGCGGACGCCGCCCAACCAGGGGCGATCGGCAGCGCCGGCCGGGACCTCCGACGG
>JBJXGF010000354.1:0-4705 GCA_046153015.1 Acidimicrobiales bacterium | reverse complement strand
CCTCGTCGTCAACGACACGCCATCTGAGCTGGAGACGGGCCTTCGGGGACACGCCGAGCCGGTCCTCGATCTGGCGGACCTCCTGCAACCAGCCGGCCGCCGGATGATCCGTCCCCCAGATCAAATCCGTGAGCAACGCCCACCGCTCCACGTCGGGCGACACCGGGTCATCCGCCCACATAACCGCTTCGGGGCGACGCCACAGCTTCGCCCACCTGTCCATCGTCCACGTCGACCATTCCCGATCCCTGGGCAGCAGCGGGATAGGGCCCCGCCGGCCGCACGCCGGGAGATCAACCCAGCTGAGCGGGCTCTTGTAATGGCCGATCTTCTCGCCCGGGGTCGGGTATGACGCCATGCGACAACTGTACCCACCGCACCGGCACCACGAGCACTATGCCACCATTAGCTGGCCCAACCACCCTACACGATTTAATCGCATAACCCGCCAGGGCTAGACCACCTTTACGCCCATACCGCTAATAGCGCTATTCACCCTATGTCATCCACAATACGAGACGGGTAGGGCGGCGGGTGTCCGTGCCCCTATTGGTCGCTTTAGCACCCCTCCCCCCCTATGCTTATAACGCTATTGTGCATGTGTTTGTCCTGGTCAGGGGCTTGCATGGTGGTTCGTGGTGGTGTGTTGTGTTGGTTATTGGTGTGGGCTCTGTTGGTTTAATCGTATTGCTTGTGCGGGTTGGTGTACCGCCCGGCCCGTTTGGGTGGGCCGGACGGGTCGACGGTTATGCGATTAATTGGTGGGGAGTGTGCACCAGCAGACATTGCCGGGGATGACGTCGGTTCGTGCCGTGTAGGGCGACACTTGCCAGTCTGTTGCGGCTTGCTCGGCTTCGGCTTGGGTGGCGTGCCAGCTGGCGAAGCGTGCCCCGTCGGTGGTGGTTTGGACGAGTTGCCATGGTGCGAGCGGGTGGTCGATGGTGCGGGTGCCTGCGCAGCGTTGGCAGGGGCCGATGTACGGGTCGGCCTGCCGGTCGTAGTCGGTCATGCTAGAACGGCACTTTCTCGTCGTCGTCGTCGTCGTAGGTCGCCCACCTCGGGTTGGCGCCAGCGTCGAGCCAGGCGGCTTCTTCTAGTACGTGGCCGTGACGATTGCGCCACATATCACGGTCGCCGTTCATCATTCGTAGATATTGTGCTCGGGCGTCGTTCTCGTCGGTGGCGACGATTTCTAGTTCGACTTGCGCAGTGATTGTGAACTTTGCGGTTGTTTCTCGGAGTTTGGTTTCCAGCTCATCGAGTGATGTGGCGTGTAGACGGGAGCCGTTCCGGTAGTAGGTTCCGACGTATCCGTCCGTCACTGGGCTTATGCCGTACAGGTCGTATTCTTCGCAGAGACGGCAGCAGGTCGACCAGGTTTCTAGTTCGCCGATAATGAATCGGAGGGCCTGTTCCGGGGTGAAGAAGCAGCCGAGTGCCGAGGGGTCGGTGAGGGAGTTCCAGAACTTGTGGAATTGTTTGTGGTTGGGTGGCTCGGGGAGGGCGATGATGCGTTCGGCGAGGGCGCCTGTCATGGTCTGGGCGGCGTCGGCGACGGCGTAGTAGTAGCGACGCCATTCTGCTGCGCTTCTGTCCGTCATCCTGTCGGCGTTAGAGTCGCCGTTTAGTTCGATGAGTTCGGCTAGTTCGGCTGGGGTCATGGGTTATACCTCCGGTATTTGCTGTCGACGTGTCTGCTCGTCGGCGTAGAGCTGGAGGAGCATATTTAGGTGGCGTTCGATCTTGTCTATCGAGTTGATGATTGAGGAGAGGCCGTAGTCGAGGACTTCGGCTATGTGTTCGAGGGCTGTCTGGTTCGGGTCTTCCATTGCGGGTGTTTCTCCCCCGGTGCTTATTGGATGGTGAATCCGCCGTTGTACGCCGCGCCGCACAGGAAGTCGATCCAGCCGGCCCAGCGTTGCGTCCAGACTGGTGAGGGCATGCGCATCACGGTCTCAGCGCCGCCGGTGACGAGCCCGGGGAGTTTGGCGAGCGCCTGGTCGAACGCGGTTAGCTCGACGTGCGGGAACGCTTCGAGGGGGGCGACGAGGACGGGGACGTGGGCGAGCGCCTGGTGGACTTCGTCGGCGGTGGCTGTGCCGTGCTGCTCGCTGAGCTTAACCCGCAGCCCGGGGGCGTCTTTGAACATCCCCTGGGCTTCCATCTCTAGGATCAGTGAGCGCATGAGGGCGTTGCTCGCCCGGTGATAGCCGGGGATTCGTGTCTGCGCGGCGTACGAGACTTCATGCACCATGGCTGCGGTCATGGAGTCTGGTTGCCGGGCGGCGAGTTCCCCGAACGTCTCCGCGACTTGGTCACGGATCTGTCGGTTGGGGTCGTCAACCCAGTAGCAGTCGTAGCCCATGGGGGGGTCCTTTCGGTTGGTGCTTGGCGGGGGTCATGCGGCCCGGGTGTCGGGCCAGGAGCAGCGGGCGTCGAGGTCGGTGACGGGCTGTTCGTGGTCGGTTAGGTCGGCGGTGTGGGCGGCGACTCTGACTCGGCCGTTGGATGGTCGTTCGGTGACGAGGGGCCGGCCGCCTGTGCGGGCCCAGGCCGCGGCGAGGACGTGCGCGGCGCGCCACACACCGACGCGTTCGAGGAGGCGGCAGAGGGCGGCTCCTGTGCCGCCGTAGGCGTCTTCGAGGTCGTCGGTGGCCGCCCACGCGTCAAGGATCGGGGCGGCGACCGTGAAAGGGAGCGTCATCTCGTCGTCGTCGTTGGCCTGGTCGGCGGGGTCTGGGCGGGGTTCGGTGGGCGTGTCGGGGGGTTGTGGGCCGGCGGCTTGGCGTTCGAGTTCGGCGAGTTTGCGGCGGTCCCACCAGACGACTTGCTCGGCGGCGAGCTGCTCGTCGGTGAGGTCGGCGAAGTCGGGTAGGAGATCGGCTCGGAGCCCTCGGCTTGATGCGAGGAGCGGCCGGCCGTGGGTGAGTTTCCGCCATGTGCGGAGCGCTTGGGCGAGTTCGGCGGCGTAGGGGTCGTGGGCGAGCCAGTAGCGGGCCCGCATCCCGCCTTGCCGGGCCCGTTCGGCGACGACGGCGGCGATGGCGGTGGTTGGCACGGCGACACCGGCCCGGGCTTGCTTGGCTGCGCCGACGTCGGTGAGTTCGAGCCCGAGTCCGCGCAGCTCGGCGAGTTCGTCTTCGGTTAGCCCGTCGGTGAGCTTGGCGAGGTAGGTGGCTGCGCCGGCGCCGGCTTCGACGGCTTGGACGCCTGCGCCGGTCCAGCCGTCGAGGAGGGCCATGCGTTCGGCCCGGCCGGGGTTGTGGGCTTGCGCCCAGGTGTGGAGCCGGGCGAGGAGGTCATCGGCGACCGTTTCGGCGTCGACTTGCCCTTCGACGTACAGGAGGGCGTGGAGGTGTGGGTGGTCGCCGTGTTCGCCGCCGGCGGTGGCTTCCCACGAGATCCAGTGGTGTCGGATCTTCCACTTCTCGTGCCAGCGGCGGCCGAGGGTCGAGCGGCGGCTGCAAGCGGCCCACACGGCCCGCAGCCGTTCGTACGACTCGCCCATCAGGCTCCCGCGGTGGTGCGGCGGGGCGAGGGTGAGCATGACGAGACTGTTGCCGCGTTCTTCCCACCGTTTCGCGGAGGTCATGATTTCGAGCGCTCGCCGGGCTCGGATCGACCGGCCGCACACGGCGCAGCCGAGCCACCCGCAGGACTCGTACCCGCCGCCGAGCAAGCGTTTCCCGCTGTAACTGTCGGCGGTCACGTCGCCGCCCATCGCCCGCCCGCACCGCCCGGCGCGCACGTCCTTGCCCAGGATCTGCTGCTGCGCTCGTCGTGCCTCGTACGCACGGTCACGGCTGCGTCTCGCCGCCCAGAGCGCCTCTTGCACTGTTGACGCGTCCCCACGCGCTGTTACCGAGACCTTGGGGCCGGTCGCAGCGTTGGCGGCGTTCGCCGCCACGTCTGGTGGCTCCGCCGACGTGGCGGACGCCGACGCTGCCGGCCCCGGGGTCGGGTTGTGCTGTGGGGTGCGGTCGCGGCTCATTGGGCGAGCACCTGGGCGAGGACGGGCCGGCCGAGCAGGTGGTCAACGACGAGCAGGCCGATGCGGCCTTGGTCGTCTTCGCAGAGGCGGACGGTGAGGCTTGAGCGGCCGGTGAGCACGTCGAGTTCGAGGACGTGGCCGCCGGTGCGGGTGCTGCTGGTGGTGGTGGTGTGAGTCACTGGTGGTCCTTCAACGAGATGACGGTGACGAGGGTGTGGGCGGTGAGGGCTGCGCCGTGGCGGCCGTAGCGGGTCCACCAGCGGGCCCACAGTTCGACCGTTTCGACCATGTCGCCGGGGGCGAGGTCGGCGGGGAGGTCGGCGCAGCGGATGACTAGGTCGTCGGTCGTCGCGACCGTCCAGCGGGGTTCGGAGTCGTCCCAGCGGCCGGGGGAGGGCGGTGTGATGCTGGCCACGGTCGCTTGACGTTCGAGGAGGGGGAGGAGGCGTGCGGTGCGGCTGGGGAGCCGTGTGGGGGCGGCCCGCTCGTCGGTGGGTGTGACGTCGCTGGTGGTGAGCCGCCAGCCGTTGGGGGTCGCCTGGCAGGTGGTGGGGCCGAGGTGGAGGATCTGGCCGGCGGCGATGGCGGGTTGGCCGGCGGCGTCGAGTTCGAGTTCGGCGCGTCCTGCCGGTTCGCCGGAGGCGGTGACGAGCACGTGAAGGGTGGTGATGCTGGTGCGGTGGAGGGGGACAACCACGACGTGGCGGGTGTCGA
>JBJXGF010000345.1:0-4496 GCA_046153015.1 Acidimicrobiales bacterium | reverse complement strand
GTACGACGTCCAGCACGGGCCATCAGGAACTCCTTCTATCAGGGCGTACCTGACAGAACGCGCCCCACCCACCCAAAATTCCTGACCACACCAAATACTTAGCTGATCAACCTTCCAGAACACTAGGTGGCCGAGGTCGTCTTCCATGCCTCCATGACGTCGTTGCCGACCTGGGGTGACGACATGACCCTCTCGATGGCGTCGGACGCAGCCATGCCGTCGAGCACGTGCGCGGCGAGATCGTGCACGTCCCACAGCGAACACGGTGTCGGCAGTCCCCAGGACGACGGGCCGACCAAGGCCAGACGCCGCCCGAACTCTTCGGTCGCCAGATCCACGCCCGCAACATGTCCACGGCGTACCTCCAGTGCGCAAGCGCGCATGTTGCCCGTTCTGACCCGCCGCGTCGACAGCGACGACGCTCGCGCGACGATCATCTTCGCCGCACTCACCGTCCGCGCTCGCGAACTCGTGCGCTTCGGCCGCTTGGGTCCGCCGGCTATGCGTGCCGGTCGAGCGCCGCAGTGATCTTGGCGACGTGTGCGCCCGGATACTGCGCTCGGTGCGTTCCGGTCAGTCGTTCGCGATCGTCCAAGTGATCGCCGGTGGGTCCACCCGGGAACATCGTGGGCATCCGTCATCGCCGGTGAGGTCGATGCTGGCCACGAGGGCGCCTGAGAACATTTCGAACTGGTGGACCGGGCCCACTTCGCCCGCGTCAGGGCCAATGCACAGCGGTTATCGCCTCTAGGGCCGTAGGGCACTGGTCGCTCAGCGAGGTCGCGGCTTGGCTGGACCGTGGAGGTGGACGATGGCTCAGTCCGGAACACAGCCGGAGACGCAGGTGCTCGGTGACATGATCTACCAGGGGCACTTCGCGGTGACCTCGGTGGTGGAATACGGCGCCAGCCTGCAGATGGTGGCGACGGGCGCCGAGGCGGTCCCGGCCTGCGGGTTGCGGGTCGACGTCGGCTTCGAGGGTGCCGTGTCTGGACGGATCAACGGCACGCTGAGTGGCGTCGACTACCTGGATATCCGGGCCGATGGGCGAATCGAGCTGCACGTCCACGGTGAGCTCACCACCGACGAGGGGACCAAGATCGCTGTCCATGTCGAGGGCGTTGGACTGCGCCAGCCGACAGGCCAGTCGCTGCTGCGCGAACACGTGAAGCTGAAGACAGCCGACCCGGCCTATGCCTGGGTCAACCCGCTGGAGATCTGGGGCGTCGGTCTCGTCGACCTGGCCGCCGGCACCATCGACGTCACGGCGTACCTGCCCGTGGGACGGGAGCTGTTCGCTTAGATCGACAGAGGCCTGAGCCTGGATCCACCGTCCGGTGAGTGGGGGCCGGCGCGTTCGGGGTCGTGGGTGGTGTGTGCGTTCTGTTCGGAGGGCCGTGTCGCGGGTCGGGCCGTGCGTGGTGAGGGTCCGGTGGTGGCGGCGCCGAGGTGGTGGACCCAGCGCAGCAGGTTGTGGGCAACAGTCAGGTCTGCGACCGTCAGGTCCGGGACAGGATGACGAGGTCCCGCACCCGGTAGCCGATCTCCTCGTCGGCGATCCGGCGATCACGGTCGACGTACAGGTCGGTCGGGTGCCCGAGGACCGGGTCGTAGGCGGCGCGGATCTCGACGGCGCCCTCGGTGATCGCTCGCTGGAGGAGCGCGAACAGCCCCTCGATCGACTCGCCCCGGTCGGCGTCGACCTCCGCGCCGAGCTCGAGGTGGACCACCTCGATCACCTGGCCGCCGGCCACCTCGACCCGGAACGGCCCGGTGAACTCGGGCAGGCAGAAGCAGCTCCGGGTGAGCTCGAAGCGGTACACGGCGGGCGACGCGGCCGCCCACTTGGCCCTCGCCGCGTCGAGCTCGGCCTGCATGGGGCCCGAACCGGTGGGCGACACCGGCTCGGTGACCGGCGTCATGGCGCAGCCCGCGGCCAGGATCAGCACAACCGCCGCCACTCCCGACTCGACCAGCCCCCGGAAGCCCCGCCTCGTGCGCCCCACCCCGTGCCGCATGATCGGGAAGCGTAGTCAGCCGGTGGTAGGTCGATTCGTAAATATTGGTTAGGCTGAGCGCTCTTGGCGGCGGATCATTAGGCGGAGGACAGATTTTTCCATGCGATTGACGTTTGCGGCGGGCATGAGGAGGCGGCGCGTGCGGCGTCCGCTCGTGGCGCTATCGGTCGGAGCCACACTGCTGGGAGCATGCGCGGTCAACCCGGTCAACGTGGTGTCGTCTCCGCCGGCCTGTTCGGCCACGGGCCTCATCAGCACCTTTGCCGGCAACGGCTCGCAGGCGCCGGCCAACGACGGCGGCGCCGCCACCGGAGCGGGCATGGACTGGCCCCACGAGATCGGCTTTGACAGCGCCGGCAACGCCTACATCTCCGAGTACTTCAACGGGCGCGTCCGCAAGGTGGCGCCTAACGGCACGATCTCCACGTGGAAGACCGGCATGAGCGGCCCGGTCGGCATCGTGGGCGACGGCGCCGGCAACCTCTATGTGGCCGACGACAACGACGCGCGGCGGCCCAACAACAACGTGCTCAAGCTGAGCTCGACCGGCGCCCAGCTCGCCGCCTACGGGATGGTGAGCCCCACGGGCCTGGCGATCGACGGGGCCGGCAACGTCTACTCGGCCGACTTCTGGGACAACAGCGTCAACAAGATCGACCCGGCGGGCAACGTCACGGTGGTGGCCACCGGCGTGATGGGCGCGCACGATGTGGCGGTGGGCGCCGGCGGGGTGCTCTACGCCTCGTCCAAGACGGGCCATGTGGTCTACCGCATCGAGCCCGGCGGGGCGAAGACCGTGGTGGCGGGCACCGGGACGGGCGCGAAGAGCAGGGAATGCGGGCCCGGCACGCAGATCCCGCTGCACGAGCCGAACGGCCTGGCGCTCGACGCCGGGGGCAACCTCTACATCGCCGAGCAGGCCGCCAACGGCGGCGGCCAGATCCGCCGGCTCACGCCCAACGGCACCTCAAGCGTGTTCGCCGGCAGCGGCGACAACGGCTCCTCCGGCGCCGACGGCTCGCCCGCCATCAGCGCGGCGTTCAACGTGCACGGCGTCACGATCCAGGGCAACTTCCTCTACCTGGCCGATCACTGGCACCGCAACATCCGCCGGGTGAACCTGAACTGACGCAGTTCGCGGGCCCGAGGGCGCCGGCCGCCCTCGGGCCTGCGGACCTCTATGCTCCGCCTCGTCGAGGCGCCGGCGCAGAGGCGGGCTCATGCAGCTTCGGTTACACAGCGTGATGAATCGAGGACGTCGGCTGCGCCATCGGGTGCAGTACCTGCTCGACCCGCGGGTCGACAGATACGTGCTCGAAGAGGTGGTGCTCCCGGCCCTGGCCGCCCGGGACGAGGTGAATGACGTCCTCTTCGTCGGCTGCGACTGGTACACGCGGCGCTACCACGAACGGTGGGCGCCGTTGCACGTGCAGACCATCGACCTCGACCCTGAGAAGGCGTCGTACGGCAGCCCGGACCACATCCAGGGCAGCGTCACCGAGCTCGACCATCACCTGGGGGCCGAGACGATCGACGCGGTGGTGCTGAGCGGGGTGATCGGCTTCGGGCTCGACCGCGCCGAGGACTGCGAGGCCGCCATCGAGCAATGCCGCAAGGTGCTGCGCCCCGGCGGCTGGCTGGTGATCGGGTGGAACGACGTCGACGACCTGCGCACCGCGGCCCCGGAATCGTTGCGGGCTCTGGCCGCTTTCGACCCGACCCCGCTCCCGCCGTTCCCCCACCCGCGCTACCCCACGTTCAGCCCGGCGCGCCACACCTTCGACTTCTACCGGCGCCGCGCCGAGGGCTGACCCGGCCGGCCCCGGAGCCGCCGCGGGCGGTTTGGCGTCGGCGCTCGGCGGCTACGCCTCGACGATCGACGCTCCGTTTGCACACGGGCCGCTCGAACCGCGGCGCGGCGTCAAGTACGCGCTGGTGACCCCGGTCGGCGACGAGCTGAGGCTGCGGGCCCTCGTGCGCCGCAGCCGACATTCGCCGTGCTACGACGCCGACGCCTGCGCCTACTGCCAGCAGGGCGCCGACCACCGGGCCCCCGACTGGGACTGCGGCTGCGGCTTCTACGCCGTGGCCGACGACACGCAGCTCCGGGAGGTGATGGGCGCGTACCGCCAGCCGCATTGGGCCCGCTTGGAGGTCGAGCTGTTCGGCCGGGTGATCGAGCACGAGCGGGGTTGGCGGGCGAGCCGTCAGGTCACGCTCAGCGCGGCCTGGCCCAACGTGTGCCGGCGATGCTCGGGCCCCGCCAGCGGCTTCACCCGCGGCGACACGGTCGACGGGCCGGCGCTGTCCCCATGCTGTCCCGCTTGCGGCGGCGGGGGCTTCCTGCCGATCGTGCAGGTGATCGAACAGCTCGGGATCGAGGTCCGCCTCACGCCCCCGGCGCCCGGCGAGCTGGTGCCCACCGAGCGCCTCCGCCCGGGCCGGGCGCCGCGCTGGCAGGGCTGGGCCGGCCGCGCG
>JBJXGF010000326.1:0-48594 GCA_046153015.1 Acidimicrobiales bacterium | reverse complement strand
AGCCTGCCCACAATCCTTCCGCCACCGCCCACCCAATGGGAACGAACTTGGGCTGGCTACGTACGCGACCACTCGATCCCCTGGACCAACCTCGACGCGGCCTACGCGGCGTTGCAACAACTCTGGGCACCGATCCTCGCACCACCCGCCCGGCCCCAAACGTGGGACGCCGCGGAATGGACCTGGCGGTAGCCGGCGCCACCACAACCGCCAGCGACGACCGGGCAGGCCACCACCCTCAGTGGTCGGGCGTGAGTCCCGGCTCGGCGGCGAGCGGCCGCACCAAGGGCTACAGAAAATCTCACAATAATCTCACAGCACAGTGGCAACTTGGGGTCTCCAGCGGGCAACAACGGGTGGCCATAATGGCCTCTGATCTGGGACGATGTGCCCTGACCAGGTGAAACGAATGATCGAAAATAGGGCTCATAACCCGGGGCTCGCAGGTCAGGCGGCTGCGTATTGGTGGACCCAGGGATCCCGTGTACTTGGGGTTTGTGTCGGCCCTCCGACACCGTAGCTACCTGCCGTTCGTTGCCGCTGGCTGCCGGTCAGTGGCCCCGAAATCTCGCTGACCGTGGTCGTGCGGGTCCGGAGGGTCGAAGTGTCGGACGTGGGGCTGCGGAATCCCCTCCATCGGCTGGTTCGACGTTCGACCTGGCCAGCCCAGTGGGTTCGGTCCGGTGTGTCGGTTGCTAATGGATCTGCCAATGTTCCGCTCCCCGCCGCCGCAGCCCCTAACCGGCGCAGCTTGCAGGGGTTTGGGTCTCCGCTTGTGGCGACCCGGAGGGCGGCCTGCCACGTTCGATCAGGGTGTCGGCGACATGGTGGACAAGGACGAGAGCGAGGTTCGACGACATCTCGTCCGGGATGTGTCCGGGTGGAGGGGCGTGCTGAAGCAGGCTGCGAAGGTCGGGTGATCAGCTGTTGGTGCGTCATTGCGGTGTCGGGCTGACGGCGGGGAGCCCACCGGCGGTGATGACCCTGGCGACTTGCCAGGGGCCGGGCCAGCGCTTCAACCCCCTCCGGGCCCCGGTACATCGGCGGCAGCCCGGAGGGAGCTGGTTGGGATCAGCCGAGTCGGGTGCGAACCTCGGCGATGACCCTGCCGTCTTCGACTGGGCCTGGAAGGTGACACGTGAGGTGCCGTTGCGGAACTCCACCTCGGGGTTGAGGCCGGTGGCCCGCTCGATGCTGAAGCGCCACCCGGGGTTGGCCGTGACGGCTGTCGCGGTGAGGTTGGTACCCCTGACGCCTCAGGGTCAAAGAACCGGCGGCGCCCGGTTGGATAGGCGGTGACAATTTCGCATAAGGACGAAACCTCGGTCTCCTGGCGGTTGGTGCCGCTGCCCGCAGACGTCATTTGCGGTGGTAGTGGGCACCACGGTCGACGCAACAGCGGTTGCAGCGGCGAGAAGTTGACGGCGCATGGTGTTCCTCCAACGGAGGTGATGGTGCGACGGCTCGGGGATCGAATCGTCGGTCATATCGTCCGCGGTTCCACGACCGCAGTCGACCTGTCCGACAGCGCTAGCACCACCGGCCGGTGCCGACAGCGCAGGTCTTTGAAGCCCGTCCGCGCGGCAATGTCGGAAAAAGTTCGCCTGATGGTAACCGTCGCTTATCTTAGATTCCACCAGATTGCAGAACTAGCGCCGATCTGTCTCACTTCGCTGGCTCAGGTACTGCACATCGGGGCGGGGTGTGACCGCCTGGGAGCGTCGAAGTGGGCGGCTGGGTCCATCCTCACCGCCCAGCCGGTAGCCTCGCCACCGGTTTAGCTGCAACCCAGGCAACGGTCCGACTCGCCGGTCGCCTGCTCCGAGATGTGCGACGTGGTGGAGAAGGCTCGTATGACTGTAGGGACGCCTGGGAGCCACGCCAGTGGTGTCGTGGCAGATCACCTTGATCGATGGGCTGCAGACCTGGTTGATCTCAGCCGCCGCAACAAGTTGTTGTACTTCTCCCACACCAGATCCTCATCCCTGGAGTTCAAGCAGCCAGCAGTCGAGGTTGAGGAAGGCCTCACCGGCCGGTCCCGTGGATGGCGGTTCTTCCTTCCCCCGGAACCACCGAGTCCCCGAACCGGCGCGGCCCCGGTTCATCGGCCCGGCCGGGACGAGTTGGTTGTGGCTTTCGACGACCGCACCGGGGTGCAAATCGAGCGAAGCCTCAAGTTGCTGAGCAAAACGGCCCGGCAGGAGTTCCTGGACACCGGTCTGTGGGTTCTGTTTCTCGGCCTTGGCCACCTGAACTGGATTGATGTCGACGACAAGCCGGCGCGTAGCCCATTGCTACTGGTGCCGGTAGAACTTGAAATGGAGTCTGGTCGGTGGCGGCTCACCAAAACCGATGAGGCTGAGGCATACCTCAACCCTGCGTTGAAGATCAAGTTGGAACGCGACTTCGGACTGATGCTTCCCGACTTGGACGAGGCCGGCGACGCGACCGTGAACGAGGTACTTGCCCTCGTCCGGCGCGAGGTCGCAGCCAGCGGGTGGACAGTTGGGGATTCTGCAGTGCTGCGGACCTTTACGTTTCACAAGATGGCGATCTACCAGGATTTGAAGGAGAACGCCGAGTTGATAGGGGCGCACCCGCTGGTCCGGCTGCTGGCGGAGGGCCCGACGAGCGCTATGGCTCAAGACCTCGATTTCGCGCCGCTCGGCGAGGAGGAGCTGGACGAGCGTCACCCGCCCGAGGAGCTGGCCGCGGTGCTGGACGCGGATGTAACTCAACGGCAGTGTCTGCTCGCGGCGCGCGAGGGCCGAAGCTTCGTGATGGACGGGCCGCCAGGTACCGGCAAGTCCCAGACGATCGCCAATTTCTTGGCCCAGCTCATGGCCGACGGGAAGACGGTGCTTTTCGTTTCTGAAAAGGCGGCGGCGCTGGATGTCGTTCGGAACCGGCTCGCAGCGGCCCACCTCGACCCGTTTGTCCTGGAGCTGCACTCGCACAACGCCAGCCGCAAGGCTGTCGCCACGGCGCTGGGGAAGGCACTCGAGGAGCAACTCTCCGCAACGTCGACCTTCGATCCGGGCCGCCGGGCGCGCCTTACGAGCGAGCGCCAGATGCTCACCAACTACGCGGTCGCCGTCAATGAGGTTCGCCAGCCTCTTCAGCGATCCATACACGATGTTGCGGGGCGGATCTCGCAGCTACGGAACCTGCCCGATGTGCCGATCTCCCGCGTCGCCGCTGAGGACCTGAGCCCAGTGGGCTTTGCCACGCTCCGGGACGCCGCAGAGCGCCTCGGTCGCGCCTGGGGCCCCATCGCGCGGAGGGAAGACTTCCTGTGGCGCGACCTGCGCGACCCCGCGGGCGGCATGTCACGGCAGGCCGAGTTGCGGCGGCGGGTGAACAGCTGCAGTGCCGCTCTTGACACGCTCCGAGCCGAATTGGACAACCTCGCTCAAGAGCTCGTGATCGCCCGCTGCTCGAGCTCATCCCAGGTCTCGTCATATCTTGCAGTGTTGGAGTTGATCGAACGTCGGCCGCAGATCGGCCAAGACTGGCTCACGGCGCCGGATCTTGCGCCTTTTGTTGCGCCTTTACGAAACTTGACACAAAACATCGTGGACCATCAGCGCACCGTAGAGTTGCTCGAAACCAAGGCGCCGGGCTGGCGCGACGTTCACCCGCTGATCGCGGACGCCATGGATGGCGCTGAGGCCGCCGTGCAGCAGGCCGATTCGATGCTCGGCCCGCTTGACCAATGGCACGCCTCGGCCCTGGACGACCTCGCCCAACAACTCGACGAGGCCGGCCAGTGGGTCGCACAACTCCAGGGCGCATCGTCCATCCTGGCTGAAGCGTTCGGTGTGGCGGGCGTCGAGGTGTCAGCGGAGTCGACCTTGCGCCTCGTGGAGTTGGCGAGCCTTGCTGGTTCGCCAACTCCCCCGGAGCCTTGGTGGCTAAACCCCACTGCGCGCCCGGCGCTCGATGAGGCGCGCCAGGTCCTTCGTGAGCTCCTGGAGAGATATCGGGCCCGTTCGGTGTCGATGCAAACAACGTTCAGCCCCGCCGTGCTCGATCTCGATCTTCGCGCGCTCAAGGCTCGTTTCGATACCGTGCATCGCGGACCCGGAAAGCTGAAGGCCGAATATCGACACGACAAGAAGAGTCTGGCTGGCGTCTCCGTTACCGGGAAGGTGACGAGCGACATGCTCGATCGGCTGGCTGAAGCGATCGAGTGGCAGGACGAACGCCAGCGCATCACCCAGGCTGAGCGCGTCCACGGCCCCCAGGTCGGCGCCCGTTACTACCCTTCGCGCGATGCCGCCGACTTCGCCACGCTCGAGCGGGCGCTGAGCCTCGCAGACAAGGCGCTTGAACTGGCCGCTGGCCTTGTGGATTCACCCGCGCTCGCCCGGCAACTCGCAGTCGGGTCGGACCCTGATCCCCGGTTCCCCGCGGCGGTGGCGGCAGCGCGCGCCGCGGCGACGGCGCTGGCCACGGGCCGGCTGAGCTCGACGCTGGGCGCACACGCCGCGGTGGTGTTTCGGCGCCCACTGAGCGAGGTTGCGAGCTGGTGCGGGTCACTGGCCACGACGGCGCACCATGTCGCCCAAGTTGTCCGAGTTCTGGACACCGCAGCGGCCAAACCACTCCTGATAGCGGATGCGCGACAGATAGCACACGCCCGGCGGGAACTCGATCGGTTGGACCCTCTAGTGCGTGAAGACCTCGCCCACTTGCAGCCGATCTTGGGGCCTCTCGCGGTCGATCCACACCCCGATCTTCTTAGAAGCGCCGCGGCGTGGGTGGCTGAGATGCGGGAGTGCCTTCGGGGCGCGGTCCCGCCCCGCACGGCAGCAGCAATTCTCGGCGCCTCGCTCGACGCGGCCGCGTTGCGCGGTGCCAAGGCAATGTTCGACAAGGCGGTAGCCGCACTGATGGGCGAGTTCGACCCGGCCTATGCCGCCACGCTCGCCGCCGATATGGAAACGTTCGAGGGCGGCGTGGAACTCCTCGCTGCGCTCAGCTCGACGGTCAACGACATCGAGGAATGGCACAGCTACGCACAAGCCAGGTCGTGGTTGTGCGAGAGCGGGTGGGAGCCCGTTGTTTCGACTCTCGAGCACAGCCGGGCTGCGGCCACGGACATCGCTGACACCATCGAGCGCGCCGCCCTGACCCGATGGCTGGACGACACGATGTCCGTCGACAGCCGACTCCAGCCGACCCGCTCAACAGACCGAGATGCGCTCGTAGCGGATTTCCAGGCACTTGACCGGGAGCTCATCGCTGATGCGGCATCGAAGGTGATCAACGCCTGCGCCCAGCTCCGCCCTCGCTCGCTGGCCGGCGGGGCGGGTGTCATCCGCCAGCAAGCGCAGCTCAAAGTGCGCCACAAGCCCGTACGTCGGCTTCTGAGCGAAGCGGGGGAGGCCGCGCAGCGGTTGATGCCGTGCTTCATGATGAGCCCGCTATCGGTCTCCCAGTTCCTTCCACCGTCGCTTCGGTTTGATGTTGTCATATTCGACGAGGCATCCCAGGTCCGAGAAGCGGACGCAATATGCGCCATCTATCGCGGTAACCAGCTCATCGTCGCAGGAGACCCCAAGCAGCTGCCTCCTACCGACTTCTTCGCTCGGACCGTCGGGGAGGACGATTGGGAAGCCGAGGGGGAGGAGCTCCTTGATTTCGAGTCTGTCCTCGACCGTTGCCGGGCCCAGGGGTTGCCTACCCTTCCTCTGAGCTGGCATTACCGCAGCCGTCACGAGAACCTCATCGCGTTCTCCAACCACTCCTTTTATGAAGGACGGCTCCACACGTTCCCCGGAGCGATCCATACAGCCCCGGATCTCGGGGTCGAGCTGTTCAAGGTCAACGGCCACTACCGGCGGGGGACCAGTCGCGACAACCCTATAGAGGCGGCGGAGGTAGTTGACCGGGTCCTTTTCCATCGCCGCAACCACCCCGGCTTGAGTATTGGTGTCGTCGCACTGTCCAGCGCCCAGCAAATCTGTATCGAAACCGAGATCGAACGTCGGAGCGAGCGCGAGCCGGAACTACGTGAACTTGAGGACGCCGACCGGCTGTCAGGGTTCTTTGTCAAGAACCTAGAGAACGTCCAAGGGGACGAGCGGGATATCATCATTTTGTCGGTCGGGTACGGGCCGGATGAGCACGGCAAGTTGACGATGAATTTCGGACCCATGAACCGCCAAGGGGGAGAGCGCCGCCTCAACGTGGCAGTAACCAGAGCGCGTCACCGCCTTGAGGTTGTCAGTTCGGTCGTGGCCGGGCAGATCACGTCGGAGACCCCGTCGCTGCGCCACCTGGCCCGATATCTCGACTTCGCTGAACGAGGACCTGCTGCACTCGCGCTCGACGTGACCGGCAGTTCGCTTGGCCCGGACAGCCCGTTCGAGGAGGATGTCGGCGCGGCGATCCGTCGGCTCGGGCTTGAGGCCGTCCCGCAGGTGGGCGTGGCCGGCTACCGAATAGACATCGGGATCAAGCACCCGACGTTGCCGGGTTCCTTCGTGCTCGGCGTCGAATGCGACGGCTACACCTACCATTCCTCCAAAGTCGCCCGCGACCGTGATCGTCTGCGCCAGGAGGTTCTCGAGGGTCTGGGGTGGCACATCCATCGAATCTGGAGCACAGCGTGGCTCAGCGATCGGGAACGGGAACTGCAACGCATCCGTGACGCGGTCAAGGCTGCATTGAGCACCGCACCAAGCCGGCGGGGACAGCCGGAGGCGGAGGAACGGCGCCCCCCGGTAATGGTCGTAACAGAACGAAACGACTTCGATGCCCGTCCGGAGTGGGCCGAATTCTTCGTTCCGCCGACCGTGCGCACCACGCCGCCAGCACTCGATTTCGTGGATCCAGCCGCTCGGGGGGTCGTTCGAGCAATGCTTGTTGAAGTTGTGCGCGAGTTCGGTCCGCTCCACCACTCCGCAGTACTGGATGCGGTACGGTCCGCCTGGAACATTAAGCGTGCGGGGTCCAGGATCCAGGCTGCATTCGACGCGGCGGCCCAACAGGCCGTCAGCCGTCAAGAAGTTGAGACCGACGGCCAGTTCTTCCGTGTCCCAGGCTCGCAGACGGCCGTGCGTATCCCAAACGAGGAGCATTCGGTCAGAGCCGTGGGGCACGTCCCGCCAGAGGAACTGCGACTAGCACTGCTCTACAAACTGCACGACGCTGGTGGCGCCATACCCGAAGAGCTGCGCATGGAGTGGGCCAGGTTGTTTGGTTGGCGCCGCGTAGGCGCGGATATCGACGCGGCATTTGAGCGGCATGTGCACGACCTCATCAACGGCGGCCAGGTCCTTCGGGACGGTCGAGGCCAGCTGCGTCTGCGCTGAAGGTGCCAGGAAGCGGCGGCGCGGATCAGTCTGAACCTCATCCCATCCTGGAGTTCCTTCAGGATGGGATGAGAGGAACTTCTTATGGGCGACGATCGCGGTTCGATCTTGAGTTCAAACGGCAGGCAGTTTGGCTTGTTCGTTCGCCGGTAGGTCCACGTTGTGCTTTTCGGAGTGCTGACTGAGGACAGCGGCAGCGGCTTGCAATCGTTGGTGGCTGGGGCGGGGCGCCAGGCCGTTGCCCAGGGGCGACTACTGGGTGTGGTTAGATCTCACCCACGCCCGCTCGTGATTGGTGCTGAACATGGTTTGGACGCAGTCGAAGTTTACGAATCGGCCAAGCCGGTGGTCCAGTCTTTGTGGAGCCCAGAGCCGAATCCCGTTCCGCATTTTGGAGCGAGCGCTGGCGGATGTCGCTCGCCAGCTTGATGGGACCCCGGATTGCTCGACGAGACCGGTAAAGCGGGGCGAACCTCCAGACTGGCATGCGGCCGCCGTCGATGACGGTCTGGTTGGCGCTCGATCGGCGCTACCGCAGGTCGGCTCAGGTCAGCTGCGCAGCAGCAGTTGGAGGGCTGCGCTACCGGTGCGCTGCGCAGCGTTGTCGAAGGGACGCCAGGCTGGGTGTGCCTCGTCGCCCAACGGTTTGAGGAACGACAACCGCTGGCGGTCCTTCTTCGTCAGGTCATCGACGGCGAATGGGTCGATGGCAGAAAGCAGCAGTGCTGCGTCTTGCCAATCGCGCTCGCCGTTGTCGCGGCCGACAATGCGGGTCGCGGCTGCCTTTCCGATAGTGCGCCCAGTGGCGAGGGGCGGCGGACGCGGCCCTCAGTCCGGCCACCCGCTATGTCCGTGGCGCTCACCGCGACCAACTCGCTGCGCTGCAAGGCCTGCACACTGCCCGGCACCTGCACGGTGCGGGCCGGGCGAAGCGTATAGATCCTCGCCCGGTTGCCCAGCCCCTCTGGCGCTAGCACGTCGAAGACCACCGTTCCTGGAGCAGAGGACACCGCCCGGGTGAAGCGATGTCCGATGTTGTCCGCGTTGATACCGGCGGACTCGAAGCCACGTGCCAGCAGCCAGCCGCTCAACCATTCCGTGCCCGATCGGCGGGTGCGCACGTTCACTACCACATCCACATCGTCGGTGGGACGGATGAACGCCGCGTTGAGCTCGACCGCGAGAAGGTGCATCATTTGGCTGCCGATCAGGACCCACGACTGGTCGTCCTCCTCCGCCAACTCGAAAAGCAAGGCCCATCCCTCACCCGCCGCCGGGGTCAGATCAGACAGCTCTATCATCTTCTCGCCCGCTGCTGCCGATCGATCTCACGGTCGCTTGAACTCGGCGAGCAGCCTGCGATGCGCACCGCCGAGCGCCTCGCCGGCGGCGTATCGTTGCCGCGCCTCGGGGGAGTTCAGCAGGTCTACCACGGCGGCAGCAGCGGGGATGCGTCCTGGTGCAACGTCGGGATCGAAGACGAGTAGCGCCACATTTCCATCGCTGGCGGGCTTCGCCGCGAACGTGGCGGCGAGATGTTCTTCATCGGCAGCGGAAACGTAGCGCGAGTCCCCGTCGGGCCAAACGACGGCCGGGGGGTGTATGTGCTGCACGCGCTCGTCTGCGTCCAGCTTGGCGATCGCAGCGGGATGAACCCACCAGAGCTTCCTGTCGGCGCGTCGCCGTAGCCACAGGTGCCACTGACCCACATCGGGGGCGTGGGCGAGATGGTCGAGGAGACGCCTCCTCTGGTGACGGGAGCCAGCCAACTCGTCCAGCGCCGTGGGCACTTCACCTGTAAGGACCGCGGATCGGACGAGCGTGACGTCAACAAGCTGCAGGAGCCGCCATGCGGTCTCCGCCGACAAGGGCCGCCCGGCCGGCGGAGCGATTGAAGACCGTTCCCGTACCGCATCTGCGGGCAGCACCCATACGTCACCGATCAGCCTTGCCGGCAGCAGACCGGAACGGATGAGGCGCCGAACATGCTGCACCGAGACCCCCAGCGCCGCAGCCGCCTCCTTTACGCTGTAGTCGGCCATCAATCCCGTCCCGTCGGAGCGCAACACGTTCCCAGAGGAACCTATTATGTCCGAGACGGCCATGGCCAACACATAACCCCGACTCAGAACAGGTTCTCGAACGAGCCGCATTTGTACCGCGTCGCGTGTGCTCCCCATGGGGCTCAACGAGGTGGGTCTCACGCTCTCCAGCAGCCGGAGCATTGTACGTCAGCCTCACATCATCGCTGGCGGCCCACCCTGAACCCGCCGGCTCGGAACAGCCCCTGGTCCAGGGGTCCGCGGCGACACCGGGCCAAGGCGAGGCGCGGAACGGCGGCACCCTGCAGATCCGGTACCTTCGGCAAGGCCGCCGGCCGCCGGGCGGCGTGAGGTGTGAGGTGTGTCGGTTGCTAATGGATTTGCTAATGGCAGGCAACGGAATCGAGCGGCAACAAGCGGCAACCAGCGACCACGGCCACCGGAAATGTGCAGTTCAACGCCGGTAGCTGCCGGTCCCTGCCGCTTGCCGCTACTGGCCTGGGGCGGGTTCAAGTCCCCCCCTCCGACACCGGTTGCTCGTGTCCACTCGTTACCGCTCCCTGCCGTTCGTTGCCGGTCGACGACAACGAATCCCACGATCTGTGGCCACTCCGGCTCTCGGGGTCGATCTGTCGGACTGGGGGGCTGTGGTATCCCGTGGCGTGTTGGACGCCGACGCGTTTCCGGCACGCTCACGGTCATCCACCGGCTGGGCCGCACCCGCCCGTGACTCCAGCCGAACTCGACGCTGCGAATACCGGCTGGTACTGCAGCCGCCATGCGCGCCGTCCGCTGTGGCCGGCCGTCGAGGGCAACGGCCGCACCGGCCGTGCGCTCATCGATGTCCCTGGGCGCCGCCGCCGGTGGTCAGCCAGCTCGAGGATCGCAGCCGGGCCAGGCGGTTCAGAGCAGGAAGTCGATGGTGGTCAGTTCCTGGTCGTTGTTGACGAGCATGACCTTCTTGAAGGCGATGCGCAGCTCGCCGTCGCGTTCGACGAGGTGGTGGGTGACCCGGCCGACCCAGTCGATGCGCACGCCGGGGCGGGACTCGGCCACCTGCACCGTCGAGTGGACCCACCGGCGCACGTCACTACCAACGGCACCGGCGGTGGCAGGCTCGATGGTGGTCACGTTGCCGACGAGGTGGACGGTGCGCGGTGGCGGCTGCTGGGAAAGCGCTTTACCACCCGCATAGCGCTCGACCCGGTTGTGCATGCGGGATCGGTTGTCGTAGATGAGTGACACATCGGTGTCGGGATCGGTGTCCTCACCGTTGGCCGGCACCCAGTAGATCCCCTCGTCGACCCACAGGGCCTCCCATTCAGCGAAGCGGCGCTCGTCGATGAGCCGGGCTTCGAGAAACAGCAACTGCTCGACGCGCTGCTGCTCGAGCAAATCCTCGATGGCGCTCATCTCGCCGCCGCCCCGTTGGTCATCAGTGAGCGGTAGTGGCGCCAGAAGCCGCGCATGGCGATCTCGTCCAGCGCTCGCCCCACCCCCGAGGCGTCTCGTTCCACGCCACGTTCCAGCATCACCCATTCGGGTTCGCCTGCCTGCAAGCCGAGCTGGATCCGCTCCCACGTCGCCGCATCGTCGGGTTCGACCATACCGCCCGGTCCGAAGCCGCCCTCGAAGCGCCGCAGCTGGCGACGGTGCATCTCCTCAGGCAGGCCCACCCACATGACCGGCGTCTGCAGGTGGGTCATCTCCGCCACGTTGACCGGCTGGATGACGAAGATGCTCTCCTCGGCGATGAACAGGTTGGGAAAGATGAACCCGTGCGGCGGGCCGACCCGCAGCCGTGCCACTGCGGCCGCCGCGCCGTCGCGCGCCGCCAGTAGGTCGAGGTGTTGACGCCGCGGGCCTTGGTAGCTCTCCAGCGGTTTGGGCGTCGCGCCGGCCAGAGCCGGCCGGTAGTCCACCTCGCCGTGGCCGCCGCCCAGATCCCGCGTCACGCCACCGAAAGCGTCGCTGAAATAGCCCGGAGGCAGGCCGGCGGCCAGGCCGGAGGAAGCGTGGGTGATCGGCGGATGGTAGAAGTCGCACACGTTCTCGGCGGCCATCTTCCAGTTGGCCCGAATGCGATGGCGCAGCCACCCGGCCCGCAGCGAGATCTCCCCCACCGGCGACAGGTCGCACAAACGGTCGATCATCTCGCCAGACCGGCCGAGGTGCTCGGCCAGCGTCGGCACGTCGTGCGACCAGCTCCCGAACACGAATCCCCGAAAGCTGTCCATGCGGGGCACCGGCGCCAGCCCGTGCGCGGCGCGATCGAACGTCGGCCCGAAGCCCTCCTCGCCGGGCAGGGCCACCAACGCTCCGGCGTTGTCGAAGGTCCAGGCGTGGTACGGGCAGCGGAAGTACCGGCTCTGGCCTCGATCAAGGCCGCAAACCGTGGCACCGCGGTGCGGGCAGCGGTTCGAACACAGCCGCACCGCGCCGGCCTCGTCGCGGGTCAGCACCACCGGCTGGCGACCGAGCAGCCGAGTGACGAATTCGCCGGGTGCAGCCACCTCACTCTCGTGGCCGACGAACACCCAACCCCCATGGTGGATTCGCTCCAACTCGCGCTCGAAGACGGCCGGCTCGACGTACAACCGCCCCGACACCCGATCCTCCCCGATCAGCCGCTCGTAGAGGCTCGCGGTAGCGTCACCGACCTCGCTCACAACGGCCCTCCCCTCGGGTGCGCGACCCGAGCGTAGACCAGCCAGCGCCCCCGTTGCCGGCTGCGCCCGCCCCTTGCCGGATGAGCGCTTCGCCTAGCGGGTCGTCGACGCCAAGGGCGGCCGCTGATGCCACTCAGCGACAGCTTCGAGGCGGCGTATCCCACTGGACCCAACCCACTCGTCGTGGACTTGGCCGGCCTTCGACCGCACAGGAGATCTGCGCCAACGACTGCTTCACCGTCGACCCGACAGCGTCGGGTCGACGGCGCGCGGTCGACGTTCGTCTCTGATCTGACGTGGTCGTCCAATTTCGTTAGAGACGCTGGGTAGAACGGGTGGATCGAGACCGGTATGAACGCCACCGGTTGGGGGAGGTGCGCCGACGCCGGGACGCCGCGAACATTGGGCCTTCCAGCCGGGGCGGCGACCGCGCCCCTTGGTGTTGAGCGCGGACACCGCGACGCTGCTGGGCGAGGCAGAATCTCCGCTCGGCCGGCTTGACGGTCTCTCGCAACTCCTGCCGAACGCGAAGTCCACCTCCATGTGGCCGGTGAGCCCGGCATCGGACCCATCGGTATCGAAGACCTCGACGATCGAGGCGAGCGTTCCTTCGATCCGGGTCGATGCCACCGCTTCGCGCACCAGGTGCGTCTGGACGATTGGGAACGTTTCGTCAACCCCACCTCCCTCCGCCTCCTCCAACTCGAAACGCAGTCCGCGTCGCGCGAGTAGACGGATCAGCGGGTCAAAGGTGATGGTCTTGTCGGCCCAGAGGGTCCAGTCCGTGACCTCGAGGCTGGAGCGGTGGGCGTCGGGGACGTTCAACGCGTCGGTGATCCCTCGTGCGTCCAAGCAGGTGCCACAGAGGCCGATCTCAGTGCCACGGTGCGCAGCGGAGGTGATCATGTGGTCGAGGTGGTAATAGCCGTTGGGGACCTGCTGGTCGGCGACCGCGCAGCCGACTGCCGTCGTCGTTGGTCCGCAAGATGCGTCGCACAGAGACCAAACCCTACCGACGAATCGGCGCCGAATCGGCCGGGCGCCGCCGCTGCGGCCTCGCCCCGATTCGATCAGCGCTGCTGGAGCCAGACGGCTTCGTGGCCCGGTTCGGGAAAGACCCGCCCGCCTTCGAAGATCCACGAGGCGTTGGTGGTCGACGTCCGCATCGAGAACGCCACGCCGGCGATGGCGCCCACCTCGCCTACACAGCGCTCGATGAGGCGTTCGGTGAGCTGCGCGTCGCGACCCGCTCGGATCCCGCCGTGGATCGTCGCCTCGGGGCCGTCGAAGAACTGCACATGTACGAACGTTGGCGGCGCGCCGGTGACCTCGCAATGGACACTCGTGATGGCCTCGGCGATCGCCTTGCGCTTGGCGTCGTCCAGCGTTCCTGTCGGTGTCGTGCAGCGATACAGCGGCATTCGTCATCCCTTCCGGTCGGGCGCGGAGACCATCACGTCGTGATAGTCGGTGTCGGCGGCCTCGGCGAACAGCCGGGCGATGGCGTCCATCACCGCTACCCGTTCGTCCTGGGGGGTGCCCACCGGCACCGTACCCAACACCATCGACGCACGCGACGGCTTCCCGGCGGTGAACCAGCGGCCCTCGGGAATCTCGATGAACTCGACCGTGACGTCGTCGATGCCGAAGCGGGTGGCCATGAGCGCACGCAAACCGTCGACGACGACACGCCGAGCGCCCTCGTCGATACTCCCGTTCACCAGGCACTTGTACATGCGGCGAGCGTAGCCGTGACCCGCCCTGGCGGGATCGTCACAGGCCGGGCGGGCGGATGCGGTTCAGGCGGAGCCGGAGCGGGGCAGGCCGATGGCGTCGTAGGAATCGAGGCCGGCGTCGTAGCGGGCCTGGACCTCACGCATCAGCGCGATCGAGTCGGCCCGGCGGGCCATGCTGGCGAAGATCTGCGATTCGTTGCGACCGGCGACCTCGAGCGGAAGGTCCCGCCCTTCGTAGAAGCTGCGCTTGCAGGCCTCCAAAGACCAGGCCGGCCAGCGGGCGATATGAGCCGCCCAATCGATGGCGGCCTGACGGAGCTCCGCGTCGGGTACCAACTTGTTGATGGCGCCCAGCTGCAGCGCTTCGGCCGCGGTGATCGGCCGACCGTCGAGGATCATCTCGAGGCACTTCGTCGGCCCGATCAGACGGGCGAGGCGCGTCGTTCCCCCGGCGCCGGGGATGATGCCGAGGCCCACCTCGGGCTGCCCGTAGGTCGCCGAGCTGGCCGCGATGCGTAGATCACACGCCCAGGACAGCTCCGCGCCGCCACCCCAGGCCTGCCCGTTGTTGGCAGCGATGGAGATCATCGGTGTGGCCGATATCGACTCGAAGATCCGAGGCGCCGGCGGCGGAGCCATATGGCCGTTGGCCTCCAGCGCGGCCTGCCGGTCGACGATGAACTGTAACGACCAGTGGGCGATGAAGTAGCCGGGCGTATCGGAGGCCAGCACGAACACCCGGCACCCGGCCCGGCCAAGCTCGGCGACGGCGTCCAACAGGCGCTCGGCCAGCTCGCTGTTGCCGAAGTTGCGGGGCGGGTCGGCGAAGGCGATCAGGCCGACGCCGTCAGCCGGGTAGGTGACCTCGACGGTGATCGGCATCCCGAGATATCCTCGCAATCGGTGGGCTAGAGCGCCGTCACCCTAGCGGCCGCCCACTCCGCCCACCGCTCGTAGACCGCGGATGGCACTGGCCAACCAGTCGAACGTCTCCGAGCCTGCGGCGAGCGCGGTTGAGTAGTCGAGGTAGCTCGCCTTTGTTGAGTAGGTATCTGGCTGCCTCGTCGGCCTTGTTGCGTTTGGTGGTGCTGAGGTTGGCGGCGGTGGCGCGTCTGCGCAACCTCGGGAGCGACTGCGTGTGCGTCTCCGTTCAGATCCCGGGAACTGGCGCGTCGATCCCCATGGATCCATCCGTTCCGGTCGCTCAACGCCAGGAGCCACGCCGTGATGGCCGAGGGCATCCCAAAGCAGTTCCGAACGAAGCCGGCCCATTCTGTCGCGTTGCTCGACGTGACCAATTCGGCTCCGGGTGCGTACGGTCGCCACAGCGCGGGCTGCGCCCCTTGCGCCACGATACGGTCCCACGTCTCGACGGGCGTGTAGCCCCGTTCACCGAGCACGGCGGCGATGTTTGACGGTTCACTGAAGTCGTTCGCGAGGACCCAGTGGCCACCCGACCCAAGGGGATAGAACTCGTCGATGGCCCGCCACGCCGGGGCGCCCAGTGGTGCCGTGCAGCCAAGCGTGAGAACCATGTTGAAGTGGCTGAAGGGGATACGACCCGGCGAGCCACCGAACTACGCGCCGCGGCGCACGAAAGGCGGACCGGAACGGCTCCACCCAGTTGCCTGACACGGGCGCCAACAGGTGTCAGGATGGATAGCCCCGCAGCGTCAGTGTCTTGGGGTCGCGAAACTGGCGGAAGTGCGGCATTGCGTCGTAGACACCGCGCTCCCGCAGGTACGAGATCATTGCGTCGGGGCACAGCTCCATAGCGTCGTAGTAGTCGCCCACCGGGCCTGTGTAGTCGTGGAGAGCTCGAAGGCGAGGCACGGCCAGCGGGTCGTAGTCGATGCGAAGGTCGACACGGGGCACGGCGCGTTCCCCGTCGAAGACGAGGAGCACGGCTGACAGTTCGGTCAGCGGTTCACCGGTCTTCGGATCGGCCTGGCCGCCGGCCGCTCGGCCGGCCTCCAGTGTTCTCATCAGGCGCTCCGACAGCGCAGCACCGTCATCGACAACAGCGCTTGCCATCGCATCCACGACCCCAGCCCCGCGCAGCGCGTTTCCCGACACGGTCCACCCATCGCCGCTGCGATCACCGGCCCACGGCCCTGCCGACTCTGTACCGGTCACCACCCGAACCTCGCCGCTCGGCCGCATCACCGTCACCTGGCGCCAGGCCCAATGCGAGTCATGACTCGCCATCGCATCGATGACCTCATCGAGATCGCGACCGGAGCGCAAGGCATCGAGGCCCACCTGACCGGTACCGAGGCTGACCGACGAATGCACGAAGATCATGCCACCCGACGCTTCGAAACGGGGCGTGAGACCGGTGTAGAGCGGCGACACCCTTCCAACGTTTACCGAGAACGTCGCCACTGCAGCACCGACTGCACCGGTGCGCGGACAACGAGCCATCGCGCAGAACGTCATGTCTCCCCCTTTGGTCTGGTCCTGCGACTATGGCACGTCGAAACCTTGCCCATTCGGCCCGATTGGCGAGGCGCGTCGGCCAGACACCACGTTCAGGACCGTTTCAAGACCTCGACTCCCTCAAGTTGAAGCTGAGGAGGCTGCTCACGCCGCGACGTGGATGTGCTTTCCCTCGAGCTAGGAGATTCGGGGTGCTGACGGGTGTGTTCGACCCCGCTGCGTTGGCGGTCGGCCCCAACGTCATCGTGCACGATCTTCCTGGAGGCGAGTGGCGCCGAATCCGAACGGCCACCGGCTACCACGCAGTGATCGTCAATGGCGAGCAGACGATCGCCGACGACCAGCAGACCAACCAGCATTCAGGCCGGCTTGTGCGCCACGGCAAGGGCCGAGTTGAGGCGTTCGCCCGCGTGTTCCGCAGCGCTGGCTGCCGAACCTGAGGCTAGAGGTGGTGAAGAGCGGGAGCGGCTCACCCCCTTCCACCTTCCTCGGCTGCGCTGTTCTCGCCGGGCCAGTCCGCCCCCTTCCGCCCCGTTTCGGGCTAGATCGGTGCGAGACTGCGGGGATGCAAGACCGCGTCGGTCGCGATCCCATCGACCGCAATCCGTTCAGCCCCGAGGCGATGGCCCTCGCTGCGCACCACCTGAGCACCGACGATCAGCGTGCGCAGGCGAAAGCACAGATCGGGCAATTGGCCGCGCAGGGCTACACGCACTTCCCATCCCGGCTGCAGGGCGAGTACCTCGACGCCGTGCGCGCCGAGTTCGATCGTGTGTGCGGCCATGTCGACAACAGCCGAAGTTCGTTTGGCGGGTACCGCACGAAGCGGGTGTTCAACCTCGCTGGTGAGTCGCGAGCGTTCGACGGGCTGATCACTGATCCCTTGGTCATCGCCACGGTCGAGGCGCACCTGCAGGACCAGATCCAACTGTCGGAGATCTCCAGCATTCAGATCGAGCCCGGTGAGGAAGCCCAGGCGCTGCACTTCGACGACGGCTGTTACCCGCTGCCGCGGCCGCACCCCCCGCTCATGGTGTCAGCCATCTGGGCGCTCGACGCGTTCAGCCAAGCGAACGGCGCCAGCCGCGTCCTGCCCGGCAGCCACCTCGACGTCGATCCCGACCTCGAGGGCGCGGTCAGCGCCACGACCGCCCTCGAGATGCCGGCCGGTTCGGTGGGGTTGTGGGACGGCCGCTTGATCCACGGTGGCGGCGCCAACCAGACCGACCGTCCCCGACGAGCCGTGGCCGTGCTCTACGCCCGGGCCTGGTTGCGGCAGCAGGAGAACCAGTACCTGTGCATCGACCGGGCCACGGTCGCCGGGCTCGATCGCAATTACCAACGGCTGTTGGGCTGGTCTCGCTACTGTCCCCACACCGGAATCGTCGCCGGACGCGACCCCGGGCATCTCCTTCGCCAGAACTGAACGAGTTGTCGGGCGGGATCAGTGGGTGTCGAAGATCCGCTGGAAGCCGGCCACCGAACGGCGGCTGTCCCGAATCTCCTGGCGCGTCGGCGCCAGAGGATCTACCGCCGCCGGCAAGGCGCCGAGCTTCAGCATTGCCGCCATCAGCAACAACCGGGCCTTGGTGGCGCTGAGGTTGTCGCCGCTGATCACCAACGGACCGAGATCGTGGGCCATGCCTGCGGTGTTGCCCCGGCCCACGTGCACCACCGGATGGCCGGCGAAGGTCGCCACCGCCAGCGCGTTGTCCTGACCTCGGTTCATTAGACCGGAGTCTTCTTGTCCGGCACCGCACGCTGCGTTTGACCGCGCCTGGCGGGAGGTCTCTCCGGGCACAGCGCGACATCGCCGGACGACGGCAGAGCAACTTGCCCAGGTTGAGGCGAGGACCGGCGCCACCGCTGGCTTTCCTCCCTCTCCAGCTGCCAGGTGCTGGGCCTTGGGTTGGGACGAGGTTGTCGGGTCATCTTGCGGCGCAAGGTTCAGCGACATTCCCGGCAACCCCGTTGCAGGGTCTACGGATCCGACTCGGCCGCGCCCTGAGGCAACGCGGTACCACTGCCGCTGGCGGTGTGCATGATGATCGGATGAGCAAGCAAAGCCGCCGCGTGGCCCGCGACCGCAATGAGGTACGCCTCCGAATCGACGCGGTGACGGATGCCTCCCATCGTGCGGTGCAGCGCCTCGCGCAGCTCGGCCCGACCGCGCTGCCGTGGGCGGACGGGGAGTATCGAGAATTGGCGACGAAGGCTCGAGACGCCGGCACGGCCCTGTTCGGGTGGCTGCACTCGTTGCGCGACGGGATGACCGCGGGAGATGGTGCTGCATTCGATCAGGCGTTCGCGTTTCTGGAACTCGACGTGTACCTGTTCCGGTCGGGCTATGAACGGGCGAAGCTGGTGCGAGCGCTGGCCAAAGCGCCGATGACACCTCAACAACGGATGCGGGCGCGGACCTACGTTCGGGACTGCATCGATGGAGGGCTCCACTGCGATCTGCGGGCGCTGGCCATGCTCGCCGCCGCGGTGGCCGACAATCCGCTACGTCGCGATCTACTGGCCCGGTTGCACGCCCCCGATGCGAAGGTCGTCGGCCGGGCGGTGCAGCTGTTGTGCCGGGTACGTCACCCCGGTTACTCGACACAAGACCTCGCGGCGGTGCGTTCGTGGGTGCTGAGCGAGGTCGCTGAACGCGGCGCGTCCAACGTGGCTGATCGGGTCCTGCGTTGGGCCTGGACACCGGAATGGGAAGCCGAGCTGAACGAAATCGGGAACCGGCACGGCCCCCAACGCGCTGCGGCGCTGACACTGCTGGACCTCACCAACCGGCGACGAACCAAACGGCCGGGTCCCTGACGGGGCGGATCAGCCCCGCTCACGGAACCCGGGTCCGCCGCCAGCCTAGGTCACCGTCGGCCACAGGCGATGACCCGGCAGGGGAGTCCGCCTGATGCTCAGACCCAGCCAGGAGGCTGGCTGTAGCCACCCCCGGTGACCTCGGCCAGGAGGCGTGCGAAGTGTAGGGCGGTGCGGTCTTCGCAGTAAGGCCCCACGACCTGCACGCTGACCGGCAGACTGCTGGCGGTTTGACCCAACGGCGGTGTCGTCACCGGCAGGTAGGCCATGCCCACCATCGCGGTCCAGTCGACGAGGTCGGTGTAGGGCCGCTCCACGCCGCTCACCATCAGTGTGCGGTCGCGCCAGCTGCCACTCGTCTGATGCGGGAACGCCGAGGTCACGCTCACCGGGCACAGCAGGATGTCGTAGGAACGGAAGTACTCCGCCCACGCGGCGCGCAGCTCCGTTCGGCGCAGGTCGCGTGCCAGCCAGGTGTGGTGGCGTTGGGCGAGGTTGGCGGCGCCGCGTGACTTCTCCGCCAGGTCGGCCATCTCGTCGTCGCTCATGCTGACGCTGCCGGCAACGCTGATCAGTTGGATACCCAACTTCGCTGCCGCGGCGAAGTCGATCGATGGGCGGGCGGTACGATCCACCGCCACACCGGCCCCCTCCAGTTCGTCCACGACCCGCTCCAGCACGGCGCGTACTTCGTGGTCGATCGGGCAAGCTGGGTCATCAAGCCAGGCCCCGACCCGGAAATCGCCCAGCCGGGTGTGGCGAGGGGCAGGCAGTTCCAGCCGCCATGCGGGTGCGCGGTCGGGCCTCGGTCCGGCCATGATGTCGAGCAGGAGTTCCAGGTCGTCCACCGAACGGGTCATTGGCCCGAACACGTTGACATCCGCTTCGATGTGTCCGCCGCCGACGCTGTCGAGATAACCGAGGGTGGGGATGAGACCGAAGCTCGGTTTGTGCCCCCAGATGCCGCTGAACGTGGATGGCATGCGCACCGAGCCGCCGATGTCGGTGCCGACCTCGAAGCTGGTGAGCCCGGCGGCGACTGCCGCTGCCGCGCCGCCGGAGGACCCTCCCGGGGTGCGGCCGAGATCCCAGGGGTTGTTGGTGACGCCGAACAGTTCGTTGTAGCTCTGCCCGTCTCCGGACCAGCGCGGCAGGTTGGTCTTGCCGAACACGATGCTGCCGGCCCGCTTCAACGAGGCCACTGCGGGCGCATCGTGGGTGGGCACGTGGTCGGTCAGCTCCACCGCCCCGCCCGTTGAACGGATTCCGGCCGTTTCGATGGCGTCTTTGATCGTGTGGGGCACGCCGTGTAACGGGCCGAGGTCCCCGCCGGCCACGGTGGCTGCGTCGGCGGCGCGTGCCGCTAGCCGCGCCGGTTCCTCCGCCAGGGTGACCACCGCGTTGATGGCGGGATTGTGGCGTTCAATGCGACCGAGATAGTGCTCGAGCAGCTCCACGCTGGACAGCTCTCGGCTACGGATGGCCGCTGCTTGGCGATGGGCGGGCCAAAATGCCACGTCGTCACTCATGGCTGGACAGTAGTGGACGTCACCGATCGAGGAGGCCGAGGTGGGGCCAGGCCCTACGAGCGGGCAGGGGGCCTTTGACGAGTTTGCTGCCCATCCCCAGCGACGGCACCGCGCCCTTCGATACTGCCGGGTTGGCCAGCTTGTCCGTATCGCACCGGACCCGATCGGGATGGGCGACTCGCAAAGGAACGCCGCGCCCGCCACGTTGTCGACCGGGCAATCACCCTTTGTCCGCCGCGCCACCGGTCGTGCACGCGGCTGGCTCCAACACCCACGAGGCGATCGGCCAGTGGGATGTTCCCTGTTTCGTCGACCGCTACGGGGAGCGGCGTTCGTTCGGCTGGGTGACGTCCGATATCGCCAACCCGGCCGCCCAATGGCGCTTCGATCTCGCCGCCATTGCCGGCGCGACGCGCCTGGGGTACAGGGTCGGGCTTCGGCCCGGCCCCTCGCAGATGCCAAACAAGGAGCCCCGCATCCTCGCCCGCCGCTGTCCTGAACCCCGCGGCTGCGGCCTGTAGCGTTCGTCGCTGCCATTGCCGGTGGACCGCGGATCGCGGGCTACCGTCCTGAGCATGGCGATCGCATTCGAGACTGCACCGTCGGCCATCCATCGCGGCGAGGCCGACCTTCCTTGGGTGCCGGACGGCTTCGGCGGCGAGATGAAGCTGCTCGTGGCCAAGGAGCGAGAGGGGTTGTGGATCGTGCGGAACCGGTTCGCCCCGGGGACGCTCGTGCAGACCCACAAGCACACCGGCCAGGTCTTCGGTTACACGCTGGCCGGTGCGTGGCACTACCTGGAGAGCGAGTACGTGAACCGCGCTGGCTCGTTCCTCTTCGAGCCCGCCGGGTCGATCCACACACTCAACGTGCCCGCTGACAACACCGAGATCACCGATGTGTGGTTCCAGATCTACGGGTCGAACCTCAACCTGGCACCCGATGGTTCGGTCGCGTCGGTGACCGACGCGGCCAGCGTGCTGTCGCGCTACCGCCACCAGTGCGCCAAGGTCGGCGTCCTCGACCCGCCCGTGCTCACCGACTGACCGCCCACGGCGCCTGCCTCGATTACTGCGCCGGTGCGCGTCAGCGCGGGCCGGCGGCTGCGAGGGACGCCCACAGCTCGACGGTGGCCGTGGCCGATGCTTCCCGCGGGGGCCCGGCGGCCACGAAGTCGGTGACCCCGATGTGTGCGAACGCAGCCAGACCCGATTCGATCGCCCCGCGTCGCCTACGACTGCAACGTGCGCCTTGCGGTCGAGGTAGCGCAACCAGCCGAGCGACCGGTCCGAGACCATCACGGCGGCGGTTACGGCACTGCTGCGTACCGAGCAGGACGTCACCGGTGAAGGCTGGCGATCCCAAGTCATGGCTGGTCCGAGCTCCGCTGCTCCTCAAGCGGCGAGCATGATTTCAGCATGGAGATACTCGACCTCACGCCCGACGATCTGCTCTCAACGACTCGTACCGTGCGCAAGCGCCTCGATCTGCGTCGACCAGTGGAGCGAGAGGTCATCGAGCGCTGCATAGCGCTCGCCCAGCAAGCCCCGTCCGGTTCGAACCAACAGCAGTTCCACTTCGTGGTGGTGTCGGACCCCGAGCGCCGTCGCGCATTGGGGGAGCTGTTTCGTCGTGGGCTGGAGATCTATCGCACGTTGCCCATCGCCGTGCACAACCTGAGCTATCACGACGCCGGCCAGCAGCGCGCCGCAGCGCCGATCATCGCGTCGCTCGAGTACCTGGCAGCGCACGTCCAAGAGGTGCCGTTGCACGTGTTCCCCTGTTTCGAGGGCACGCTTGAGCGGGTCCGTCCCGAGTTCATGGGCGGGCTGATGGGCTCGGTCATCCCGGCGGCGTGGAGCTTCATGCTCGCGGCACGGTCCCGTGCGTTGGGCACGTGCTGGACCAACATGCACACGTTCTTCAACGACGAAGCGAACGCCATCATCGAGCTCCCCGCCGGCGTCACCCAGATCGCCAACATCTTGACCGCGTACACCATCGGCACCGACTTCCGGCCAGCGGCGCGGCGACCGTTGCAGGAGATCCTCCACTGGGACCACTGGTGAGCGCCCCGGGCCGCCGGGCCTCGCTGACGTTTCGGCGCACCGCGCCGTAGCTTGCCCGAGTGTCACTGTTCAAGGAATTCTCCGTCTCGACCGTCGCGGCGGGTTTCATCGCTTCAATGGTCATGTTGACGAGTGGGATTACCCTCGTGTTCGAAGCGGCGAAGGCGCTGGGCGCGAGCAGAGGAGCAAAGCCGGCAACTGCTACCTTTCTCGCACGGGTTGTGGCATTGCCCCTCGCCGAAACTCTCGGGACGGGCACACAAGACGCTGCTCTGCCTGACAGGACACCAGCGGGGCGGTGTTCGGTTCGGGGTGACCTTCAGGCCGTAGCGAGCTCTGTAGCAGGGTCCCCGGCGACCCGCGTGTGGACCATGACCCGACCTTGGTTGGTGTCGTAAGGGCGAGCCCGGTGCAGCACACACCGGTTGTCCCAGATAGCGACGTCTCCCGGGGCCCAACGATGCCGGTACGTCCGGGGCGGCTGGCACGCCAAAGCCAGCAACTCCTCGAGCAGCCGTTCCGACTCCGAAGCTTCGAGCCCGGGTATGCCGTAGGCGTGGCGACCGATGAACAGCGCGGGCCGCCCGGTCACCGGATGGAACTTCACCAGCGGGCGCAGCGGGTCCGTCCGGCCCGCGTCGGCCCCGTTGCTCGGCGTCACTGTGGCGCCCGGATCGGCCGTCCGTGCCCCGCGGTAGGCCAGGGCCTGAAGGGCGGCGGCGGTCGACGCCGACGTCGCGCCAACCTTGGCTTGGGAGTGGTCCAGCGAATGGTGTGCCTGCAGGCCCTCGACACGCGCCCGTAGGTCGGGCTCGAGGGCGTCGTAGGCGGCGCGCATATCGGCCCACTCGGTCTCACCCCCATCGCTCGGCACTTCGCGAGCAGACAGGATCGACGCCTTGGCGGCCAGGCGCTTGAACGAGCTGTCGGTGTGCCAGCCCTCGTTGCCTTGGAGCAAGGTGATGAGCGGGTCGTCGGCTGGGAGAAGGTTGCCGTCCTCACGGCGGTTCGACAGGAGCAGGATCTCGATGGAGAGCGCTCCGAAGCGCTGCCCGAACGCCATTTGTTCGACTTCGCTCAGGTGCTGGCGGGGGAACACCAGTACACCGTGGCGATGGAACGCTTCGTGGATCGCGTCCCACTCCTCTCCCTCGAGCGCGGCGAGCCGAACGCCGCTCACCACCGCTCCCAAGGTCGCGCCCGTCGTCTCGATCATCGGACGTTCCATCGCTGCACCTCCATGTCCGCACCAGTCTCGCGCCGCATGTGGGTGTGGCGGGGGTTTACCGTTTCCTGACGCAAAGAGCAGGGTGGCTGGCGCGTCGGAGACCCGTCGGAGCGCGAGCGGCACGGGGGAGTCTGCTGTTCATGAACCACCGGCTGCGCGACACCCTCGGGTTGGACGTCCAGGTGTTCGAGAGGTCGACCAACTCGTCGCCGCCGGCGTTGCGCCAGCCGCTCCGAAGCGGTACGGCTCGGACTGCTACGGCTCATAGACCGGCACCGGCGCGACCAGGTCGGCGCTCAGATTGTCTCCAGCTACGTCGAGCGCCCCCAAGACGAATACGAGATCAGCTGGGCCGATGAGGGAGCGGCATCCAGCGACCACGACCACCAGAAACGTGCAGCTCAACGCCGGTAGCTGCCGCTCCCTGCCGCTTACCGCCGGTGGCGTGCGGCGAGTTCAAGTCCCCCCTCCGACACCGAATTGACCCCCCACGGTTGAGGTCAACGGGATCCTCAGCATGGCTGGTCAGGTCGTTGCTGTCACCGGTGGAGGTTCAAGTCGGTGCGCGGCCAGAGCGGCGGCTCGGCGAAGGGCGCGTTGAGGTCGCCCGATTCGAGACCTCGGTCACCCCGCTTGACTGGTTCGTTGGGCACTTTCGTCCTACCCCCGCTCCCGTCCAGGTTCACGAGGCGTGTCGAACGGTCGGGGACAGATCTCGGCTGTGGCTCACGAAGGGTCAGCTGTCATGCCCAGAGCGTGCAGATCGGGACTGCCCAGAGGTTTCGGCCGAGTGGGCGGACGAGGGTTCCGGTGTAGAGGACCAGGCCGGCTCGGACGTTGCCGGTGGGTAGTTGGTCGCGGAGCCAGGCGAGGTGGCGGGCGTCGTGTTCGTCGACGGCGGTCGCGGCCTTTACTTCGATGGCGACGATGGCGCCGTCGCGGCGTTCGAGGATGACGTCGATTTCGCGCCGGCCGGACTGTTCTCGGAGGTGGTACATGGCTGCTGGTCGGGTGCCGAGGCTGAGTTCGGGTCGAAGTTGGGCGGCGACGAAGGTGTCGATGATCCGTCCGAGTAGGTCGGCGTTGCGAAGCACGGCTCGCCGGTCGACGCCGAGGGCTGTGGCTGCGAGCGCGGGGTCGCATATGTAGCGTTTCGGGCGTCGGGTGATGCGGGTGAGCCGGTTCGAGGACCATGCCGGTACTTGCTCGGTGACGAATAGTCGTTCGAGGAGGAGGTCATACCGTTCGATCGTGGACCGGTCGAGTTCGGAGGCCTCGGCGAGTGTCGCCAAGGTGGGTGACGCGGCCGTCGATGCGGCGATCGCTCGAAGGTGACGTCGCAGTTTGCCTGGGTTTCGCACGTCTGTGAGGAGAGCGACGTCGCGGCCGATCAGGTGGTCGAGGTAGGAGTCAAGCCACGCTGACCTGGTTCTGACCGAGTTCCGGGCCAGGGCTTCGGGAAAGCCTGATGCCAACGCGAGGTCCACGTACCCCGCGGTGTCGGGGTGTTCGGCGGGCAGCGGGAACGTCGCCTCGCCGGTGGTGTCGATCTCCTCGATGATCCGGTCGAGGAACGTCGGTCCTGCGACTTTCGTGTGGAGTTCGCGCTGGGTGAGACTCCAGAGTGGGACCCGGATCACTCGTCCGGTACCGGGCCATTGCTGGGCGCCGGCGTCATCGGCGGCGGACCCCGCGAGGAGGAATCGTCCTGGCGAGGGGTCGGCGTCGACGAGTCGTTTCGTAGCGGCGAGGACGTCGGGTGCGAGTTGCCACTCGTCGACGAGGACGGGCGGATCGGCGTCGCGTAGAACGCTGTCAGGATCTGCGGTGATCGCGGCACGGACGTTGCGGTCGTCGAGGCGGAGGACGGTCCGGGCGAGTCTGGCGGCGGTCGTCGTCTTACCGGTGGCGCGAGGCCCAACGAGCATGATGGCTGGAACGTCGGCAACAAGTTCGGCGAGCCACGGGTCGACGAGTCGCTCGATGTAGCTGCGGCCAGTCATGCTCCCCATTCCACGCGATCGATAGCCCGCATTGTACGCGTCCGATGAGCGCATTTCCACGCGCCCTCCCGATGCGAGGTGACGTCCTTCATGGAGACGCGACCGCTACGACGGCTCAGCGGCCCGTGCTCGTCCGCCAGTACCGTCTCGAGCACTCCGTCCGAGCAGGGTTGGCTCACGCTGCGATCCTGAACTCGCCGCCAGCCCCGCCTCGTGGTTTTATTATGGTGCAACTCGCCCCTCCGACACCGTACCTGTGCTTCCGGTGGTTGCCGCTCGATGCCGGCAGACGGTCCAGAATCCCACGGTGTGGTGATAGTTGCCCCGAGGGTCGAGGTGTCGTCTTCGGCGTCGCTCTCAAGGCGGTGGGAGCGGTCCCGGCAAAACGAAAGGAGTGGTACGAGGGATCGGGTCAGCGGCTCGACAACACGTCGAAGGAACTCGAGAAGCGGAAGCGAGAGCTTGAAGTCGGGCTGAAGCAGTTGGAGTTCGACGCCGCTCGTGATGAGGCAGAGCTTCGATCGGAGCTGATCAGGCGATTGCGCGACGCGATGCCTGACGGCAGGATCTCCAACGAGGAGCTTGCCGCGCTGGTCGAGGAGCATGTCTTGCCGTCGGTCCGTGCTCTCGGCGAGATCGGTATCGAGTCGCTCAGCGAGGACGAGAGCGACGCCGATCAGGACGGACCGAGTTGTTGATCAGTCGACCTCGGTGCAGCGCGAGATTCTGGGGTTCGTGGCCCTGGTTCCCATCGCCGGGTGTTCCGTATTACACTAATCGGGTGTGGAGTTCGCCCAGTCGGCGTTTAAGCACGGTGTCGGCCGCGAGGCGATCGAGCACGCCGTCGTGTACGCGCTCACCACGATCGATCTCGAACCGGACGCTGACCCGCCGAAGGTGCTCGCTATCGGGCCGGACCCGGCGGGGAATCTGCTGGAGGTCATCTGGCTCGAGTTCGATGAGGTCGAGGTGGTCATCCACGCCATGGCGCTGCGTCCGGTGTTCTACGACTTGCTCCCCTGAGAGGAGATCGAACTGATGGCTGAAAAGACCTACCGGACTCGAACCGGGCGGACGCTTAATGAGACTGACCTCGGCCAGCTCGCGGCCGAGGTGGAGACCGCCGCCTACGACGTTGAGGCACTGAAGGGACGCCGCCGCGGGCGACCGGCGATTGGTTCGGGACCCGCTGAAGTGGTGCCCGTACGCATTGACCCCGAACTACGTGCTGCGGTGGAGGCGCGGGCCGTTCAGGACCACACCACCACCAGCGAGATCATCCGCGAGGCACTGCGCCGCTATCTCGACGTCGCCTGACGACGGCGTGTCGGTTGCTAATAGATTTGCTAATGGCAGCGAGCGGAATCAAGCGGCGGGCAGCGGCAACTAGCGACCGCCAAGCTCGCGAACCCGCAGCTCAACGCCGGTAGCTGCCGCTCCCCGTCGCTCGACGCTACTGGCCTGTGGCGAGTTCAAGTCCCCCCTCCGACACACTAAAAGCCCAGGTCAGGGGATATGGACGGGCGAGACTTGTGTGTCGCTTGCCATCGCAGTGCCATCGCACGCGAGCCGCTCCAGCCGCTCGGAAAGACCGGCCGGAACTTGACACGAGCGCCCGCCCGGAGCCTCGCTGCGGCGCGACGCCCCCGATACCGGGTGAGTGCCAGAAACGGCTGGCTCCATGACCCAGGGGGCAGTTCATCGGCGAACTGGCATTGTTCCACTTTCGCCTACTGCAGCGCTTTGCCCGTGGGGGCACTTGGCCATTCGTCGGTAACCAGGTCAGCGGGGTGGGCGGGACGAAGACACCGAGCCCCGCCCCTAGCACGACTTGATCACCCGCCACGACGAAGCGGCGGATCGTGCGCGTACGCTCGATCACATGCACGAGGGGAACGGCCGGGGTCGACCGACGTTCCAGCCCACTTCAGACCCCATTTGAAGAGTGCCTTGAGCACGGGTTGGAACTCTCGAGCGGCCTGGGTCGGCAGGTACTCGTAGCGCGCGGGGCGTTCGCTGTACAGGCGCCGTTCCAGCAGGCCGGCATCGACAAGATGCTTGAGGCGGCTCGTGAGGACGGTAGGCGCGATCCCGAGGTTCTCCTGGATGTCATCGAACCGCGTCAACCCGAGCATCACGATGTCGCGCAGGATCAGTGGCGTCCACCACTCGCCCACCAGTTCGAGGGACTGCGCGATCGGGCAGTCCATGTTCTCGAAGCTCTTGCGTTTCATGCCCACAGTGTACGGCGGCTGTCACTTGTGTCATCGAAGTGACACCGCCGACCTGCGACAGTCGGCCGCGTCGTGGGAGGCCGTTGGTCGGTGCTGGGGCCGGGCCGTATCGTCGCCGCCGGAGCGCTGTTCGGCCGATCCGCTGACCTGTACACGGCCGGGTATCTCCCTGAGCTCGACACCGTGGCGGACACCAACGTCGTATACGCCCAACTGAATTCTTCAGATCGGTGGATCGAGGTTAAAGTCAGCCCATGGATGTCTCCACCGGCTTGGACTATCTCAGAAAGAACTCGCGGGCTGTGATGCTCACCAAATGGCGCTGTCGGGTGCAAGGCAGATGGCGGTTCCGGGTAGCGACAGCGATGTTGCGGAGGGGCCGAGGAGCGAACTGGCGATGGTGCTGAGCCCGCTGACGGTGCCGATCATGCCTTTGGGTGGTTGGTAGCCGTTGTTTTCGAGCAGGACCATCGAGGGGATGTTAGTGGGAAGCGTCATCAACAGGACCACGACGGGGGTGACGGTGGCGACCAAGGCGGGCAGCATCGGCGGCAGCCAGGCCCGTCCTGTCGATCGAGCGAGGAGATAGGCGATGAGCGGGGCGCCGACGAGTACGAGCTCACGGTCCAGGGCGCTGAAGGGGTCGATGAAGAAGCCGAGCACGGCGCCCGCCAGCAGTGCCGACACGATGGATGATGGCAGCCAACGCGTCAGGAACCGGGTGAGCCGCAGCGGGCCAGTGCGGTCACGATCACGCCGGCGAGCATGGAGGCGCCGACGAGATCGCTCCAGCCGATGTCTCCTCCCAGGCGGACGAGGTAGATCCAGACGAAGACGTTGCCGGTGAGCACGATCGGTTGGCGATAGCGCCAAACCAGCAGCAGGCTCAGCACCGCAGGGATCCCGAACAGTGCGACGATCCACGGCGCGGTCTCGACCCGTCCTCGGGTCCTCGATCTCGGAACGGACATCGGCAGTGTTGGGTCGGGGTGGCGCCGTCATCGGACACAGTTCATGGTCGGGGATCGTTCAGTTCGCAGCTGGTCACGGCGGAATCCAGGTGCACCGGGACTTGGTGGCCCCGACCGGCTGGTGCGCTACCGCGGCGACGAGGCGGTCGGCGTCGCCGATGTCTGCCGAGAGGCCGATGTCCGCAAGGGGAGCTTCTACCACTTCTTCGACTCGAAGGCAGCGCTGGCGTTCGAGCAGTCGAGCGCCATCGACACGTTCCATCGTTTCGGGGAACAGCTCGCCGCAAGCCTGACCCTCAAGCTCGCTGTCGAGGGAGCGATCTCCGGTTGCCGGTTCGGGAACTTCGCTCTTGAGCTCGCCAACACCGACGAAGCCATCCGCTGTTGCGTGAGCCACGTGTTCGACGAGATGGCCGCCACCTTCGCCATTGCGATCGAAGCCGGCCAGACCTCCGGCGAACTGGCCGCAGACGTCGACCCGACGGCCATCGCACTCACCCTGCTGGCCCAGATGGAGGGGCTGTTGCTGCTGGCGAAAGCCAAGCGGGATCCTGCCATCGTCAGCACCTTCGGCGCCACTGCCGAACGACTCCTCCGCTGAGCCGACGGGTGCGCACGCCATCCGATATCGTCGATCCGTTCGTCGGACCAACGCTATCCGAGCGATGCGGCCATTTTTCGATGTCCGGAGGCGAGGGACCCGTCGTGCTGTGGGCGTGGCACGCCGCATCGGAGTTGGGGGTCCACCGCCTCTACGTCGAGTCGCTGGGTCACGAGCACTCGATGACCGACAGCCGGAACGGTGAGCGATGAAGGGAAAACGAATGCACGATGTCCATGTCCGCGCTGACCGACAAGCGATGGAACGAGCCCATGAGCGGGCCGGGCGCGCCGATGAGCCGGTGCTGATGCTCAACCTGAACCGGTACACACCAGCGGCAGGGTTTCCCGATGGCGACGAGTACTGCCTGTACATGTCCCGTCTCGAGCATTCGGTCGGCGCCGTCGGGGGTGCCGTGCTCTGGCGAACGCCCGTGATCGATGCCGTCATCGGCTGTGCCCACGACGACTACGACGAGATCTTGGCCGTTTGGTACCCGTCGCACAGGACGTTCCTGGAGTTGCCCGCCGCCGACGGTGCGGAGCTGATGTTCAGCTCCCGCAAGACGTGCGTGACCCACGCAACGATCCTTGCCCTTCCCGCCGACCGCGAGCCGCTCAGGCGCGACTGAGCAACAGGCCCATGCCCGGTCGCCGCGCTGGTGGACTCGGCGAGGTTCAGCTGTATTTGGCGGCGAGTTCGGCGTGACGGTCGAGGACCGGCAGCACCTTGTCGGCCTCGGCCGGCGGGAGGCCAAACACGATGCGCTTGGTGACCGCGGCAGCCATGCCGAGCGCCACGAACTGGTCGTAGGTGCGCCAGTACTCCTCGGGTAGCGGCGGCGCCTTGGCGTTGCCGCCCCAGGGCGTCACGCGACTCGTGGGGATATGACTGTGCTCGGGGAACCAGATCGATTCGAAACCACGCGCCTCGGCTTGTTGGGCCAGCAGCAGCGGGTTGATCGCCTTGTCGGTCGGGAACATGTTGACGCCGAAACTCACCTTGGGCCCGGACACTACTTGCAGCGCAAACCCGCCAGCAGAGGCGACCCGCCGAGGGGAACCTGGCTACCGTGCGGGCATGGGACCACTCGACGGCATTCGCGTGCTGGATCTCACCAGAGTGGTGGCTGGACCCCTGGCCACGCGGATGTTGGCCGACCAGGGGGCAGAGGTCATCAAGATCGAGCCGCCCGAGGGCGACATGAGCCGAGCCTTCCCGCCGATCGGCGAGGCCGGGATGACCCCGTACTTCGCCCAGCAGAACGCCGGCAAGCGGTTCTGCTCGATCGACCTCGCCGCTCCAGGCGCCACCGATCTCCTGCTCGAACTGCTCGCCACCTGCGACGTGCTGGTGGAGAACTACCGGCCCGGCGTTATGGCCAAGTTCGGGCTGGGCCCAGCGGAGATGTGCGAGCGGTTCCCCGCGCTGGTGTACTGCTCGATCACCGGGTTCGGCCAAGACGGCCCGTGGGCCGACCGCCGGGCCTACGCACCGATGGGCCACCTCGAATCGGGCCTGCTCGAGTACGACCGCCGCAAGATCGGCCGACCAGCCCACCAGCCGGCGCTGGTGTTGGGCGATGTGACCACGGCGATGACGGCGGCCGGCTCTATCAACGCTCTACTGGTCCAAGCGGCGCGTACCGGGCGTGGCGGCCACCTCGATGTGTGCATGATCGAATCGCTCGTCTACATCCAGGAATGGGTCTCCACCGAGCTGGCCGGCGGATGGGACACCACCAACCCCGGCGCCTGCGACCAGAGCCCGCTGCTGGTGCTGCCCAACGGCGCGGTGTGGGGCATCGCCGGCAGCCCGGTCGCTTGGTTTGACCACCTCGTGGTGGCGCTGGAGCGGCCACAACTGGCCGACGACCCCCGCTTCGCAGACCCCGTCGACCGCGAGGCGAACAAGGCCGAGCTGTTCGCCATCATCACCGAATGGGCGGCGTCGTTCGACTCCTTCGACCACTTCCGCACCACGCTGGAGGCACGCTCGCCGTTCACCGCCGCCGAGCTGCGCTCGATCGACGAACTGGCCGCCACCGACTGGGCCGCGCACCGAGAGCTGTTCGCCAACGTCGCGGGAGGCTTCGTCGTACCCGCCCGACCCGCTCGAGGTGCCGGCATCGGCACCAACGGGCACCTGGCCCCCCGGGGAGCCGACAACCGCGCCGTGCTCGCCGAGGTGCTGGGCTACGACGACGCCCGCATCGACGCCCTCACCGCAGCCGGCGTCGTGGTGGCCGACACCGCTTCGGGGACGACGAGACCGTTCTGAGCGCACAGCTGAAGGCCGGCAACGCCGTCGGACTGCGCTCACCACACCCGACGAGCGCAACACGGTCGACGCGAGCAGCTACCGGTCCACGCCGCTCGCGGCGGTAGGTCCTGGCTCGGTGCGCCGGGCCGATGGGCGGCGAAGAACGGCCCGAAATCGTGTCGATGCGAGCGCGGTTGCGGCCAGGCCGGCGGCGGCGCCCCAGAGCGGGGAGCCGATCGGTCCCACCGAGACACCCGACAGGGTGACCAGGAAGGTGAGGCTCGCCGCGTCGCGGTGTTTGTCCTCTCGAACAGCGGCGGTCAAGCTCGACGTCACGACGGGCGCCAGCGCCAGGGAGGCGACGATGTGCACCAGCTCGGGGGGAAACGCACGGAGCAATCCGGTGATCGACGATCCGAGGGTGCCGGCCAGGAGGTAGAAGGCACCTGCGGCGAGCGCCGCGGTGTAGCGACGACGAGGATCGGGGTGGGTGCTGGGGTGCACACAGATCATCGCCATCACGGCGGAGAGATTGAAGGTAAAGCCGCCGAAGGGCGCCAGGGCGACGGTGCCGAGGCCGGTCCCGCCCAACATCTTCGAGGTTGGCACGTCATAGCCCGAACCGCGGTAGGCGGCCACCCCTGGCAGGTTCTGACCGGCCATCGTGACCACGAACAGCGGGATGGTGATGCCGACCAAGGCGGCCAGCGTGAACGTTGGCGCAACGGCGATCGGCTTCGCCAAGGACAAGGTCAGCTGTTCGGTCTGCATGGAGCCCGACGCGAGCGAGGTCAGCAATCCCACGGCCAGCATGCCGACCACGGCGTACGCCGGCGCGAACCGCCTCGTCACCAAGTAGGCCGCGGTGGCGAAGAGCACGAGCCAAGGCGCTGTCTTCGCATCGACGAATCCGACGACGGCGAACCGGGCGATGACGCCGGCCAGCAGGGCGGCGGCGAGCGGGCCCGGGATGCGGTCCATGAACCGTTCGAAAAGACCGGTGAAGCCGACGATTGCCATGGCGACACCGTTCAGGATGAAGGCCCCAATACCTTGGGCCAGCGTGAACTCCCCGGGCGCCAGGGTCGCCAGAACCACCGCACCAGGTGCCGAGAAGGCGACCATCGCCGGCATCCGCAAGAGCAGCGACGGGACGAAGGTCAGCACGCCCATCCCCATACACAACGCCCACACCCAGGAGCTGACCTGGGCATCGGTCGCGCCGAGTCTGTTGGCCGCTTCGAAGATGAGCGTAACCCCCGTCGCCAGCCCGACCAGCGCCGAGACGAAGCCGGCGGTGACCGTGGAGAGCGAGAAGTCCTTCAGGATCGACACCGGGCGAAGCTACACGGCGCACCGAAACGGCTCGATCGCATCGAAGTGGCGGACGCCCCGCATCACCCGGTCTTGGCGACGTTCTTTGTCGTGCCACGCGATGGCCATCGCGTCGATCAGTTGGACGGCGATCTCCTTCTGGGCACCGCTTCGCTACGAAACCCCCGAGTGCTGCGACGCGACGCCGCGACGTAGGCTCGCCCACCGGGGTTGCGGTCGCCCGGTACCACCGACCGCTCGGAGCCAGGGGTGCAGACGGTGAAACTCGACGGTGCGCTATCGATGAAGCTGCGAGGCGGCGGCGAGGAGGCTGCCGGCTTCGAGGCGATGGGCCTCGACGGGGCGTGGAGCTTCGAAGCCGGTCACGATCCGTTCGTTCCGTTGACCTTGGCGAGCCAGACCACGAGCCGCATCGAGCTCGGCACCGCCATCGCCGTGGCCTTCGCCCGCACGCCGATGCTGAGCGCGCACATCGCCTGGGACTTGCAGGTGCTCACCGAGGGCCGCTTCATCTTGGGCCTTGGCACCCAGATCAAGCCCCACATCGAGAAGCGCTACGGCATGGCGTGGTCGAAGCCGGCGGAGCGCCTGCGCGAGTACGTGCACGCCGTGCGGGCGATCTGGGATTGTTGGAGCACCGGCGACAAGCTCGATTTCCGTGGGGACTTCTACACCCACACGCTCATGCCGCCGTTCTTCAACCCCGGCCCCCTCGACGTGGCCGCACCGAAGATCTACCTCGCGGGCGTCGGCCCACACATGATGCGCACCATCGGCGAGGTGGCCGACGGGTTCTTCGTGCACCCCTTCCATACCCCAGAGTTTCTTGCCACTGAGACGCTGCCCGCGCTGGCAACGGGCGCCGAGGCCGCCGGCCGCCCCGCCGGAGCGATCGACGTGGCTTGTCTCACCATCGTCGCCATGGGGAACGACGAAGCCTCCTTGGCCGATGCCCGGCTCAAGGCCCGAGCGCAGCTGGCGTTCTACGGCTCCACCCCCGCCTACGCCGGAGTGCTCCACCATCACGGCTATGGCGATCTCCAGCCGGAGCTCAACACGATGAGCAAGCAGGGCCGCTGGCGGGAGATGACGGACCGCATCGACGACGATCTGCTCGAGTTGGTGGCCGTCACCGGCTCGCCTGGCGAGGTCGGACGCAAGATCGCCGCCCGCAACGCGTTCGCCGATCGCACCACCATGATGTTCTACGGCGCCCAGCCCTCACCCGAGGCCATCACCGAGGCGGTCGAAGCAGCACGCAGCTGACAACCCGCTGTGTTGCGGCTCGACGGGGCCGGGCGGCCCGCTATGTTCTGCGGCCCGTGCTTTGACGAGACTAATTGCGAGGTCTGTTGTGAAAGTGAGCGTGCTGCAGTTCTTCAGCTGGCCGGGCCGGAGGGTGCCGCTCGACGTCGTCTATGCGCGTGCGCTTGAACGGATCGACGTGATGGACAAGACCGGCTACGACTGCGTTTGGTTGGCCGAGCATCATTTCACGACCTATTCGGTGTGCCCGTCGGTGCACCTGATGGGCATGCACATCGCCGATCGCACGTCGCGCCTTCGCATCGGTACGGCCGTCTCGTTGGCGCCGTTCTACCATCCGTTGCGCCTGGCCGAGGAGGTCGCATTGCTCGACGTGTTGTCGGGCGGTCGGGTCAACTGGGGAGCCGGGCGCGGTTTCGACCGCCAGGAGTTCGAGAACTTCGGTGTCGATCCCCACGACAGTGTCGAGCTGTTCCGTGAGAACGTCGCCATCGTCCTGGCCGCCTGGCGAAACCAGCGCCTGACCTTCAACGGCAAGTTCCATCAGTTCCACGACGTCGAGGTCCTACCCAAACCGCTCCAGCGGGAGCTGCCGAGCTGGGTCGCCTCCACCTCGCCCGATGCGTTGGACTGGGCGGCTGGTGCGGGTCACAGCATCCTCCTTGATCCGCACTCGACCTTCGCCGAGCTCGCAACCAAGCGCGAACGCTATCGATCGGGTCTCGAAGCGAACGGTCACAGCATCGAAGGCCGGGAGTTGCCGACGGCTCGGTTCTTGGCGGTGGCGCCCACCAGCGCCGAGGCCGAGCAGATCGCGCGGCGGGGGGCAACGTGGGTCGTGGATGCCTACGCCGGGGACAAGTCGAAGGTCATTGCGCCGTCGCTGGAACGCTCCATGAACCCAGCAGACCCCATCGCGCGCTACGTGGACGACGTCATCGTGTGGGGCACCCCCAACCAGGTCCTCGAAAAGTTGGCCCGGCTGCGGGAGGAATGCCAGCTCGACTCGCTGATGTGCGCGCCGCTGAGCCACGACACCTTCGAGCAGTTCACCGAGCACGTGTTGCCCCACCTGCAGAACTGACGACCTCACAGCCGAGCGGCGAGTCGCCCGATGACCAGGCGAATGGTAGAAGTCGGAATGGCTGCCTTTGTACCTCAACGAGGCCGACGCCGTCGCCGAACTGCTCGGTATCCCCGACCACGTGAGCCAGATTTGCTTGTTCCCCGTGGTCTACACACCACGAAGCACTCGAGCAGCCCCTCGCCGGCATCAAGGACCGCGCCGAGCAAGCCCGCTCGCCGGGATGCGAACGCTCTGCGTCGACCACCCGTTCGGGTTGCCCAAAGCCCCATGTGCCGGCGACCGGCGGACGCCGACCGACCGTCCACCCACGAGCGGTCCTTCGTGCAGCGCATCCGTCGGTGAAAGGCCGACCCTTCTCCGCTCGGCGCCGCTGCGGTCGACTCGGCGCTGTCGGGTCAGCGATCGCGAACCGCGACGGCTGACGTGGCATGGTTGAGCGACTTCCAGGATGGGCAGGTGGGCGTGGAGGAAAGCAGCGGTGTCGGCTCGACAGCAGTTGACGGCGTCGCTTTGGAGGAATCGTCGCCGGCACCTGGTTCACAAGGCGAATCCCCGAAAGTAAACCGGCAGAACGCGTTACGGGAGCGACCGTTCCGGCTGCTGTGGGGCAATGTGGTCACGTTCGCGTTGGTCCAGAACGCCCAGAGGTTCGCCTACATCTGGCTCGTCGTCGACGTGCTCGGTCGAGACGAAGGCTCGGCTGGGCTCGTCGGCTTCACCATCGGCCTTCCCGTACTGCTCCTGGTGCTCCAGGCGGGCGCTTTGGCGGACCGGGTCGACCGCAGGACGCTGCTGGTCGTCAGCCAATTGGGTGGCCTGGCCGTCGTTGCGGTCACGGGCGTGCTGTTGGCCGCCGGCACGATCGGCATGACGTCCACGATTGTCCTGACGCTGACAGCGGGCGGCTTCAACGCTCTCGGCCAGCCCGTTCGCTTGGCACTCGTCCCGGTCCTGGTGCGACGCGAGCAACTCCTCAACGCGATCGCTTTGAACGCGCTGACGATGACGGGGTCGATGATCCTCGGGCCCGTCCTCGCCCAGATGATCGGCGGGCTGTTCGGCATCGAAGCCGCCTTCTTCTTCATGGCCGGCCTGCTGCTCGTCGGACTCGTATTCCTCGTCCGACTGCCGCTCCCGCCGAGCCAAGCCGGCAGCAGCACAGCACCGCGCACGTCGATGCGCAGTGGTGTTGGTGAAGCCGCCCGCCACGTCTGGGCGGACCGCGGCCTGCGACCCTTGTTCGGCCTGTTGATCGTCGGGAACCTGTGCCTTGGCTCGGTGGCGATGACGCTGTTGCCCTCGCTGGTGAAGGAATCCTTCGGGCGTGACGGCGGCGACGCCGGCGCCCTCATGGCCATGATGGGCATCGGCATGTCTATCTCGTCGGTCTACATCATGCGCCGGGGGGACCTTCCCAGGAAAGGCGCCCGGTTCATGCAGGCGATGATGGGCGGCACGACGATCATCGCCCTGGTCGGCCTGAGCCCCGGCTATTACCAGGCCATGGCGTTGCTGTTGGTGATGGGCATGTGCGGCGGCTTCTACATCAACATGAACCAGTCGCTCATCCAGGCGCACACACCCGCTGCGCTGATGGGCAGGGTGATGAGCCTGTACACCCTCGCGCAGCAGGGTTTCATGCCGATCGGCGCGCTTGCGGCCGGCCTCATCGCCCAGGCAACCGACATCCGTTGGACGTTCGCCGGGGCGGGCGCCATCGGCCTGGTGACGGTCGTGTCGACCTTCCTCACCCAGCCGATCCTGCGCGAGATGCGCTGAGCGACGCGGCGGTTGCTCCAGTTCCCCTCCCGTGGGGTTCGCGGATCACTGCGATCGCAGCACTCGGCCACCGCGGTCGCCGGTGGGTCCGTCGAACTCGGCGATGACCACACCGTTGCACACCGTGGCGACGTAACCGTCGGCGCTCGCGTCGTGTGAGTAGTTTGACGCTACTGACACGTCGCCATAGCGTGACTCCATGTCCAACGTCGTCGAAGTCACCCAGGACGGCCACGTCCGCACCATTCGGCTCAACCGCCCCGACAAGATGAACGCGATCTCCGAGGAGTTGGCCTGGGCGGTGCTCGACGCTGTGGAGGACGCAACCAGCGACGACGACACTTGGATCATCGGTCTCACCGGTTCCGGCAAGGCATTCTGTGCCGGCTTGGACCTCACCGGCGACCGGGACGTCGACCACTCCGGCATGACCGCGCAGAACGCGCTGCTGGACGACCTCGGCTGGGTGAGCCGGTTCTGCTCAACGCTGCGGTATGGATGCGACAAGCCGATCGTCGCCGGCATCAACGGCGTCGCGGTCGGCGCAGGGTTGTCCCTTGCACTGGCGGCGGACATCCGCATCATGGCGCGCAGCGCCCGCCTCATGGCCGGCTACCCCCGCATCGGCGGGTCCCCGGACGGCGGCATGTCCTTCACGCTCAGCCAGCTCGTGGGCTATGAGCAGGCGATGCGCTTTCTGCTCGAGAACCGCACCGTGCTCGGCGACGAGGCGAAGGAGCTCGGTCTCGTGGGTGAGGTGACCGACGACGACGCCTTCGCCGGTCGTTTCGCCGACTACTGCCAGCAGCTCACGTCGCTGTCGCCCATCACCGGCCGTTCGACCAAGCGGGTTGTGCGCGAGGCCACGGCGCATCGGGATCTGGAGGGCCAGCTTCGCTACGAGCTGCACCACATCCGCCGGGCGTTCGCCAGCGCTGACGGCCGTGAGGCCCGCGCTGCGTTTCTTGAGAAGCGCGACCCGCAGTTCAAGGGTCGCTGACATGGCAGGCAACGCGTTGATCGTCAGCCAGGACGGCGGGGTACTTACCCTCACCAACAACGACCCGCCGATCAACCGAATGACGCTGGAGTACATGGACGCGGTGGAGGAGACGGTGAACGCCGCCGCCACCGACCGCTCGGTCCGAGTCCTGGTCTTCACCGCCGCTGGTGAGGAAGAGCTTTCGGCGATGCCACCGGTGGCCGTGGCCGGTGTACTCCGCTGCGTCGTCGGTGCTGGCGCTCCGCCGCTGGAGGAGGCGCTTGACGTCGAACGCGAAGCGGTGCGCGCCTGTTCGGGTACCCGCGATCGACTCGAGGGAATGGCCGCCTTCCTGGAGAAGCGCCGACCGATCTTCACCGGCGAATGACCCCGCTCGACCGAGCCGAGCTGCACCCGGGCTACTGGCCGTCGCCGTGGCCGGTGGAATGCGGTGGTAACCGTCGCCAGAAGTCCGCACCGGGACGCCTCGATGCGGCGTCGGGCACCGCCTCCGTCGTGACGGTTCGCAACGACCGCTGGAACGTGATGGTGATCCGACGAGAGCCGGGCCAGTGGTACCTCGGCGGCACCATGGCCGCCTTCAGCGGACCGCCGCCGTTCGGATGGGTGCAGCGCATCGACGGCGAGTCGCTGGAGGTGCTGGCCTCCTCGCCGGAGCTGCCTTGCGGCGAACACGTGTGGTGCGGGGCGATCCTCGCCCACGCCAACGGATCGATCATCGGTGTGAACGGCGCCTACCTGCATCGACTCGACCCGGACGACTGCGCGGTGCTCGCCGAACGCAAGCTTCCCGTCGACCGCTCCCACAACGGACTGCTCGCGCTGAGCGATGGCACGCTCATCACCAAGGACCTACGGCTCGAAGGCCAGGGCGGCACCACGATCAGCCGCCTCGATCCCGACACGCTCGAGCTGTTGGGTGCGCCGCTCGTGCTGCCCGAAGGGTCGATGGGCCGCATCGCGGCTGACCGCACCGCCACCGGCGACCACGTGTACGTGCCCGGCACCGAGCACCTGTGGCGGCTGGTGATCGAGGGGGACGACGTCACGGTGGACGACTGGCGGCCCCGCTACCGCAACGCTGAGGATCGTTACGGCCTCGCGTGGGACGCATGCCTGTCCGACGGTCGAGTGTGGATCATGGACTGCGGAGATCTGCCATCGATCCGCCTGATCCACCATACCGAGCCGAACGGCCGCTACGCCGAGGCTCCTGGGCGACAACTCTCCTGGCGTCGCCCTGCGCCTTGGCAGGGCGCCCAACGGTTGCTGCGGGTGGCGCTCGAGGACCATCGGGCCATCGGCGAGATCGAACCGTTCGGTACCGCAGGCGGCGGGATCATCGCTCCCCCGCTGCATGTACCCGAACTGCACACGGCGATCGCGTGGGATTCGGTGAACGGCGGCCTGGCCGGGGTGCGCACCGACGGCGCGGAGCTCGCCGTGGCCTGGCAGCTCGATGTGCGCGCCTCGATGCAACCGATCGTCTACCCCGAGAGCGGCGAGCTCGTCATCAACGACTTCACCGATGGCGGCTCTGACGACCTCGTTGTGGTCGACGTCTCGACTGGGGAGGTGTTGGACCGCGTCACTACCGGCTCGCGCATCGCCAACGGCATGTTTCTCACGGCCGGCGACAACCGCGACGTGTACTACTGCACGACCGCGACCGTGGCGCGGGTTAGCTGGGCTTGATCGTGGGACGGTAGGGGTCCCAGACGTTGACAGGCAATGAACGCGCCGTTGAGCCCATCGACGGACGGCGTTGACGTGAAGGAGAACACATGGCAGTCACCGAAGGTCCGCCGGCACCGATCGCCACCGACCTCAAGATCCGTATCGGGGTGGCCGCCGGCGCCGGGGTCATCGACGAACCTGCCGGCTACCTGGCCCTGGTCGATGCCCTCGACGATCTGGGCTACGACTCGATCTGGGTTCCCGATGTGGTCACCGGTCAGGTGTTCGACCCGATCGCCGCGCTCGGCGTCGCCGCCGGCCGGCGCGGCAGGCTCAAGATCGGCAGCCACCTGATCGTGCCCGGCCGAGACCCGGTGTGGCTGGCCAAGCAGCTCGCCGTCGAGGCCGCCGCCGCGGGACGCCACATCGACCGCGAGCACTACGGGATGAACCTGTCGTGGGTGACCGGGTCGATCAGCGACACCGTGCGCGCCGGCATCGAGGCGCGCCGGCCCGGCTTCGACCCCAACACGACGATCGGCATCGGGCCGCACGGGCTGGCCGAGCGCGTCGAGGCCTTTGTCGAGGCCGGTTTCTCCAAGTTCGTCATCCGGCCCGCCGAACCGCCCGGCTCCTGGGCCGCTGCGGTCGAAGCGATGGCCCCGGTCCTGGCTCTGCAGCGCTGAGCCGCCGGATCGCGCCGCCCGGGCGCGCGGCCAGCAGGCCGTTGCCGATCGCGGCAGACTGTCGGCGCCACGACGATCGGCGTGCCATACGTTTCATGGCCGCGGCACGAGTCGGCAGAGCACGACGCGCCAATCGAGGAGGCCAACCCAATGGACGCTCAAACTGAGACCCCGGTGCGCATACAGGCCGACTGCTCGCCAGAGGAGTGGGATGCGTTCTGCGAGGATGGCCGCCAGCGGGCGTTGGCGTTGGGCAACCGCGGTCCGATGCGTTGGAATGGTGAGGGTCCTCTCGCCGCCGACATCGTCGACTCCTACCGGCGCAACGGGTTCTACGTGTTCACCGGGGTGGTGGCGCCCGACGAGGTCGCCTTGCTGGAAGCGGAGTTCGACCAACTCCTCGACAACGCACCGGCCGCGAAGGACGGCGAGGTCGACCGCTACGGGCGCCCGGTCGTCCACGCCGGCTACTACTCGATGTCAGCAGCCAAGCTGTTCGGCCGTTCGGAGGAGGCGGCGAGCGAAGGACCCGTCGTTGGCCTGGTCTCGCATCCGTTGATGATGATGGACTCGGCGTTGCGCGCGTACGCTCACCCCGACATCCTCCGCATGGTCGAAGCGGTGAACGGACCCGACTTCATCCCGTTCCACGAGAGCATCTTCCACAAGGGCGCGGGTGAGGGGCCGCCCACCCCGTGGCATCAGGACGGACGAACCCACTGGACCGCCGATGGCGAGAGCCTCGCGCAGCTCGACGGCAGCGGCGAGACGCACGGGTTCAACCTTAACGTGTCGTGGAGCCACTGCACCCCGCAGAACTGCCTGTGGGTGGTGCCCGGCAGCAATCGACGGTGGCGTTTGGCGAACGGCGGGTCCTTCCCCAAGCCCACCGAGGTGGTACCCGACGCCGTCCCCGTGCTGATGAGCCCGGGAGATTGCGCGTTGATCGACCGCAGCTCGCTGCACGGTTCGTACCGCAACCACTCGCCGGAACGGCGGGTGACGATGGTGCTCGGGTACCACAAGCGCAGCTCTGCGATCGGGGTGTCGACCACCAACGTGCACGCCTTCAAGCTGCCCGGCGGCGACAACATCAAAGACATCACCTACAGCGAGGACTACGTGTTGCGGCGGGCCCGCATGATCGCCCTCGCCATCGACGCCCGACGCCAGTACTACCCCGACGAGGCCCCCTACACCTATCGCGGCGCATACATCGGCAACGGCGACTGGAACGAGGAGACCCGGGCCGAGATCGCCGCACCAGGCAACGAGTACTGGCAGCGCGACATCACGCTCTGAGTCACACTCCCCCGCCGTCGTACACGTGGCAGCCGCAGCCGCCGACCCGGCTCGCCTGAGGCGAGGTTCGCTCATGAGTCGCTGGCCGCAGGGCGCGCCAAGCGGGCTCCAGACCTTGGCGAGCTCGACATCGTCGCTGGAGGAACGGTGGCCCTCGGCTCGGGTAATCGGGCGAGCTCAACGCCCCTCGAAACGGGCGCTGCGTTTGGCCAGAAAAGCCGCGATGCCTTCCCGCGCGTCCCCAGTGGCGGCCGAGGCGCTCACATAGCGCGACTCCCGCTCCATCGCCTCCTCGAGCGCGCTCGAAGCACCCTCGATCAACACTCGCTTCGCCAAACCGAGCGACCTGGTCGCGCCGGTGGCCAACGAACGAGCCAGCGTGAGTGCCTCGGCGCGCACGTCCTCGTCGGGCACGACGCGGTTGATGAGACCCCACTCGGCGGCCTCGGCTGCCGAGAGCACCCGGTTGGTCAAGACGAGCTCCGTGGCCCGACGCAAGCCCACCACCCGAGCCAGGAAGAACGAAGACGTACCGTCGGGCACGAGCCCGGCCTTGGTGTAGCCCATGGTGAAGCGGGCGGACTCGCCGGCTATCACCAGGTCGCAGGCGGCCACCAGTGACATGCCGGCCCCTCCCGCCGCGCCGGTCACCGCCGCCACCACCGGAGCGTCCATCTTGGCAAAGCGGGCCACCGCAGCGTGCAGGTCGATGGTGAGGCTGTCGATGATTCTCGGCAGCTCGTCGTCCGACGAGTTCGCGAACGAGGCCAGGTCGCCGCCGCCGCAGAAGACCCGGCCGAACGATTGCAGCACCACGGCGCGCACCGAACGGTCATAGGAGAGCTCGAGCGCTGCCTGCCGTAGCTCAGCGGCCATAGCGCCGTTGATGGCGTTGCCTTGATCCGGTCGATTAAGGGTCAGAACGGCCACCCCGGTGCCCGGCTCGAGTTCCACGGAGAGGGTCGAAAACGCTGAGGTCGAGGTCATGAACGGTCACGGTAGTGATCCCCGCTCGTCGCCGCAGTGAGGCGGGCGCCAGCCTCTACGCCCAGTTGCGCAGCATGCGGAGCGCGTCGGCGCCCGCCGGGCCGCTGGCGGTGAGACGAGTCGCCTCGGGGTTGATCCGGCGGGCCCCAACGCGGCAGAAGTCGCCGGCCTAGTGCCGCTGCGGCTCTCGCTCGTCATGTTTGTAGGCGTTGGACGGGCTGGCCGGTGATGTCGGCGATGAGGTCGAAGTCTTTGTCGAGGTGGAGGACGATGAGGTTGTTCAGTTCGGCGGTGGCGGCGATGACGAGGTCTGGGATGGAGGGTGCTCGGTGTTGGCCTCGGTCGGCGAGGAGCGCTTGGACCTCGACGGCGCGGTCTTCGATGGCGGGTCGGAGGTATTCGACAGGGAGGAGGGAGAGCGGTGGTCTGGTGAGGTCGCCGCGGAGTTCGGCGGCGGTTCTGGCTGAGTAGCCGATTTCGAGGCGGGTGAGGGTGCTGATCCGGATGAGGCCCCGGTTGGCTCGGTTGATCCACTCGCCGGCGTCGGGGCTGGTGTGGAGGCGGTTGAAGGCGGACTTGTCGATCAGCCAGCCGTTGTCGGGTGGGCTCACGTCCAGGCTTGCCGCATGAGTTCGGGGTCATCGAGATCGGCGTGACGTTCGGCGAAGGCGCGCCAGTCCTCCAGGGAGGCGTCGCTGCCACGGATGGTGGATTCGCGAACGAGCATGCGGCGGAGGTATTCGGTGCGCGACAGGCCGAGTAGGCGGGCCTTCTGCTCGAGCAGCCCGATCACGTCCTCGGGTACGTCGCGAATGAGAATGTCCGGCATGGTGTCTGGCCTCCGGCGTCGGTAGATATCGTCAGGATATCAATTTCGGTGGACGTTGGGGCCTACCTGCTGGGCAACGGCCGGGATGGGTTGCGGTCCGGCCCGGTGGTTTGCCGAAGACCGCGCAGTCCTGGCCCCGGGAGACGCCTGGCCGCTATGGCGCATGCGCGATGAGGCGCCGTCGTCGATGACCAGGTGAGGGCGGGGATCGTCCTCCTATCCGACACTCGGGCGGGGGCGGAGCGCGGTCGTTGCGAGCGACCGTGGAGCTCGGACGGACGGCATTGAGTTGGCTGTCACAGGTCCCGGAGATGATGGGGAGAGGCGGGGGACGAGGTCATCCGCTGATCGGAGGCGTTCGCGCACCTCCCGAGTTTCAGCCTTGTAGTTTGAGCCTGTGGGAGCAGACCTCGTGGCCACCAATCGACAGCTCTCCATCCTGCCCACCGCCGACGCGGGTGCCTCGGCCGCCGACCCCGCAGCCGAGTACGGGGAGGTGTTCACCCGTCGATGGGTGGTCGAGTTCATCCTGGACATGGTCGGCTACGTGCCGACGAGTGATCTCGCGTCGATGACGATCGTCGAGCCGTCGTGCGGCACCAGCGCCTTCCTCGTGCCGATTGTCGAGCGGCTGATCGATTCGTGCGACCGGAACGGGCGCGACATCGTCGACGCAGCACGGGCCGTGGTTGCCTTCGACCTGCTGCCGGCAAACGCGGCGCTGGCGAACAAGGCGGTCGTCGCCCTCCTTATCGAGCACGGCGTCGATCAGGTCGCTGCCGAGCAACTCGCTCATGGCTGGGTCGGTGTCGGCGACTTTCTGCTCACGGATCACCCAACCGCCGTGGCGGACTTCGTGGTCGGCAATCCGCCGTACATTCGCCTTGAGGATGTGCCCACCGGGCTGACCGACGCGTACCGGCGTGCCTGTCCCACGATGCGTGGTCGTAGCGATATCTATGTGGGGTTCTTCGAAACCGGGCTCGATCTGTTGAAGCCCGGCGGGGTTCTCGGGTTCATCTGCGCGGATCGGTGGATGCACAACCAGTACGGCGCTGCGCTGCGCGAGTTGATCACGAGCTCGTGCAGTGTGGACGCGGTGATCGCCATGCACGACGTCCCGGCGTTCGAGGATGAGGTCTCGGCGTATCCGGCGATCACGATCCTTCGCAGCGGCGAGCAGCGTTCAGCGCATGTCGTTCAGGCGGCGAAGGAGTTCGATGCAACCTGCGCGGCGGAGATAACCCGCTGGGTGAAGAGCACATCGCGAAGGCGCCCGACTTCAACGGCCTACGACGCCTGCAAGGTCGACACCTGGTTCAGCGGTCGCGACCTTTGGCCGTCCGGCAGTCCCTCGCAGCTCGCCCTGCTCGCCGATCTCGAATGTCGTTTCGCCCCGCTCGAGGATGAGCGAACCGGCACGCGGGTCGGTATCGGTGTCGCGACCGGCTGTGACGAGGTGTACATAACACGCGACCCAACGCTCGTCGAGGAAGACCGGCTGTTGCCGCTGCTGCTCGCCGGTGATCTCACGGACGGCGGGCCGGCGTGGTCGGGCCGCTATCTCGTGAACCCGTGGGACGGTTCCGGCCTGGTGGACCTGGCGAAGTACCCCAAGCTGCGTCGCCACTTCGAGGCGCACGGGGATCGGTTCGGCACACCGCCAGGAAGCGAAGCGACCGCTGGTACCGCACAATCGACGCCGTCGATCCCGCCCTGCGCGATCGGCCGAAGCTCCTGCTTCCCGACATCAAGGCTGCAGCGCACCCCGTGCTCGATCCTGGCGGCTTCTACCCGCACCACAACCTGTACTACGTGGTGTCCGACGCTTGGGACCTCGAGGTGCTCGGCGGGCTTCTCCTGTCCGATATAGCCAACCTTTTCGTCGGGGCGTACTGCGTGAAGATGCGCGGCGGCACCTACCGCTTCCAGGCACAGTATCTGCGCAAGATTCGAGTGCCGGACCCTGCTGCGCTCGACGGCTCCGTGGCTGAGGCACTGCGGGCGGCGTTTCGCACACGTGACAGGTCGAGCGCGACGAGCGCTGCCGCCGAGGCCTACTCGATCGAGCCATCAGCCCTGGGACGCGCTCGGCGCTGACCAGTCAATGTCGGTATTGGTCGCCATGAATTGTAGGCATCGACCGTGAATCGCTGCCGCGAAGGCTTGAAACGACAGCGTGTCGGACGGAAAGCGAACTTGTCCGGATTCCTTGTTGCCGAGCACCAAGCACGCAGCGTCGAGGAGCCGTTCGCGCACCATGCGCTCGAAGAAGATGACGTATCGATCGGCGTAGCTCGCGTGGTCGAACGCTGGGTCTGGGCTCCAGACGGGGTGGCGTCCCTTCACAGGAGTGTTGAAGGCGGAGTTGTCCTCGAGCAGCACGAAGTAGCCGAGCCACGGGCGCATCGGGCTGTTGATGATGTCTCGTTCGACCGCCTTCCAGACATCAATGGCCTGCCCCAGCGCTTCATCTGTGCGGTTGTTGTAGTTCTGGCCGGGCTTCGTGCCGGCCATCGACTTCACACGATGTAGGCGGCGATGGGGCGCTTCCGGACATCGATCAGGTGGGCGGAGATGCCAGCTGGGTTGCCGAGGCACACCCCTGTGTCCCGGCAGCGGCGAACTCTGCCCCAGAAACCGCCGTTCGGGTCCCTCAGGCGTACGCTGACGTTGCTGGGCTGCAAATCCCCGATTGGGGTGCGATGAACCGCGCCCAGCTCGTTGATCAGTTGGAGGCGACGGCCTGGGCGCTCGCAGGTCGGGGTTTCGACGTCCGTCCCGTGATCATCGAGGAGCCCGCCTCCATCGATGAGGTCGTGGGCCTCGAGGCGCTCATCGGATTCGCGCATCCCGCCGCATACCGCGATGCACTGCTCAACATCTCCCGACACGTCGAGTTTCGCTGGTTCGCCCCGGAGCCTGTCAATAGCTGTTTGCCGTTTTGTTGGGGGTCTATTTTGATTTGATTTGGTTGGGGTTGATCCATACCCGGGCGGGTTGGTGGGTGGGTGGGGGTGTCCGTTGGGGAACCGTTCGGGGTGGGTCTGGTAGGCGGTGTCGAGGACGGTTTGGCGGGCGGTGTTTGTACGACCCGCAGGAGGGGGTGGTGTTGCGGCCCGGTGGTACACCAGTTGCGCCGATGAAGCGCCGGTGGTGGAAGCGTGGATAGGGGCCGGTCAGCCCGTTCCGGGCACCAGATACTGCCCACCGCCGGGCGCAAGTCCGCAACCTCGCTGGCGCCCGTCTCCTGCAGCGGCGCGACTGCGGCGTCGAGGATCCGTTGACGGGTAGCGGCAGCCTGCTCGACGCGTAGAGGACTCGTGTAACCACGACGCCCAATCTCGTTCATGCGCAGGTGGGGGCGCATCGTGCCCGCTGCGGTTCGAACACGTCCAGCGGTGGTGGTACCGTGGCATCCATGATGGTAACGATCGATCGTGCCGGACGGGTCGTCATCCCCAAGGAAGTGCGTGACCGTCTTGCGATCGCCGCGGACTCCGAACTTGAGCTGACCGCTGACGGTGACGGGATTCGGCTCACGCCACGCAGAGGCCGCGGGCGAGTGGTGATCGACGATGACGGCTGGCCGGTGATCGAGCGGGTCGTCGGGGTCTCAATCACCGATGCTGATGTGCAGCGCTGGCGCGATGGCGACCAGCGCTGAAGGCTGGGCGACCGACACCAGCGTGGCGGTCGCAGCGCTCGATCGGGGGCACGCGGCGCATGCTCTGTGCGCGGCCGCAGTGCGATCGATCCGTCCGGCGCTGGCCGGTCATGCCGCCTGGGAGACGTTCTCGGTGCTGACTCGCATGCCGGGTCAGTTGGCCCTCGACGCGCCCACCGCCGCCAGTGTGATCGGACGGACCTTTCCCAGGGTCTGTTGGCTCGCCCCGGACGCCGCCCAGGCGCTGTTCGCCAGGCTCTCCACAATTGGGTTGATCGGGGGAGCGGTTTACGACGCGCTTGTCGGAGAAGCAGCGCGGACGAACGGTTGCCGGCTGCTCACCCGTGACCTGCGGGCCCGGCGTACCTACGAGCTGCTGGGTGTGGTGCACGAGTTCATCGACGGGTGACACCTGCCCGGCGCGCCATTCATTGCTCATGCGTTCGGGTCCGGCAAGTCGCCCGATCAGCGAGCGGGGAGGCGCACCTGCGCTACCAGGGTGGGCCCGGCGCCGCTATCGGCTCCCGGCCGCTGTCGAGCAGTTGTCGGGCGCCGAGGGGCTGGTCCAGATGAACGGTGAACGGGGTGGGTGGGCTGCCCGCGCAGGTCTGGGCGCCCGTCGGGGGAGTGACGGTGATGGCGATCTCAACGGTTGATTCGCCGTACACGATGTGGGGCGGACGGACTCGGCCGGTGGCCAACTGGCCTGAGGCGCAATGGTGGGCGTGCACCAGTACCGCCAACTCGGTGCTGCCCGGCCCGGGCGCCGGCTGGGTGGGATCGAGTTCCCAAGGACTGGCCATCAAACCATCGATCCACCCAAACCTCGTGCAGCCGCCGTGTGCCGCCATGCGCCACGCCCCGTCGGCGTACACCAACTGCCAGGCGGTGAAGGGCGCCACGCCGATGGGGAGCTGCGCCTCGGGCGGGTAGGACTCTGCCAGAATCGCCTGCAGGTCCGTACGGGCCAGTACCCGCAGCGTCGGGGGTGTCCAGCTCACCGGCGGACTGGCTGCACGAAACGCCACGATCAACGGGTCAGGGTCCTCGA
>JBJXGF010000324.1:0-7243 GCA_046153015.1 Acidimicrobiales bacterium | reverse complement strand
CTACACGTTGAAGCGGATCTCCAGCACGTCGCCGTCCTGCACCTCGTAGTCCTTGCCCTCGACGCGCAGCTTGCCGACCTCGCGGGCCTTGGCCCAGGAGCCGATCTCGAGCAGCTCGTCCCAGCGGATGACCTCGGCCCGGATGAAGCCCCGTTCGAGGTCGCTGTGGATGCGCCCGGCGGCCTCGGGGGCCTTGGCGCCGGCCCGGAACGTCCAGGCCCGTGACTCCTTGTCCCCCGTGGTGAGGAACGTGCGCAGACCGAGCAGGTGGTAGGCGGTGCGCAGGAAGCGGGCGAGCGCCCCCTCGCCCAGGCCGAGGCCCTCGAGCAGCTCGGCCCGTTCGCCGGCGTCGAGCTGCGCGGCCTCGGCCTCGAGCTGCACGCTCACCGCGATGGCCTCGGCCCGCCCGCCGAGCTCGGCCGCCACCGCCTCGGCCAGGGCGTCGCCCTCGTCGAGGCGGTCCTCGCCGATGTTGACCACCACCAGCACGGGCTTGGTGGTGAGCAGGAAGTGCGGGCGCAAGAGCGTGAGCTGCTCGACGGAGAGGCCGCCCCGGTAGATCGGCGAGCCCTCGGCCACCAGCGCGTGCGCCGCCTCCATGGCCGCCACCTCGCCGGCCAGCGACTTATCGGCCCGGGCCGCCTTGCGGCGCTTGTCGAGCTGCTTCTCGAGGGTCTCGAAGTCCGCCAGCGCCAGCTCGAACTCGAGGGTCTGCAGCTCCTCGATCGGGTCGGCGTCGGCCGCCACGTCGGCGTCGGTGAACGCCCGCAGCACGTAGACCATGGCGTCGACCTGGCGGATGGCGTGCAGGGGCCGGTTGCCGAGGCCCTCGCCGCGGCTCGCCCCGGCGGCGATGCCGCCGATGTCGACGAACTCCACCTGGGTGTGCACGACCTTCTTCGAGGCGCTCATGATCGCCAGGCGGTCGAGCCGCTCGTCGGGCACCCGGCCCACGCCGACGTTGGCCTCGGTGGTGGAGAACGGGAACGGCGCCACCAGCGCCCCGCCGCCGGCCAGGGCGTTGAAGAGCGACGACTTGCCGGCGTTGGGGAGGCCCACGAGGCCGAACCGTTCCATCACGGTCAGGGTACTGCCGCTGCTCGGCTCACCCCGTCGGGGCGGCGGCTCACCGTACGATGGCCCTCGTGACCCCGCTCGCCGCGCTCGAACGCGTCGTGTACCTGCTCGATCGCGCCCTGGCCCCCGCCCCGAAAGTGCGGGCGTTCCAGAAGGCGGCGCAGATCGTCGCCGGCCTAGCCCCGGGCGAGCTGGACGAGCTGATCCGCACCGGCCGGGTGACCGAGCTGGCCGGCATCGGGGCGAGCACCGGCGCGGTGATCATGGAGGCGGCCCGCGGGGAGGTGCCGGAGTACATCCGCCGGCTCGAGGCCGACACCGAGGTGCCGCTGGCGCAGGGGGCGGCGCTGCGGGCGGCGCTGCGGGGCGACTGCCACACCCACAGCACCTGGTCCGACGGCGGGGCGTCGGTGCGGGCGATGGCCGCCGCCGCCCGGGCGCTCGGCCACGAGTACCTGGTGGTGACCGACCACTCCCCCCGCCTCACCGTGGCCCACGGGCTCACCAAGGCCCGGCTGGAGGCGCAGCTCGCCGAGATCGCCGAGCTCAACGAGGAGCTGGCGCCGTTCCGGATCCTCACCGGGATGGAGGTCGACATCTTGGAGGACGGCTCGCTCGACATGGACGACGACACGCTGGCCTCGCTCGACCTCGTGGTCGCCAGCGTGCACTCCAAGCTCCGCCAGGAGCGCAGCGAGATGACCCGGCGGATGGTGCTGGCCGCCGCGCACCCCCACGTCGACGTGCTGGGCCACTGCACGAACCGCAAGGTGCAGGGCAACGTGCACGGCGCCGCCCGCAAGGGCTCGACCTTCGACGCCGAGCTGGTCTTCGCCGCCTGCGCCAAGTTCGGCGCGGCGGTGGAGATGAACTGCCGGCCGGAACGTCAGGACCCGCCCGAGGAGCTGCTGGCGCTGGCCCTCGAGTGGGGCTGCGAGGTGATCATCAACACCGACGCGCACGCGCCCGGCCAGCTCGAATGGCTCAACTACGGGGCCGACAAGGCGGTTCGCTGCGAGGTCCCCCCCGAGCGGGTGCTGAACGTGCGCTCCGCCGACGAGCTGCTGGCCTGGACCCGCGCCGAGCGCCGCTAGGCTGTCGCCCCTATGTCGAAGAAGACCCAGAAGCGCAAGGCGAAGGCCCGCCGCAACAAGGCCAACCACGGGCGCAAGCCCAACGCCGGCCGCGGCTGACCGAGCGAGTCAGCGGCGGGCGGTCCGGGGCCATGCGGCGGCGGCGCTCACCGGGCGCCGCTGAAGGCCCGCTCGGCGTCGGCGGCCTCGGCGGCCTCGGCCGCCACGTCGAGGCGCGTCTGCACCAAGAACGCCTTCAGCTCCAGCTCGCACGCCCGTCGACGGCAGGCCACCTCGGCCGGGCCGGGCAGCAGCTCCGCCCCTCGCCGCAGCGCCTGGGCCCGGTGCAGGAGCACCCGGACCGCCGCGTGGCTCGGGTCGGCGGCGCCGTCGTGGTGATCGGCCAGCGCCCGGAAGGCCAGGCCGCGCCCCTCCCTACCCTCATGCTGCTCGCGCTGCCCGCGCTGCTCGGCCAGGTGCAGCACCCGCGCGCCGGCTCTCGCAATCGTGGTCGTGCTCGCCCGCCCGTTGAACCGGGCGGTCGGCGGCATCTCGATCATCGACCCGAACTCCTCTCGCGGTGGTTGCCCGCGCACTGTTCGCGACAATGCAATCTTGCACGAATGGAACATCCCATGGGTGGACTCACCCACAGGGGGCGAATGGGCTGGTCAGGAGTCGCTCCCGGGCGGGTCTCGTCACGCTGAGCGCGTAATGTGGCGCGGGTGCACGCGCCGCAGGGAGCTGATGCGAAGGACGCCGCGCCGACGACGGCGGTGGACTGGCCGGCGCTGCGCCTCGCCGCCCGCGAGGCGGCGGCCCGCGGCTACGCCCCCTATTCGGGCCTGCAGGTGGGCGCAGCCGGGCTGGTCGACGACGGTCGCCTGGTGTTGGGCTGCAACGTGGAGAACGCGTCGTTCGGGCTCACGCTCTGCGCCGAGTGCGGGATGCTGTCGGCGCTGCACGTGACCGGCGGCGGCCGGCTCCTGGCGGTGGCGTGCCGCTCGGGGCACGACCGGGTGCTGCTGCCCTGCGGACGCTGCCGGCAGCTCCTCTACGAGGCCGGCGGCGGACGCCTCGAGGTCGACACGCCCAACGGCCCGCGCGCGCTGCGGGACCTCCTCCCCGACGCGTTCGGCCCCGCAGACCTGCCGTGAACGCGCTCGAGGTGATCCGGGCGAAGCGTGACGGCGCCGCTCTCGGCGAGGACCAGATCCGCTGGTTCATCGGCGCGTACACCGCCGGCGAGGTGGCCGACGAGCAGGCGGCGGCGCTGCTGATGGCGATCGTGTGGCGGGGCATGACCCGCGCCGAGCTGGCCGCGTGGACCGCGGCGATGCTGGCCTCGGGCGAGCGGCTCGACCTGTCGGGGCTCTCGCGCCCCACGGTCGACAAGCACTCGACCGGCGGGGTCGGCGACAAGGTGTCGCTCGTGCTCTGCCCGCTGCTGGCGGCGTGCGGGGCGGCGGTCCCCCAGCTCTCCGGTCGGGGCCTCGGCCACACCGGCGGCACGCTGGACAAGATGGAGGCGATCCCCGGCTGGCGGGCCGAGCTCGCCCCGGCCGAGCTCCGCCGAGCGCTGGAGGAGGTGGGCGCGGTGATCTGCGCCGCCGGCGCCGGGCTCGCGCCGGCCGACCGCAAGCTGTACGCGCTGCGCGACGTGACCGGCACGGTCGAGTCGATCCCGCTCATCGCCAGCTCGATCATGTCGAAGAAGCTGGCCGAGGGGGCGCAGGCGCTGGTGCTCGACGTGAAGGTCGGCGCCGGGGCCTTCCTGCCGCGGCGCGAGGACGCCGAGCGCCTGGCGCGCACGATGGTCGAGCTGGGCGGCGATCACGGCGTGCGCACGGTGGCGCTGCTCACCGCGATGGACACCCCGCTCGGGCGCGCCGCCGGCAACGCCGTCGAGGTGGCCGAGGCGGTGGAGGCCCTGGCCGGCGGCGGGCCGGCCGACCTGGTGGAGGTCACGCTGGCGCTCGCCCGGGAGGCGGCGGCGCTCGCGGGGCTCACCGCCGACCCGGCCGAGGTGCTGGCACGCGGCGCGGCGATGGACACATGGCGGGCGATGGTGCGCCGCCAGGGCGGCGACCCCGACGCCCCGCTGCCGATCGCCCCTGAGCGCGAGCAGGTGACGGCGCCCCGGGCCGGTGTGCTGAGCCGGCTCGACGCGCGGGCGGTCGGCGAGGCGGCGTGGCTGCTCGGGGCGGGCCGGGCCCGCAAGGAGGACCCGGTGTCGGCCTGCGCCGGCGTGGTCTGCCGCGCCAAGCCCGGCGAGCGGGTGGCGGCCGGCCAAACGGTGCTCGAGCTGCACGCCGAGGACCCGGCCCGCTTCGCCGCGGCGCAGGCTGCGCTGGCCCACGCGTTCACCGTGGCCGACGCCCCGAGCCCGCCCGGGCCCCTCGTGCTCGGTCGGGTATCCGCCTGAGCGAAGCGAAGGCGGCTGAGCGAGCGCAGCGCCTGAGCTGGGGATCTCGGGCGGCGCGGCGCCCAGGCTCTACAGTGCGGGGCCGTGAACGTGGCGGTCGAAGAGCCCGCGCCCGAGCCGGCGCCGCCGACGGAGCTGGCCCGCGCCGCAGACGCAGGCGCAGGCGCGCCCACCCGGACGCGCTGGCGCCACCGGGCGCCGCGTCGGCGCCCGAAGCTGCTGGCCGCCGTGGAGCTGCTGGCCGCGGCGGCGGTCACCGTCTACGTGGCGTGGCCGTTCCTCGACCCGCGGGCGTACGTCACCACCTTCGACACGGTCGCCTACTCGGGTCCGTTCCTCGGGCTCACGCTGGAGGGGCTGCGCGACGGCTCGCTCGTGCAGTGGAACGACCAGATCTTCTCGGGCGCGGCGCATCTCGCCAACATCAACACCGCGCCCCTCTACCCGCTGAAGGCCCTGCTCGCGCTCGTCGACCTCGACCTGCACCAGGCGTACGACGGGTTCGTCGCGCTGCACCTGCTCCTGCTGGCGGTCGGGCTGTTCGTGCTGGTGAGGGGCCGGCTGCGCCTGGGCTTCCCGGCCGGCTTCGCCGCGGTGGCGATGGTGCTCGGCTCGGGCATGGTGTCGGCCCGCTCGATCTACTTCGAGCAGATCACCGTCATCGCCTGGATCCCGTGGCTCCTGGCCGCCATCGACTGGGTGCTGGCCGCCCGCCGGGTGGGGCTGGCCGTGGCGGCCACGGCCGCGGTCACCGCGCTGGCGGTGCTGTCGGGGCACAGCCAGGTGATGTTCGCCGCCGTGCCGCTGGCCGGGCTGTGGACCCTCGGCCGGCTCGTCGATCGTCGAGCCCCGCTGCGCCGGCTGGGCGCGGCCGGCGCGGCCGCCGCGCTCGGAGGGGCGCTCGTGGCGGTGCAGCTCCTGCCGACCGTGGGGGCGGCCGACCGCTCTGCCGCGTCGAGCGGCCGGCCGATCGAGCTCGTCTCGGCGCCCGAGGTGCTCCTCCAGCCCCGCCTGCTGCCCGGCTCGCTGCTGGGCGACGTGACCGAGATCGACCATCCCGTCACCGCCGGCGGCATCGAGGCCACCACCTACATCGGCGCGGCGGCGCTCACGCTCGCGGCGTTCGGCCTGCTGGCCGGCCTCGCCCGCCGCGGCGCCAGGGCCACGGTGCTGGCCGCGGCGCTCACCGCGGCGCTGGCCGGCGCGCTGGCCCTCGGCCCGCACACGCCGCTGTTCCGCTTGGCCTACGACAACGTGCCGCTCTTCGACCAGGCGCGGGTCGCCGCCCGCTGGATGGTGATGGCGGTGCTGGCCGCCGGCGTGCTGGTGGCCTACGGGGTCGACGCGCTGACGCGGCGCCGCCCGGGCCGACCTCTTGCGGCCCTGCTGGCGGCGGTGGCCGCGGCGGTGGCGGTGGTGTTCGCGCTGCCCGCCTTCGAGCGGCCGCCGTTCCCGGCGCCGGCGGTCTGGGCCGCCGTCGCGGCGGCGGTGCTGGTCGGCGTGTGGTGGGCGGCCCGAGGCCGGGTCCGGGCCGGCGTGACGCTGGCGGTGGCGGCGCTTTGCGTGGAGCTCGGCGCCGCCGGGGTGCACAGCGTGCCCCGCCGGTCGGCGGCGCCGGCCTCGATCACCAACTACGGCCCCGGGCAGATCACCACACGGCTCACCGAGGCCGGCGGGCGGGTCGTGGGCCTCGTGGGCGAACGCTTCGACGACTACCCCTACATGGCGAGGGCCATGCGGCCCAACGCCAACATGCTCACCGGGGTCCGCCAGCTCGACGGGTACGACGGCGGCGTGCTGGTCACCAAGCGCTGGGTCGAGGCCATGGAGTCGATCGTGCCCGAGCCGATGGACGCCAACGCCACGCTGCGGGCGCAGCTCGCCGAGCCGGTCTCGCCCTCGGCGCTCGCCCGCTTCGGGGTGCGCTGGCTGCTGGTCGACGTGGACTCCTACCGCCCTGCGGCGGCCGCTCCCGGCTGGACCGATTCCGGGATCGGCCAGCTCAGCCTGCGGCTCTACGAGAACCCCGCCTACATCGGCGAGGCCCGCATCGTGCACCGCACGAGCGCCTGGACGCCGGGCGCGTCGATCGGCTCACAGCTGCGCGCCGCTCCGCTCGACGTGGCCTTCGTGGATTCGGGCGGCCCGCAGCTCACCTGCGACCCGGTGGACCCCACCTGCCGCCTGCAGCGCGTCGACGGGCTGGCCCGCCCAGGCCCCGGGCGCATCGACCTCTCCCTGGCCGCCGATCGCGAGGGCCTGCTGGTGGTCGACGAGCAGTGGGACCCGGGGTGGCGGGTCGAGGTCGACGGGCGGGAGGCGGAGCTGGTCGCCGCCGATCGCATGCACCTCGGGGTGCTGGTCGGGCCTGGGCGACACACGGTCTCGTTCCGATACCGGGCCCAGCATCTCCGCCTCGGGCTCGTCGTGAGCCTCGCCGGCCTGCTCACCGCGGTGGGCCTGGCCGCCGGCTCGCTGGCCCGTCACCGCCGGCGCCCCGCGCCCGCCCTGCCCGAGGGTCACGACGAGCGCGGTCCCGACGACCGCGGTCCCGGCGAGCGCGGTCCCGGCGAGCGCGGCCAGGCGAGCCCGGAAGACCGGCCGGGGCCGGCGCCGGGTCCCGAGCCGGAGCGAGCGGCCAGCCCGCCGGCCAGCGCGACGAACGAGA
>JBJXGF010000305.1:0-14227 GCA_046153015.1 Acidimicrobiales bacterium | reverse complement strand
AAGCAATGGCTTCGAGTTCGGCCTGGTAGAGCGGCAGCTCCGCCAGCGGCGGGGCCGACTCCTGCGCCGCGGCCGCCGCGACGGGCGGCGCCGAGTCGGTCACCAACCGGCTCACGATCGAGCCGCCCGCCGCCGAGCCGCCCGCGCCCCCAGTCGCACCGCCCGCCCCGGCCGCCGCGGCCTCAAGCCCGGCTCCTGCAGGCCCGGCGGCGCAGCTCGCCGGCGCCGTCGTCGAGTTCGAGTTCGCCCGCTCCGATCTCGCCGGCAGCAACGCGGCCGACGTGCTCGGCTCGGTGATCGAGGTGCTGCGCGCGTCCCCGTCGCTGACGATCGTGATCACCGGCTTCACCGACAACTGGGGGCCGCCCGAGATCAACCAGCAGCTGAGCGAGGCGCGGGCGGCGTCGGTGCAGGCCGCGCTGGTGGCGGCCGGGGTCGATCCGGCCCGGCTGAGCACGGTCGGGCTGGCCGACCGCGAGCCGGTGGCCGCCAACGACACCTACTGGGGCCGCAGCCGCAACCGCCGCATCGAGTTCCGCACTTCCAACTGAACGCAGCGCTGCTGCTTCTTCGTCGGCTCGGCCCGGCCCGGTACGCTCTGGTCATGGGTCGAGCTGAGTGGCAAGCCGCGTACGACAAGTCAGCCAAGCGAGACACGCCGTTCGAGACCATGTCGGGCGTGCCGGTCGAGCCGGTCTACGGCCCCGACGACGGGCTCTTCCCCGGCGACTACCCGTACACGCGCGGCGTCCACGCCTCGATGTACCGGTCGAAGCTGTGGACGATGCGCATGTTCGCCGGCTTCGGCACCGCGGAGGACACGAACCAGCGCTTCAAGGAGATCCTGCGCGCCGGGGGCGACGGGCTGTCCACCGCGTTCGACCTGCCCACGTTGATGGGCCGCGACTCCGACGACCCCCTTTCCGACGGCGAGGTGGGCAAGTGCGGCGTGGCCGTCGACACCCTGGCCGACGTGGAGACCCTCTACGAGGGGATCGACCTCTCGAAGATCACCACGTCGATGACGATCAACTCGCCGGCCGCGGTGCTGCTCGCCATGTACGTCGCCACCGGCGAGAAGACCGGCGTCGAGCGCCGCCAGCTCGGCGGCACGCTCCAGAACGACATCCTGAAGGAGTACCAGGCGCAGAAGGAGTTCGTGTTCCCGCCGCGGCCCTCGATGCGCCTCGTGCGAGACACGATCGCGTTCGCCGCGGCGGAGATGCCCCGCTGGAACTCGGTGTCGATCTCGGGCTACCACATCCGCGAGGCGGGCAGCACCGCCGCGCAGGAGCTTGCCTTCACGCTCGGCAACGGGTTCGCCTACGTGGAGCTGGCGGCGCAGCACGGGCTGCCGGTCGACGAGTTCGCGCCCCGCCTCAGCTTCTTCTTCAACGCCCATCTCGACTTCTTCGAGGAGATCGCCAAGTATCGGGCGGCGCGGCGGATCTGGGCCCGCTGGATGAAGGAGCGCTACGGCGCACAGGACCCGAAGTCGCTGATGGTGCGTTTCCACACCCAGACCGCCGGCGTGTCGCTGTCCGCCCAGCAGCCCGAGATCAACATCGCCCGCACCGCGATCGAGGCCCTCGCCGGCGTGCTCGGCGGCACCCAGAGCCTGCACACCAACAGCTTCGACGAGGCGCTGGCGCTGCCGACCGAGAAGGCGGCCCGCATCGCGCTGCGCACCCAGCAGGTGATCGCGTACGAGACCGGCGTCACCAACGTGGCCGACCCGCTCGGCGGCTCGTGGTACGTGGAGGCGCTGACCGACGAGATGGAGCGCCAGGCCGAGGAGATCTTCGCCCGGGTCGCCGAGCTGGGCGGCGGCTCGATGCTCGAGGGCGCCTACGCGGGCATCGAGACGGGCTATTTCCAGTCCGAGATCGCCGACGCCGCGTACCAGTTCGAACGCAAGCTCAACAACGGCCAGCGGGTCATGGTCGGGGTCACCGCCTTCACCGAGGGCAACGACGAAGCGCAGCCCGAGCTGCTCCAGATCACCCAGGAGCAGGAGATGCGCCAGATCAAGCGCCTCCAGGCCACCAGGGCAGACCGCGACCAGGCGGCGGTGACCGAGTCGCTCGAACGCCTGCGGGCCGAGGCGGCCGACCCCGAGCTCAACCTCATGCCGGGGCTGATCCACGCGGTGCAGACCTACGCCACCGAAGGCGAGATCATGGACTCGCTCGCCCAGGTCTTCGGCCGCTACACCGAACGGCCGTTCATCTGAGCGTTCAGCGGTACCGCTCGCGGCGGCGGCGCTCGGAGATGCCCGCCGCCTCCTGCATCTCGCGCCGGTAGCTGTCCCGGTCGGTGTTGATCGGGGTCACCCGCAGGGCCAGCAGCAGGCAGCCGACCGAGAACGGCACCAGCGACGCGCCGACCGCTGCCTTCGTGACGCCAGGACGGTCGGCGAAGATCACCGCCAGCCCGGCGGCCAGGCCGAACAGGCCCACGAAGCCGATGATCAGCTTCTCGTTGACGAGCAGGCTCTCGCGGTCCTGTGAGGTGGTCGGTCCGGGAGGGGCGAGCACGTCGACTCCCACGGCCATGATGAACAGGCCGATCAGCGCCAGCGAGCCGCCGAAGATCGAGCGCACGGGCATCGACCCGACGCGGGCGACGACGTACAGCCCCACGAGCAGCGTGACGAAGCCGAACAGGGTCAGGACCGCCCGCTCCGCCGGCAGCAGCTCGGTGTGCTCACGGTAGGACGCCGCGTCGCCGCCGAGCGGCTTCGGCGCCGGCGGCGGGCCGTCGGGGCGGGAGGGTGGGCGTCCGTTGGCCGGGCGGGCCCAGTCGCTCGAGTAGTCGTCGGAGGCGGATCCGTGGTCCACTCGGTCGGTCATCTCGGGCTCCTCGCAACCGGGCGCAGCCGCCCGCCGCCCTGCGGCGCTCCGCACAGCCGTTGGGCCCGCCCACTGGGGGCGGCCGACCCTGGACGGGGGGCGACTCCAGAGTAGACTGCTCTGGCGGGCGGAGTGCGGGTCGCAGGGAGTTGCATGTCCATGTTTGGGCGAAATACCCGCACGACGAGGTTCGACGGATGAAGAAGATCGGGCCCGCGCTCGTCACGGCGTTTCTCGTGATCGGGCTCATCCGCAACCCTGTCGGCGCCGGTCAGATCGTGCAGCAGATCGGCGAGCTGCTCAACATCGTCGCCGTTCAGCTGAAAGACGTGCTCGAGCAGCTGTTCTGATCGTCGCGCCCCCATACTGGAGGGCGCGGTGGGCCAGCGCCGGAGGCGCGCGATGAACCAGCCATGACCGACACGACCGACGGCGCCGGCCCGAACGGGCGGACTCGCGGACCGGCGCCCGCCGAGGGCCGCCGGTACGCCCGCTTCGAGGAGCGGGCCCTGCGGCCGCTGCGCACGCTGGTCTACCGGCTCTTTGTCAAGAACCCGTTCTACGCGGTGGCGGCCAACGAGGTCATCCTCTACAGCGAGCGCCGCCACGTGGCGTCGCTCGTCGCGCCCTCCCTTCGTCCGCTCGCCGCGGCGGTCGTCGCCATGGCGGTGATCCTCGGCGTCGAGGCGCCCGCGCTCAGCGCCGCCGCGTCGCTGGTGCTCGTCGGCGCGGTGGTGGTGCTGGCGTTGGGGGTGCTCAACTGGTCGATCACCCGGGTGTTCATCAGCAACCGCCGGCTGTTCGAGCTGACGGGCGTGCTCACGGTGCGGATCCTGACCATGCCCAACGACAAGGTCACCGACATGGCGTTCCGCCAGACGGTCCTGGGCGAGATCCTCGGCTACGGCGAGGTCATCGTGGAATCGGCCGGTCAGCGCCAGGCGCTGGCCAACATCTCCTATCTCCGCAACCCCGAGGTGTTCCACCAGATCGCCACGTCTCTGGCGCTCGGCACGCCTCACGAGCAGGTGGCCGCGGTGTACGGGCTGCGGCCGTGGAGGCTGGCGCAGCCATACACGCGCCGCTGGTCACGGGGCAAGAATCTAGGCTTGGGGTGACCTGACCGAGCCGACCCGGAGGCAGCCGCCGTGGCGCTCTCGCACGACCTTGGCCCCACCGATCCCCCCCTCCTCGAAGAGACGATCGGCCAGAACCTCGAGCGTGTCGCCGCCGCCCGGCCGGACCACGAGGCGCTCGTGGCCTGCCACCAGGGCATCCGCTGGACCTACGCCGAGCTGAACGCCCGGGTCGACGCCTTGGCCAAGGGCCTGCTCGCCGCCGGCTTCGAGAAGGGCGACCGCATCGGCATCTGGAGCCCGAACTACGCAGAGTGGGTGCTCGTCCAGTTCGCCACGGCCAAGCTCGGCGTGATCCTGGTCAACATCAACCCGGCGTACCGCACGAGCGAGCTCGAGTACGCGGTGAACCAGTCCGGCTGCCGGCTGCTGATCGCGGCGCCCTCGTTCAAGACCAGCGACTACCGGGCGATGGTGGCCGAGGTGGCGCCCCGGCTCGCCGCCTTGGAGCGGTCCGTGTTCCTCTGGAGCCCTGAGTGGGACGCCCTCGCCGACCGCTCAGGCGCCGCCACCGACGAGGCGCTCGCCGCCCGCCAGGCCGAGCTCGACCGCAACGACCCGATCAACATCCAGTACACGAGCGGCACCACCGGCTTCCCCAAGGGCGCCACGCTCACCCACCGCAACATCCTCAACAACGCGTTCGTCGTGGGCCGGGGCTGCGGCTACGGCCCCGCCGACCGGGTGTGCATCCCGGTGCCCTTTTACCACTGCTTCGGCATGGTCATGGGCAACCTCGGCGCGGTCACCCACGGCGCCGCCATGGTGATCCCCTCCGACGCGTTCGACGCCGGCGCCGTGCTCGCCGCCGTGGCCGACGAACGCTGCACCAGCCTGTACGGGGTGCCGACGATGTTCATCGCCGAGCTGGCCCACCCGGAGTTCGACCGTTTCGACCTCTCGTCGCTGCGCACCGGGATCATGGCCGGCTCGCCGTGCCCGGTGGAGGTGATGAAGCAGTGCATCGAGCGGATGCACATGCACGAGGTGACGATCTGCTACGGCATGACCGAGACCTCCCCGGTGTCGACCCAGACCCTCGCCGACGACACGATCGACCGCCGCACCGGCACCGTCGGGCGCGTGCACCCGCACGTGGAGATCAAGATCGTCTCCCCCGAGACGGGCGAGACCGTCGAGCGGGGCCAAGCGGGCGAGTTCTGCACCCGGGGCTACTCGGTCATGCAGGGGTACTGGAACGACCCCGCCCGCACCGCCGACGCCATCGACGCCGACGGCTTCATGCACACCGGGGACCTGGCGACGATGGACGACGAGGGGTACTGCAACATCGTCGGCCGGATCAAGGACATGATCATCCGCGGCGGCGAGAACGTGTACCCCCGGGAGATCGAGGAGTTCCTCTACGGCCACCCGGCGGTGTCCGACGTGCAGGTGATTGGCGTGCCCGACGCCCGCTTCGGCGAGGAGATCATGGCGTGGATCGTCCGCAGGGAGGGCGAGGCCGCCACCGAGGACGACATCAAGGAGTTCTGCCGCGGCAGGATCGCCCACTACAAGGTCCCGCGCTACGTGAAGTTCGTCGACGCGTTCCCGATGACGGTCACCGGCAAGGTCCAGAAGTTCGTGATGCGCGAGCAGGCCATGGGCGAGCTCGGCCTGGCCGAGGCCGAGACGGCCTGACCTCGCCCGGGCCCGGTCCTCAACTCGGGTCGTTTTTCCCCTAAGTCAGGGCGCACCCGGTCCGTACCGTCCGGCTCACAAGAAGGTGGGCCCAGGTGGGCCCGGCCGGCGGAGGACGAGGGCTCAGTGTCGACGATCGCACGGGGACGGGGAGCGGATCGCGCCCAGGTCGAGGCGCCGGCGGGGCGGATCACCACGCTGGCGCCGCGGCGCTCTGACGGCGGCGACGCGTTCGGGGGCCTCGATGCGCCCGCTCCCGCCTCCACCCGCCGGCGCGGCGCGCAGCCCCAGCTCACCAAGCTGGCCCTGCTCGGCGCCGACCTGGCGATGATCGCGCTGGCCGTCGCCCTCTCCGCTCGCCTCGGCGCCTCGCTGGAGGTGCTGCGCTCGGGCGAGCAGGCCCAGCACCTCCGGGCTGGGGTCCTGGCCCTGCCCGTGTTCGCCGCCGCGCTCACCAAGTGGCGGCTGTACCAGGCGAGGTTCCTCTCGCAGCGGGCGCAGGAGTTCCGCCGCATGGTCCAGGCCGTCGCCGTCGGCGCGGTGGGGGTCGTGCTGATCAACGCGCTGGTCGAGGGCGCCAGCCTCCGGCGGGGCTGGCTGGCGCTGTTCGCCGTGTCGGCGCTCACGCTGCTGCTGGCCGAGCGCGAGGTGGTCCGCCGGCTCTTCGGCCGGGTCCGCCGGGCCGGGCGGGCGCAGCGGCGCACGGTCATCGTCGGCGTCGGCCGGGAGGCGCAGGAGCTGCGCAAGGTCATGGACGACGACCGCTCGCTCGGCTTCGAGTTCGTCGGCTATCTCACGGTGGACGAGCCCGGGGCGCGGCTCGACCCCGGGGTGGCCGGCCACGTGCTCGGCTCGGTGGCGGAGGCGGTCGAGCTGGTGCGCACGCACGACGTGGGCCATGTGCTGGTGGCCGGCTCGGCCGGCGAGCTCGGCGCGCTGGCGCGCCTCGCCCGGCTGCTGCTGCGCGAAGGGGTGCACGTCGAGCTCTCGCCCGGCCTGCCCGACGTGACCGCGGCCCGGCTCACCGTGCGCATGTTCGGCCGCTTTCCGGTGGTGTACCTCGAGGCCGCCACCCAGTCGGGCTGGCGGGCGCTCGCCAAGCGGGCCTTCGACTTCACCGCCGCGGCGCTCGGCCTGTTCGTCCTCTCCCCGCTGCTCGTGGCGGTGGCCGCGATCATCAAGCTCGATTCCAAGGGTCCGGTGTTCTACCGCCAGGAGCGGGTCGGCCAGGGGGGTCGGCCCTTCCGGGTGGCGAAGTTCCGCTCGATGGTGCAGGACGCGCACGCGCACCGCGACGAGCTGCTCGAGCAGAACGAGGCGGACGGACCGCTGTTCAAGCTGCGCAACGACCCCCGGGTCACCCGGGTGGGCCGGGTCATCCGCAAGACCTCCATCGACGAGCTGCCGCAGCTCTTCAACGTGCTCTTCGGGGAGATGTCGCTCGTCGGCCCCCGTCCTGCGCTGCCCGAGGAGGCCGAGCGCTGGTCGCCCGAGCTGCGCGATCGGCTGCGGGTGAAGCCGGGCATCACCGGCATGTGGCAGGTGAGCGGGCGCAGCGCCACCAGCTTCGACGAGTACAGCCGGCTCGACCTGTTCTACGTGGACAACTGGTCGCTCGGCTGGGACCTGTCGATCCTCGCCCGGACCGTGCCGGCCGTGCTCTTCGGCCGGGGCGCCGCCTGAGCGCGCCTACCTGAGCGCGGCGGCGCGGCCCTGGCTAACCTTGTGACCACCGTCACCTGGAGGTCGGGATGAGCAAGCAGCGAGTCGGCGAGTTCGAGCTCGGCGGGGTCAACCACCTGGCGCTCACGTGCAGCGACATGGCTCGAACGGTGGAGTTCTACACCAACACGCTCGGGATGCCGCTGGTCAAGGCGCTCAACCTGCCCGGCGGCCGGGGCCAGCACTTCTTCTTCGACTGCGGCAACGGCGATCTCCTGGCCTTCTTCTGGTTCCCGGGCGCCCCCGCCCCCCAGGTGGGCAGCACCCAGCCCGAGGGCCTGCCCGGCCCCGGCTCGCTCACCACGGCGTACGGCGGGATGAACCACATCGCGTTCGACGTGCCGGTGGAGCGTTTCGACGCCTGCGTCGCCAAGCTGGCCGAGAAGGGCATCGAGGCGGTCGTGATCAACCACGACGACAGCGAGCGCCAGGTCACGAAGGAGCTCCACGACGGCGTGTGGGTCCGCTCGGTCTACTTCCGCGACCCTGACGGCATCCTGCTCGAGTTCGCCTGCCTCACGCGGGAGTTCACCGAGGCCGACGTGGTCGAGGCGCCTGTCGACGCCGCCGGCAACCCGGTGGCCCTCACCCGGGCGTAGCCCGCTTTGCGCCGAACCGCTGAGCGGGGCCCGAGGCGTCGGCCGGCCGGCTTGGTTGCCGTACTTAGCTAGTCCGCGTACCATACCCATATGGCAAGCAAGACGACGATCAACTTCGATGACGAGATGGAGGCGGCGCTCGCCGAGCTGGTGGCGGTCGACGGGACCAAGACGCTGGCCATCAAACGGTCGCTGTTGGCCGAGGTGAGGCGCCGCCGCCGGAGCGGCGCCCTGCTCGAGTTGATCACGAGCTGGGAAGCGGCCGAAGGCCCGATCGATCGCGAGCATCTCGATTGGGCGGATGCGGTCCTCGACCGCCAAGGCGTCGAGCGGTGATGCTCGACGCCGGCCCGCTGATCGTCGACGGTGGCCGTGTCAACTCGCGCCTCTGGGCGTTGATCAAGCGGGCCAGTGAGCGGGGCGAGGAGCTCCACAGCACTCACCCGGCGCTGGCTCAGGTGTGGCGGGACCCGCCGCGTCAGGCCAACCTCGCTCGCGCGATCCGCTCCTTCGAGGTCCACGCCCTCGACGACGCCGTGGCCGTCGGGCGCCGGCTGGCGGCCAGCGGGACCTCGGACGTGGTCGACGCCCACCTGGTCGTGGTCGCCGAACGCCTCGGCACGTTCATCCTCACCACCGACCAAGCAGACATGACCAAGCTCGGGGCCCGCTTCGAGACGTACTGAGCGGGGCCGCTCGCAGCGGTCGGGTTCAGCCGGCGGCGGCGTGGATGGGCGGTCGCCGGCCGGCCCAGGGCTGCGCCTCCTCGAGCTGCGCCCCGAGGCGGAGCAGCGTGGCCTCGTCGCCGAAGCGGCCGACGAATTGCAGGCCGAGAGGCAGCCCAGCGGCGGACTCGGCCAGCGGGAGCGACAAAGCGGGCTGGCCCGTGATGTTCCACAACGGCGTGAAGCAGAAGTAGGCGAGGAACCGCTCCTGCCAGAGCGCCATCGGGATGTCGAGGTTCGAGCCGTACACCCCGAGCGGCTCGGGCGCCTTGGGCATGGTCGGGGTGAGGTACACGTCGTAGGGCTCGAGGAAGCGCGCCGCCCGGCGGGTGGTGCGGTTGAACACGTCCATGGCGTGCTCCACGTCGAGCCCGCTGACCCGCCGGCCGGCCTCGACCACCTGCAGGGTCACCGGCTCCAGCGTGGAGGCGTTCAGCGGGCGGCCGGTGCGCTGCGCCAACGCGTCGGCGAAGCTGGTCTGGCCGAGCGCCCACACCGCCCAGAACGCCTCGAGCAGCCGTTCCGGCGCCAGATCGGCCATCGGGGCGGCCTCGACCCGGTGGCCGAGCCGTTCCAGCAGGGCGGCGACGTTCTCGACGGCCTGGCGCACCTCCGGCTCGGTCGCCGCCCCCGGCCACCACGGCTCGGCCGTCCACCCGATGCGCAGCGGCTCGGGCGGGGCGCTCAACCGGCCGAGCCACGGCCCGTCGGGCTGCACGATCACGTACGGATCGCCGGCCGCCGGGGCGGCGACGGCGTCGAGCGCCGCGGCGGTGTCGCGCACCGAGCGGCTCACCACCAGCTCGGTGGTGAGCCCGTACATGATCGCCCCCGCCGCCGGCCCGGCCGTCACCCGCCCCCGGGTGGGCTTGAGCCCCACCGTGCCGCACAGCGCGGCGGGGATGCGTATCGAGCCGGCTCCGTCGGAGGCGTGGGCGAGGGGCACGACCCCCGCCGCCACGCAGGCGGCCGCGCCCCCGGAGGAGCCGCCGGCGATGCGGGTCGGGTCCCACGGGTTGCGGGTGTCGCCGGCGATGGCCGTTTCGACCGTGCCGGACATGCCGAGCTCCGAGGTCGAGGTGCGCCCGAGGAGGGCCAGCCCGGCGGCGCGGAGGCGGGCCATGAGGTGCGACTCCCCGCCGGCGGTCAGCCCCGCCGAGAGGCGGCAGCCGTTCTCCTGCAGCCGGCCGGCCTCGCGTGCGCCGATGTCCTTGCGCAGGGTGGGCACGCCGAGGAACGGGGCCGCGTCCCCCCGGCGGCCGGCGGCCTCCGCCACCTGCGCGGCGTCGTCGTAGATCTCGAGGATGCCGTTCAGCGTCGGGTTCACCGCCTCGGCCGCGGCGCAGGCCAGCTCGGTGAGCTCGCCGGCGCTGACCTCGCCCGCCCGGACGAGCTCGGCCAGCCCCAACCCGTCGAACGCGGCGTACTCGTCGAGGCGCATGGGCGGACCTTAGACGGGGCCGGCGGGGCCGGGCCTGGGGCGGCCCCGCGTCAGTCGGTCTCGCGGCGGCGGCTGGCGCTGCGGGCCAGGCGGACCCGGCGCGACAGCACCACGAACGCGGCCATCGCCGCCAGGCCGATGCCGATCTCGACCGCCGTGAGGCGTTGGGCTGTGCGGGTCGGCACCTCGAGCCCGGCCAGGTCGCAGCCGGGGCAGTCGCCGTAGACCGCCGGCCGCGCCTCGTTGTAGCGCTCGCGCAGCTCGACCAGCGGGTTCTGGTTCTTGCGCGCCCCGACGGCGATGGCGATGGCCGGCTGCTCCGCTGAGTCCTCCGGCCGCGCCACCAGCACGAAGGCGGACTTGGCGGTGGGCGGGTCGCTGTCGTTGGCGCAGCGGCGGTCGCCGCCGGCGGCGGAGCCGGCCTCGAGCGCCCGCAGCAGCCGGTCGCCCAGTCGGTCCGCTCCGCCGCTCGAGCGCTCGAACGCGGCGGCCGCCTGCTCGACCACCGCCGGCAGCTCGACCTGGTCGGCCTGCACGCTGGCCGCGCCGCCGGACGCCGGCGCGCTCAACGCCTCTCGCCGCACGTCGAGCCCGGTGTGGACGGCCACGCCCTGGCCCCGAACCGCCACCGCGTACTGGCGGCGGGCGGCCGAGGGGTCGAACACCGGGTCGGTGATGCGGGCGATCACCTCCGCCGGCCCGGCGCCCGACACGATCAGGTCCCGGGCGGCGTCGCGCGCCGGCTTGCTCAGCTCGCCCTGGGCCACGACCGCCCCCTGGCCGGGCGCCACGGCCGCCGAGTCGGGTGCGTCCCTCGCGCAGGCCGCGCCGGCGACGCCGACCTCGCCCGTTGCTTCGTCGACCGCGACGATCGACCAGGTGGCCGCGGCCGGGCCGGCGCCAACCAGCACGAGGGCCACGGCCGCCACCGCGCCGAGGAGGGCTTTACGCATCGGGTCTATGTTGGCCGAGCCACGCGCTCGATGTCGGTCACGAGATGGGGCGCGCGGATCACCACGATCAATCGGGCCACGCCGACGCGATCCAGGCGCCGCCGTTCGGGCGAGGCGGGGTCGAGCCAGGCGTCCTCCAGCGGGGCGTAGGCCCACAGCTCGAGCGCCGCCGCGGCGATCTCCTCCAGGCGGGGATGGCCAGCGGGGGCCACGGCGGGCAGGCCGAGGGCGGCCGCGGCGGCGGCGAGCGACGACGAGTTGACCCCGATCACGAGCGGCGGCGGCGGCGAGGGGCGCAGCACGCCGGCCGGCGCGTCGGGGCCCCACAGCCGGCGCAGATCGGCCACGACCGAGGCGAGCAGCGCACGCGCCGCGGCCGGTTCGGGGACCGGCAGGCCGAGCGCCTCACGCTCGCGGGCGAAGCGGCTCCCGGGGCGGGCGCCGGCCCCGAGCCCGAGCGTGAAGCGGCCGCCGCTCGTCTCGGCCAGGGTGGCGGCCGCCGCGGCGAGGAGCGGGGCGGGGCGATTGGTGACGTTGGCCACCAGCGCGCCGAGCCCGATCCGGCTGGTGGCGGCGGCCAGCGCGCCGAGCACGGCGAAGCATTCGAGCGAGTGGGCGGCGCCGACCGCGGCGCCCGAGAGGTGGTCGAGCGTCCAGAGCCGGGGCGCGCCGAGCGCCTCCGCGGCGAGCGCGGCGTCGCGCAGCTGCGGCCAGCGGGCGCTGAAGCTGCTGAGCAGCACGTCGGGGGTTACTGGAACCTCGGCATCACCTGGGTCGAGAACAGCTCGAGCGACGTGTGGATCTGGCTGGGGGTGTGGATGCCCTGGGGGATGAGCAGCATGCACTCCTCGAGGGGAAACGTGGCGGCGGCCTCCTCGATCCGCCGGGTGAGCGTGTCGGGGCTGCCGATCAGGAGCTCCGGATAGCCCTGGCCGAACGGGAGCGCCCAGCGGTCCCAGAACCAGCGCATGTCCTCGGCCCACTCCTGCGCCTCGGCGTCGGTCGGCGCGCAGATCATCAGCCCTCCCCAGGCCGCCTCCTCGCCCGGTTTCACGTCGTGTCCGTGGCGGGCGGCCTCCTCCCGATAGCGGCCCCACAGGTTGCGGCAGAACTCGAGGTTGCCCGAGAGCACGATGGGACGGCCCTTGTGCCGCGCCCAGAAGAGGGCGGTGCGCATGGAGGCGGTGAAGCCCCCGTAGATCTGCGGGTGCGGGTCCTGGTAGGGGCGAGGTGCGATGCCGACCTCGCGCACGGTCATGTCGGCGTCGACCCCCTGGCCGAACTCGTGGTACACGCCGTGTGGGTGCGGGTTCACGTAGCCGGGCGGCGGGAACTGCCAGAACTTCCCCTGATAGGAGAACGTGGGCTCACGTAATGCGGTGAGGACGATGTCGACCCATTCTGCGAAATGCTCGCGGTTGAGGTCGTCCACGTCGGTGTCTTTGTTCCACGGGCCGACGGCCGAGAGCTCGCTCCTGATCTTGTAGTTGTCCACCCAGCGGGCCTGGTAACCGCGCACGAGCCCCACGGAGAAGCGCCCGCGCAGCATGTGGTCGACGGTGGCGATCTGCTCGGCGGCGCGCAGCGGGTTCCAGGTGGTGGACACCCAGCCGACGGTCATGACCTTGAGTCGCTGGGAGTGGGCCCCGAGGTGCAGGGCCATCGCCACCGGGTCGTTCGAGATCTCGAAGCCCTCGATCTGCAGGTGGTGCTCGGGGTGGCCGAAGCCGGCGTAGCCCTGCTCGTCGGCGGTGCGCACGTAGTCGGCGATCTCGGCGAGAAAGCGCTGGTAGAGGTCGTTCTGCAGGCCGGCCAGGCCGCGCTCCAGCTCGGCTCGCCGGCCGATCGTGCAATACATGAACAACTCGAAGTTCACCGCGCGCCCTTCCTATCGCCGACCTGATTCGTCCCGCCACGGTACGCGTTGGGAGAAAGCTCGGTGGAATCGCCCGATTGTATTGGGGGGTGTTGCGTATCCCCATCCGCGCGATATCGTCATCAGCGTCACCAAATCGTAACGAAAGTCAAGCGCGCGGTGAAAGGCGGATTCTGAGATGAGATCAGCTCGGGGGAGAGGTCATCGGCTTCTCGTGATCAGCGCGGCTGCTGCGGTTGCACTGAGCGGATGCGGTGGATGGGGCCGGGCGCCCGATCCCGGCCCAAAACGACCGGTTTCCAAACCATCGGCGCCAATTGCCGCCCCGGCGGACGACGATCACCACGATCATGACGGCCACGACGATCATGACGGCCACGACGATCACGACGGCCACCACGATCACGACCACGATCATGGCTCGGGCGGAGGTAACGGCGGAGGGCAGGGCGGCGGGGGGCAGGGCGGTGCGCCGACCACCACCACCCAGCCGACCACCACCACCCAGCCGACCACCAGCACGCCGACCACCAGCACCAGCACCCAGCCGGCGGCGCCCCCCGCGTCTGGAAGCGCGCTCGACGTGATCATCAGCGACATGCAGGGCAACAACGAGGCCCGCTACCACGGCGTGCCCGACGGCTGGTCGTGGGCGCTGACGCCCGATCTCAGCGCCGACGCCAACGAGGCGCGCAACTACCGGGCCATCACCGGCTACGGCATCGTCTACGAGACCGCCGAGGGCAACCCCGCGACGAACACGCGGGTGCACCTGCGGGATATGCAGACCTGGGTGCTGAGCCGCTCCACCGGCACGTGGCGTCAGGTGCAGCGCTCGACCGACGTCGAGGGCGACGCGTTCCTCGAGACCTTCGCCGGCAACAACAGCGTGGCGGCCGACGTCCGGCGTGAGCCCGACGGCGGGGTGTCGGTCACCGCCGGCGGCGGCCGCAACTTCCATTTCTGGCCGAGCACCGGCCGCGGCGCCATCGACCCCGGTGACCTCGCCGGGATGTGGATCACGTTCAAGGCCCGCCTCGTGACCGCCGACGCCAACCGGCCCGACGACCGGGCCTCGGCCCGCTACGTGGCCGCAGCGGGGGCGGACTACTGGGAGGACGTGCAGTCCGGGTCCAACCGCGGCATCGGCCAGGGCAAGGGCAAGCTCGTGACGAGCGAGTGGCGCGACTTCAACTTCCACTCGCTCACCGCCGAGCAGATGCGGGCCAACCCGCCTGGGTGACCCGTCGCCCGGCGTCGGTGGCGATCGCCGGCCGAC
>JBJXGF010000255.1:0-13281 GCA_046153015.1 Acidimicrobiales bacterium | reverse complement strand
TGCTTCGTGGACACGTGGGAGGACCGGCGGTCCTTCGGTTGGCGCACGTCGGATGCCGACAACCCTGGCGCCCGCTGGCGCTTCGATCTGGAACCGTTGGGCGACCGGACCCGCCTGCGGTTCAGCTACGTCATCGGGCCTGGGCGCTCCGGCACGAGCGCGGCGATCACCGCGAAGCCCGACAAGGAGGCGCGCATCCTGCGACGCCGCATCGGCGAGGTCCACGCCAACATGCAGGCAACGGTGGACGGCATCAAGGCGCTGGCCGAGACGACCGCGTGACCAGCGAGCACGCGACTTCGACCGCAGACCTGAACGGTGGGTACGCGCACTCACGTCGGACCTTGACCGTTGCGTCGCTGGCGGTCCTGGCGACCTCTCTCGACACCACGATCCTCTTCGTCGCGTTCCCCGCCATCAAGCAGACGTTCGCCAGCACCAGCGCGTCGGAGCTGTCCTGGGTGCTCAACGCCTACACGATCGTCTTCGCCGCGCTCTTGATCCCGGCGGGCAAGCTCGCCGACCGCGTCGGGCACCGGACGGTCTTCCTCGCCGGGTCGACGCTGTTCACCGCCGCCTCGATGGCGTGCGGGCTCGCACCAACCGCCAGCGTGCTGATCGCATTCCGCGTGGTGCAGGCCGTGGGCGCTGCCGCCCTCATCCCGTCCTCGTTGGCGTTGGTGATGCACGCGTTCGCCCACGATCAGCTGCCCAAGGCGGTGGCGATCTGGGGCGCCGCCGGCGCCGTGGCTGGAGCGCTCGGCCCGACGTTGGGCGCAGCGATCGTCGAGGGTCTGGGGTGGCGGTGTGCGTTCTTCGTGAACCTTCCCGTCGGCATCTACACCGTGCTCGCCGGCCGGCGGAACCTGCGCCAATCGTCCGACCCCACGACGCAGGTCCCCTCCCTCGTGGGCGTGATCCTCATCGCCGGCGCCGCCGGCCTGCTGTCCTACAGCGTGATCGGCCTGGAGCGCTTCGGCTGGCTCAGCACCCGAACGGCCGGCGCCATCACCGCAGGGCTCGTGATGCTCGCCGCCTTCGTGCTGCACCAGCAGCGCACCAAGGCGCCGGCGCTCGACCTCGACCTGTTCCGCATCGGCAACTTCAGGTGGGCGAGTCTCGCCACGTTGGCGTTCGGTACAGCGTTCTCGGCGCTCTTCTTCGGCTCGATCCTCTTCCTCACCGACGTGTGGGGCTGGTCGGTGCTGCAGGCCGGCTTCGGCGTCGCACCGGGGCCCATAGCGGTCGGGCTTCTCTCACCCCGCATCGGCAAGCTCGCCAGCAAGATCGGCCAGCGCCCCATCCTCATCACCGGCGGGGCTCTGTTCGCCAGCAGCGCCCTGTACCGGCTGGCGATGCTCGGCCCGCACGTCGACTACGTGAAGGACTACTTCCCGTCCATGATGCTGAGCGGGTTCGGCGTCGCCTGCGTCTTCCCGCAGCTCTCCAGCGTCGTCGCGCAAGCGCTTCCGGCCAGCCGCGCCGGCGTGGGCGGCGCGGCTGTGCAAGCGCTCCGCCAGTTCGGGGGCACGTTCGGCGTGGCGCTGACCGTCGCCATCCTCGGCGCCTCCAGCGCCTCGCTGACCGAGCGGTTCGATTGGATCTGGTGGATCGTCGTCGCCGGCGGGCTGGGCGCCTCCGCACTCGCCCTTCCCATGATCACCGCCCGACCGAAGCCCCAACCGACCGCGCTCGCGGGACGAACGACGACGCCCGGACGCTAGGCGAGTGGCGCGCGGACGCCACCCTCGGCGCATCGGAGGTGCTTGTGCTCAGGGCGTGGTGTCGGCCGCTCGACGAGTCGATGCAGATACCGGTCGCTGACTGCCCAAGCCGAACTCGAGGCGCGGCGTCAGGCCGGCCGGGGGGTTCGGCCGACCTGACGCAGGGGGTAGGGGAGTGCGGGTCGGACGGTCAGTCGACCCGGAAACCGCCCTTCATGGTGACTTGGGTGTGGCCGACGGCGCCGTCCCGGATGGAGCCGCGGATCTCGGTGACTTGGAACCAGTCGAGCCCGTGGAGCGTCTGCGCGGCTTTGGCTATGCCGTTGGCGATGGCGTCGTCGACGCTGCCTGATGCGGTGCCGACGATCTCGGTGAGGCGGTAGGTGGGGCAGAAGAGGTCGTGCGCCTCGTCGGTTCGGGCCGCTTCTTGCATGTGGAGATCTGTCATGACGCGTCCTCCGGTGGGCTTGTGGGCCAGACAGTGCGGGACGGCCGTTTGAGGGGGAGTGTGACGAGCGAGGATCGCTGCGGCGGCGATCAGGTCCGCCGGGCGATCTCGCTGTGGAGGGCGGGGTTGTCGACCCGCGCCGCCATGGCGATCGCCGCGTCGAGCGCGCCCGGCTGTCCGGCCCGGGCGGCGGCGAGGTGGGCTCGGACGGTGCTCTCCACGAGGTCGGCCCGGGCGGCGAGGTCGATCCACTCGCCGATCGCGTCCGGCGCCGTGTCCGGTTCGTGGACGAGGAGGAGCTCGCTGCGGGTCTGCGCCACCTGGGCCTGGATCCAGACGTAGGTGTTGGAGCCGCGGAAGGCGTGGAGGCGGGCGGTCTCGATGTGATCGAGCGCAGCTGCAGCGTCGCCCCGGTGGGCGGCGACCAGGGCCAGGCCCCGGGCGGCGAAGGCTTGCAGGCCGGTGTCGTCGAGATGCTCGGCCAGCGCGTGGGCGTGTTCGAAGGCCAGGCGGGCGTCGTCGGGGTGGCCGAGGATCAGCTCGGTCTCCGCGCCGAGGGTCTCGGGCCAGGGAAGGAACCCGGACCACCGATCCAGCCGGCAGATGCGCCGGGCTTCGTCCAGCGCGGCGACGGCGAGCGCGGTCTCGCCGCACAGGAGATGGGCTCGGCCGAGCATGGCGAGGGACCAGGCCGCTTTGCGGTGGCGTTCGCAGCGGTGCGCCCGGCGGACCGACTCCTGCAGGAGGTCGGTTGCGTCGCGGTAGCGGGCCTGGTCGGAGAGGCTCATGCCGGAGATGGCTTGGATCGAGGCGAGTTGGCTGTCGTCGCCGGCGGCGAGGTCGGTCGCGGTCAGCAGGTGGCGGTCGCCTTCGATGCGGTGGCCGGCCTGGACGTGTAGGAACCCGAGCTCGCGGTGGGCGACGGCCGCGCTGTGCGCGTCGCCGGCGGACTCAGCGGCGGCGAGGCCCCGACGCAGGGTGGCCTCGGCATCGGGGAAGCTGGTGCCGACCCGCAGCAGCGCGGCGCCGAAGCTGGTGAGCGCCCGCGCCAGCAGGTGGGGCTGGCCGGCCTGTTCGGCGTCGTGGACCGCAGAGCGCAGACAGTGCACGGCGGCGTCGATGGCGCCGGCCGCGATCGCGGCGCGGCCGGCGTCGATCTTGGCGCTGATCGCAGCCCGGCCGGGCGGTGCGCTGTTCGTGGGACGCTGGGCGGCGTCGCGCAGCGAGCTGGACGGCTCCACGCCGAGCTCGGTGCGGAACAGGCGCAACGCGGACTGCAGCTGGTGGTTGGCGGCCTGGCTGTCGCCGCGGTCGGCCAGGCAGCGCACCAGGAGCGCCTGATGCGTCTCGTCGAGCGGGTTCAACTCCACCAGACGGCCGGCGAGGCTGACCGCGGTGTCGAGGCGCCCGGCGGTCAGCGCCTCACGGGCGTGGTTGGTCAGGGCCGCTTCGATGAGCCCGGCGAGCCTTCGCCGGGTGACCAGCAGCCACGCGTCGAAGCCGGGGCAGGCCTCGAAGTAGAAGCCCTCGAGCAGCTCGCCGGGAACCTCGTCGCCCGGCTGCCAGCGGCCTGCCTGAAGCTCCACGACGTCGACCTGCGCCCGGTCGGGCAGGAGCAGGCGGAGCGGGTCGCCGCCGATCGTGGTGTCCGGCCCCAGGGCGCGCCGGAGCTCGGCGATGTTCCAGCGGAGGGCGCGGAGCGGGTCGTCGGCGTCGGCGAAGAGCAGCGCCGCCAGCCGTTGGCGCGCCGGCGGCTGGTCGTTGAGCACGAGGTACGCGAACAGACCCCAGGCCTTGTGGCCCCGCACCCGCGGAGACGCCGTTGCGTCGCCGCTGTGCAGCGCCGGCTTGCCGAGGAGCCGGACCTGAAGGCTCACGTCGCCCACCTTCGCAGGTCCCCGGCTCGGCCGTCCAGGCCCTGCGGCCGGCCCGGCCCGGACGGTGTCCAACGGGCCATCACACGCCGCCGAGCATGAATGGCGCGGCCGCTGTCTGGCCTGGAGGTGCCGCCGTGCGTGTCGCTGAGATCCTCAGAGCGAAGGGAACCGAGATCTACACCGCAGAGCCGTCGATGACCCTGGAGGAGGCGGCGCGGCTGATGCGGTCCCATCGGGTGGGCTCCCTCGCCGTGCTGGGCGGCGATGGTCGACTCGTCGGGCTGCTCAACGAGCGCGACATCGTGTCGGCGCTGGCGACGCACGGAGCGGCCGCCACACGCCTGGAGGTGGCGACGGCCATGCAGCGCGAGCTGCCCTCGTGCGACGTGGCCGACACCATCGAAGGCGTCATGGCCAAGATGACCGAGAGCCGCGCCCGCCACCTCCCGGTCTTCGACCGCATGACCTTCGTGGGGCTCCTCAGCATCGGCGACGTGGTCAAGGGACGCCTGTCGGAGCTCGAGCAAGAAGCCCGTCTCGTCCGCGAGTACGTCACCTGGGGCCGGTAGATGCCGACCCGTCGGTCACACGGTCTCTCACACGGTTCGCTGCGAGGTTCGCCGGGCAATCAGGCACGGCAGATGGAGGCGACATGAGCGATGTACAGACGCACTGGATCGACGCCGACGAGTTCGTGGACGGGCTGACGTGTCCGACTTACCGCCTGGCCGAGATCGTGGGCGCCTCGCCGAACGGGGTCGACGAGGCGATCGCGAACGGACTGGCGAAGGCGCGAGCGACGCTGCACGGTCTCGCCTGGTTCCAGGTCGACGAGATTCGCGGCACGGTCAGGGACGGCCGGCGAAGCCAGACCCAGGTGTGCACGCGGGTCGGGTTCCGGGTCGACGAATGAGCTCCGCTGTGGACCACCTGCTCGTCGTAGCGAACCAGACGCTCGGAAGCCGCCGGCTCGCCGACTACCTCCTCGCTCGGGCCGCCCGCACCGAGATCTCGGTCCACCTGCTGACGCCCGTCGCCCGGCCCCAGCCCATCTTCTGGATGGAGCCGTGGGACGCCTGGACCCTGCCGATCGAAGCCGAGCTCGATTCGGAACGTCTGCTGCTCGAGGAGGCCGCCGAGCGGCTCGCGTGCATGCGGGAGTGGCTCGACGCGCGCGGCATTCCCCAGACGGGGGAGCTCGCAGGCCCGGACCCCATGGCCGCCATCGCTGAGGCCGTCGCCAGCCGGACCTACTCCGAGCTGGTCGTCTCGATGCTCCCGCCCGGCCTGTCACGCTGGCTCCACATGGATCTTCCGCACCGGGCGGAACGCCGCTTCAGGCTGCCGGTCGTGTCCGTCGTCGATGACCTGAGCCCGCGGGTGTGGCCCCGCCCCCTCTCGAGGGTCTGACGCGGGTCCGTCTCCGCGCCCGGCTCGTGGCGATCAATCGAGCGCGGCGAGGAGATCGGTGACGGGCGGACGGGCGTCGGGGCTCGGCGGCAACGCGAGATAGCGCAGCCGGCCGTCGCGACCGACGACGGCGTCGGCGCCGAGTTGGCGGGTGTCCTCGGTGGGTCGGCGCAGCCTTCGCCCCTGGCGCACCAGGCGCACGTACAGCTTGATCGTGCCCGCCGACCAGACGCGTCGGGCGGCGCCCCGGTCGGCGCCGAGCAGCTTGTAGAGGCGGCGGTCGGGGTCGGACACGAAGGTGAACGGCACGTCCAGATGGGCGCGGTAGGCGGCCAGCCGCTCCGGGGCGGCGAAGCTGACCACGGCGATCTCGGCGTCGGCGAAGCGCTCGAGGTGCTCGCGCACGGCGAGCACGTGCTCCTGGCAGGGCAGTCAAGCGAGGTGGCGGTGCAGGATCAGCACCACCGGGCGACCGCGGAACGACGACAGCTCCCATGGCCGCCCCCCATGGTCGAGGAGCCGGACTGGGGGCATCACGTCCCCGACACGAACACGCTCCGCCGGTCGGGTCATCACGTGACCTGATAGCGGAGGTGGACGACGCCGCCGGCGAACCGGTGCTCGGCGCTGAGCGCGAGATCCACGCGCCTGTCGACCGGCAGGGCCGGGTTGCGCCCGCCGAGGACGACCGGCCAGACGAACACCAACACCTCGTCGTCGGGCGGCGCCCAGTCGAAGGCGGCCCGCGCGTCCTCGGTCCAGCCGTCGAGGGACATGTTCGACGCGTAGATCAGCTTCGCCATGCCACGCTCCTGCATCGCCGCGCCGGCTCGACACCCCACCCTACAGCGGGCCCCGGAGGCAAATCAGCCGTCGTTGACGCAGGCGTCGAGGCCGATGGCGCGGGCGGCGTCGTTCATCGGCGCCCACGGGTTGTCGTCCGAGTCGAAGTAGGCCAGTCCTTGGGACTGCATGGTGTCGGTGGCTTCGGTGGCCTCGGTGAGGAGGCGGTCGACGTCGGCGGAGAGCTCGGCTGGCTCTTCGAGCTGGCGTAGGGCTTCGATGGCGGCGCGGCTGGCGCGCACGGTTCCGTCGAGCGCGGTCTGCATCTCCTGTGGCCCGGGCTCGCCCCCGGCCGAAGCCTGAGCGAAGAGGCTGGCGATGTGCGCCGAGTTCTGCACGCACACCCCATTGGCCTGTTCGATGAACTCGCTGCGGGACAGGCGGTCCTCCCCGCACGCCGCGGTCGCCAGAGCGAGGGGGAGGGCGGCGGAACCGAGCAGGGCGCGGGTGCGGATGCGGGGTGACGCAGCTGGGACGGCGCCGCCGGCCGAGGAGGCGGTTCCGGCAGGGGTCGGCGCCGGGACGGTCCTGCCGTCCCGGCCGCGCCAGAAGGCATAGCCGGCCGCGCCGAAACCGAGGGCGGTGAGGCCGTAGGCGGCGGCGTCGAGCACTCGACTGCCGAGGACCACGAACGCGACGAAGTGGGCCGGTTGAGAGATGGCGAGGCCGACAGCCACGAGGCGAGGCGTGACCCGCGCCCGGACAAGCGCGATCCCGGCGATCACGGTGGCGACGAGGTGGCCGAACACGAACAACGCAACGGCAGCGGAGGCCGCGCTGCCAGTGAAGCTCGAGAGGTGGTCGAGGAGGCGTGCACCGTCGGCGGGATCGGCGCCGGTGGCGCCGATCGCCTGCGCGAGCCCGTCGGTATCAGGGAAGGCCAGCGCAGCGGACCAGGCCGGCACCCCGATGAAGAGGGCGGCGGTGGCCAGGCGGGGCGCCCGGCGCAGGGCCACGAGCCCGGTGACGACCACGCCCGGCAGCAGGAACAGGGTGGCGACGAGCCGGAGCCAGGCCAAGGCGTCGGCCGAGCCTGTATGGGCGCTGATCTCCTGCAGCATCGTCGCCGCGCTGGCATCGGGCTCATACGGCGCGATCAGACGTGACGCGGCGATGGCGAGCGCGCCGAGCGGCGCGGTCACGGCGAGCGCGGCTCTCAGCCAACGGGTCGGGTCGGGGTGGGGCGTGGCGGTGGCAGGCATGTCGGCATGGTGCGGGAGCGGCCCGCCGCTGTCTTCGGCGCTGGCGCCCGATCCGGCTCCGTGCTGAGACCTCCGCAGCAGCACGGAGGCGGGCTGGCGCCGCTCGACCCACCCCCTCCGGGCCGAGGCGGGGCGTCTAACCTCTGGCGCCATGGCCGACACCACCCGCCTCGCCGAGCTGTGGCGCTATCCCGTCAAGAGCATGGGCGGTGAGCGGGTCGCAACCCGCCTCGTGGTGGGCGACGGCCCCGGGCGCGGGCTGCCCGGCGACCGCGCGTGGGCGGTGCGGGACGAGACCCGCGCCGCGCTGACCGACGCGAAGAAGCTGGGCGAGCTCATGCGCTGCTCGGCGGCCTATCCCGGCGGCGACGAGGCGCAGGCCCCGGTGGTCACGTTGCCCGACGGCGCGGCGGTGGCCGCCGACGCGCCCGACGCCGCCGCCACCGTCTCCGCCGCCCTCGGGCGGCCGGTCACGCTGTGGCCGCTCCAGCCCTCGCACGACCTCGACCACTACCGTCGCGGCGCGCCCGACCACGACGACCCCTACGAGGAGGCTCGGGCCATCTTCGGGCTCCTGCCCGACGAGCCGCTGCCCGACCTGCGCGTGCTCGACCGCGACGTGCGCAAGCTGCTGCGGGAGTTCGAAACCCCTCCGGGCACGTACTTCGACGCCTACCCGTTGCTCCTGCTCACCGCCGCCTCGCTCGCAGCGCTCGCCGAGGCCGCGCCCGACTCGGCGATCGACCTGCGCCGGTTCCGCCCCAACCTGGTGCTCGACGACGGCCCGGCGGCGGCGGGCAACGGCTTCGCCGAGGCGAGCTGGCTGGGGCGGCGGCTGCGCATCGGCGAGGCCGTGCTGCGCGTCGCCTCCCCCTGCCCGCGCTGTGTGATGGCCACACGGGCCACCGCCGAATTGGCCGAGGACCGCACGATCATGCGGGCGCTCGTGAAGCACACCGGCCAGATGCTCGGCGCGTACGCCGTGGTGGAGGCGCCGGGGTCCATCGGCGAGGGTGATCGGGTCGAGCTGGAGTGAGCACCGCCGCGGCGGCGCCTCGCCGAGGCCCGGGCGGGAGCGGTCAGCCGGGGGCCCGCAGGTTCTCGACGCGGAGCTCCACGTGGCCCCGATCGGGCGGGAAGTTGCCGCTGTCGTGGTCGAAGGTGAACGTGTGGGCGCCGCCCGGCGGGATCTGGACCGCCGGCGCGCTCTTGGCGGTGACGATCTGGTCGGGCCGCGGCGGCGGTTTCTGGTCGTAGTAGTGCTCGCACAGCGCCGACCGCGCCGCCACCTCGATCGTGCCGGCGGCGTCGAGGAGGGTGACGGCCAGGTCGAGGCGTACGCGGAACCGCTGGGCGGGCCGACCCACGAACGCGGTGCGCCACGCTCGGCGCGACGCGTCGGCCGGCGGCTCGCCCCAGTCCTCCGGCGCCCAGACCAGGTGCTCCTGGCCGATGATCGGCGCGTGGCTCCAGTCGTCGCTGCCGATCAGCACGCGCCGAACGGTGTCGATCCTGCCGGTGCAGCGGATGAGCCGTCGCCACTCCGGCGGCTCCTCGAGGTCGATCACCAGGAGTCCGGGGTGGTCGCCGGCTTCGAGCCGCACGAGGGTCGCGCCGCGCAGCAGCTCCTGGGTCCCGGGCCAGTAGATGGCCGCCTGAGCCTCGTAGCGGCCGGCTGAGGCGGCGAGCTCGAAGAAAGGAGCTTCGTCGCCGTTCGGCTTGGTCATGGTGGTTTGGCAGCCGAGGCGGACCCGGACCCCGGCGAGCGCTTCGCCGCGGAACCGCACTTCGCCGCGCACGAGCGAGGGGCCGGCCGAGCGTTCGTACCGGTGGACCCGCCGCGGCTCCTGGCGGCGTGGGATGAGGATCATCCGCTCGGCGGCGCCGTAGAGCCCGTGCCACTGCTCGATGTCCGAGGTCGGGTCCGGCGCGTCCCAGAAGCTCTTGATGTCGTCGGGGGAGACGGCGACCCCTTCGCCCGGTTCGGCCCAGAGGGCCTCGTCGCGTTCGTCCGGGCGGTCCTCGGCGAAGGTGTTCGCCATCTGGGTGGCCACGTCGTCGGGCATGTCGTTGAACGCCAGCGCCAGGGCCGCGGCGTTCTCGGGGCTCAGCCCGAGGGCAACCACGAGCGCGCCGACCGGTCCGCTGCGCCAGCAGCCCGGCGATCCCGACTCGGGTGAGATCGATGCCGAGCTGGTTGTCGTGCTCGAGCTCTTGGACCGCGAGGTAGACCTCTTCTCGGACCTCTTCGGTCAGCTTGTCGTGCAGCGCCTGGGCGGCCAGCAGGCGCTCTTCGGCGGTATAGCGGTACAGGCCGTCTCTGGACGCGAGCCGCTCCTCGGGGTCCTCGCCCAAGGGCGCCTCGACCGAGATCTGCGGCGACGCGGCGTTGGCGAGCTGCACCGCGGTCCACAGGAAGCTGGAGCACACCACCGGGCGGGTGCCCGCGCACCACCGGGCGCCGGCCGCCCGGCCGGTCCAGTAGCCGTCGGATGCGGGAGGCCCGAACATCGCCGGGTCGAGCGCGATGGCGGCGTCGGTGTAGGAGTAGAACCGGTAGTGCCCGTCGATGGCGGCGGCCGCGTCGGCGACGCGGTGCAGAAGCGGCCGGATGCGTTCGTCGGCCGCCTCCAGCGCGGGCGCCGGCTTGACCACGAGCGCGTCGATGATCACGGCGTCGTCGGGCCGGTACGCCGGTCGGTCCGGGAAGTTGTGGATCGAGTAGGTGTCGCTCGGGTGCTCGGGGTCGGCGAAGCACTGCTGCGCCGCCCAGCGCTCCCACGCCGCCGGGCCGGCGTCTGGCGCGGGCATGGGCAGCGGCGCCGCCTGCGGGTTCAGCGTGAAGTAGTCGCCCTGTGCGTTGTACGGCCGGCCGGTGGCCGGGTTCACCGTGTTGAAGCCGGTGTAGAACGCATCCTCCACGGATTGGGTGATGGTGCCCGGCCAGCCGTACTTGACCACATCGGATCGGAAGCCGTCGGTGGGCGCCTTCTGGCCGAAGACGCTCCCGGTGAGATACCGGCCGGGTTTGCGCTTCTTCAGCCGGTCATGGGCCATCGTGGCGTGGCGCACCACGCTGTGGTCGGTGAGCATGACGCCCATGTGATCGAAGAACTGGCGGGGTGAGAGCCGCTCGAGCAGGGTGCCGATCACGCCTGCGCCGTCGCCCGGCGTCATGATCACGTCGCCCTTGGCCGCGTTGTCGATGCGGGCGGCGATGGGGGTCCATCGCATCTCGTCCTGGGCCTCGCACACCAGTCGCGGATCGGTGGGGCAGGCGTGAGGGTCGCACTCCTGGCCGAGGAGACCAAGGAGGTCCTGGGGCAGGTCGAAGGCGCGCTGGTAGTGGCCGACCCACAGCCGGGTGCTCGCGTCGGTCCAGGCGACCCACGTGTGGCGGCCGTCGTGGGCGAGCGCGATGCCGTAGGCCGCCGGGCCCGCTTCGTCGGAGCCGAGGTCGGCCAGCTCGGCGCTGAAGGTCCGGCCCGTGAACGGGGCGGGCGACCCCTGCGACGGGTCGTCGAACGCGAGGTGCAGGCCGGGCCGGTTGTGGTAGTTGGTCGGGCAGATGGCCACGGCGCGCGTGGCGGTGGGCCGCTGCGAGCGGGCGCTGTCGAGCATCTGCGCCGGGTTGTCCCGATCGAGGGCGACGACGGTGAAGCTGCCCGGCCCGCCGCTGCGGCCGCCGTACGCGGCGAAGAAGCAGCCGGCCGCCGGCTGCCAGCAGAGCGCCGCCACCGGCTGCACAGCGAACGGCAGGAACACGTCGCTCCACGTCGATCCGCCATCGTCGGAGCGCAGCAGGTGGGCGCGGCCCCCGGCGTTCTCGGCCCAGAGGACGGCCAGCGTCGAGTCGGCCTTGGTGAGTCCGGACGAGCCGACGAAGCCGTCGCTGATCGGAAGCTCGGCCGGCGCCTCGAAGGCGGCGCCGTCGACGGTGGAGGTGAGCTCGTACCGGACGCCCGGCTCGCCGAAGACGACGAACAGGCGGTGACCGTCGGCGGCGACGGCCACGTGACCGCCTGAGGTGAAGCCCGTCTGGACCACCGAGGTGGCGCCGCCGCCGCGCACGTCGACCCTGCGCAGGCACAGCTCGTTCGCGGCGTCGGCGTACGCCACATAGAGCGCGTCGCGAAACCAGGCGGCGGCGGGATCCGACGCCAGCACGCCGTCGAATCGAACAGCGGCTCCGATCACGGCCTGGCCCCCCGCCTCGCTCACGAACGTCTCGGTGGCACGCTACCACCGGCCCCCGGCCCGGCCTCGAAGGCCGCGGAGGACGAGGGGTTCTAGCTGTCTGCACCGACCCGCGCGTGGCCCCGTTCGAAGTCGTTGCGGCCGCTGCGGTCGGCGCCGCGCACCAGCATGAGCGCCCGCGTCTCGTGCCCGTATCCGGGCTCCTTGCTGACCACGGCCTTGTCGTGCTCGTAGACGCTCGTGCCCGGCATGTACCGGCACGCGTAGCCGGCTCGCGGGCTCGTGCCGTCGTTCGGTTGGGACCCGTGGATCGTGCAGACGTCGAAGATGACGAGCTGGCCGGGCTCGAGGGGCACGTCGACCGCCGTCGACTCGTCGAAGGACGAGCGGTCGAGCGATCCCGAGAACATCTCGCCGGGTTGCGGCGTCGAGTCGTGCGTCCCCGGGCTGCTGGTGAGGTGCGAGCCAGGGATGAACCGCAGGCAGCCGTTGGCGGTGGTGCTCTCCGTCACCGCAATCCACAGGCTCGTGCCCGCCATGGGCTCGATGGGGAGGGCGAAGCCGTCGCGATGCCACGGCGCCTTGGGGCCGCGCTCGGCCCGCTTGTAGAACATCAAAGCGTTCATCAGGATGAGGTCCGGCCCGGTGAGCTGCTCGACGATGTCGAGCACGTCGGGGTGGGTCGCCACGTCGAGGAACGCCCGGTCGGCGTACAGGCCGTGCTTCCCGCCGCCGGGCAGGTGCGGGCCGACGATCGGCTCATCGATCAAGTCGGGGCGGTCGGCGATCAGCTGCTCGGTGGCCGCGACCAAGCGGCTGAGGAGCTCGGCCGGAAGTCGGTAGGCCGGCACGAGGAAACCGTCCCGCCGATAGCGGCGGACATCATCGTCTGACAGCTTGGGCGAGACTCCCATCCTCGGCGTTCCTCCCACTCCGGAAACGGCGGCGGACCCCTGGCTCGGGGGCGTCCCCGGACGCTAGCAGCCGCACCGCGCCCAGCCTCACAAGCGCAGGCGGCCGTCGTCCACGCGCCCGCGTCGGGCGCGTGCGCGGATGAGGCGGTAGGCGCCGATCCCCAGCGGGATCAACGCGAACAGGGGCAGGAGCTGGGCGTCGTGCTCGCCCTCGCGGTTGGTCTGCTCGACCAGCCACCACATGCCGAGCATCAGCGCGAGGAAGAACACGCCGAAGACGATCAGACGCCGGCCTGAGCGTTGGTACTGCTCCGCAGTGCGGGTCATGCTCCGTGGTCCCTTCGTCTGCGCAGCAGCGTCCGTTGCTCCAGCCTCACACCGGCTCCTGGCCGTTGGCCAGGGGCTCTTGTCCTGACCTGGCCCGAGAAGTCGGCGGCCCGCGGGCCAAGCTCAGTTTGCCGTCGCGTTCGTTCGCAGGGTTGCCCGTGACCTATCGTCGGAGGCGGTCGGCGTTCGCGTGGCGGACGACCGCCAGCAGGTCGGCGGCGCCCTGAGGATCGACTCGGCTCACACCGGCACCACGATCACCGCGAGCATCCCATGCGGGTCGTGATCGCGGAAGACCAGGCGCTGCTGCGCGAAGGCCTGGCGCGCCTGTTCGCGGAC
>JBJXGF010000233.1:0-10836 GCA_046153015.1 Acidimicrobiales bacterium | reverse complement strand
CCCGGCGCTGGGTGCGGCGCCGGGCCGGGGGCCCGCGGCACGGTGGAGGTCATCGCGCCCGACGGTACTGGGCGAGCCGGCGCCGGGCCCCCGCGCCCGGGCCCGGCTTTCTGGACTGTTCACATCTGCGAGGTGCACGCCTCGCAGATGTGCGGGCGAGGGGCGTTCAGCGGTTGCGCTCGTCGTAGGCCAGCAGGCGGCGCGCCACCAGGCCGGTCGGCGTGAGCGGCAAGGCGTCGGCGATCACCTGAGCCGCCGGTCGCGCCTCGGCCGCCACCGCCGCCTCCAGCAGCTCCGCCAGGTCGCCGAGGAACGGGGGGTTCTCCGGGTCCCGAGGCACGGTCACCGCCACCCCCACCGCTCCCTCTGCCGGGTCCGGCCGGGGCACCACGACCACGTCGAGGAGGTCCGGGTGCCGGGCGAGGGCCACCTCCACCTCGGCGGGGGTCACGAGCCGCCCGCCGCGCTCGAAGGCGTCGACGCGGCGCCCGAGGAGGCGGAGGCCGGCCTCGGTGAGGCAGGCGAGGTCGCCGGTGGGCGTCCAGCCGTCGCCATCGGCTCCGGGCTCGTCGGCGGCGGGAGGTGCTTCAGGGGCGGCGGCCCGGTGGATCTGCGGGCGGGTCACCGCCGGGCCCCGCACCCACAGCGCCTGCGCCTCGCCGGGCCGCGCCGGCGCCCCCGGCTCGCCCAGGCGGAGCTCCACGCCCTCCGCGGCGTGGCCGACGAGCAGGGCGTCGTACCCGGCCGGCCCACCCGGCCCGGCTGAGCCTGCTGGCCCGGCTGGTCGGGGCGCCCAGCGGCGTGCGGCCGCCCAGCCTCCGGCCTCGCTGAGCGAGTAGCGGGTCACCAGCGCGGCCCCCAGACGACGGCAGAGCTCGGCCGCCGGGCGTTCGTGCAGCGCGCCGCCGCTCACCTCGAGCGCGCCGACGCCGCCCGCCGGCCCGCTCCCGTCGGCCAGCGCGCCGGCCAGCTCGGCGAGCTGCGGCCCGGTGGCCCACAGCCGAGCGAAGCGCCGCCGCGACAGCTGCTCGAGCGCCGCCGCCGCCGACCACGGGCCGAGCAGATGGACCGCGCCGCCCGCCGCCAACGCCCCGAGCAGCACGCTCAGGCCCAGCGCCGTGGAGGGGTCGAGCGCGGCCAGCGCCTCGGCGTCGCCGTGCGCGGCCGCCCGCAACGCCAGGCGGCGCACCTGCTCGGGGCCGTGCTCGATCATCCTCGGCTCGCCGGTGGCGCCGCCGGTGAAGCCGATGAGCCCGGTGGGCGCCGCCGCTCGACTCGCCGCCAGGGGGGCGCCGTCGAGCAGCTCCGCCCGGCTAGAGGCCGGCTCGATCACCTGCACGCGGTGATGGTCGTCGAGCAGGTTGCTGACCGAGGTGGGGGCCACGATCAGCTCGGGCGCCAGCGCGTCGGCGGCGGCCCGCAGGTCACGCGGCCACCACGCGGCGTTGAGCGCCGCCGGCGTGGCGCCGGCCAGCGCCGCGCCGATCATGGTCACCACCTGGTCCGGGGTGGGCCCGAGGGCCACGGCCACCACGTCGCCCGGCCCGATCCCGAGGCGGACGAAGCGGGCGGCGGCGCACCACGCGGCGGCGTGCAGGTCGGCGAAGGTGAGCTCCCACCCGGCGGGGGCGACGACCGCGGGCCGCGGCCCGTGCGCCGCGGCCGCCGCAGCGGAAAGAGCGGCGAGCACCAGCCGATCGTAGGCCCCCGGCCGGGGCTTCCCGCCGCTGCGCTCAGCGCGCCGCTGTGGTGGTGGGCGCGGCGCCGGCGGCGGGCAGCTCGAGGGTGACCCGCACGCCCTTCAGCCCGGCGCCGGCGAAGACCCGGGCCGCGTACAGCGCGTCGTTGTCGACCACGAAGCTCGTCTGCTGGCTGGCCGGGCTGCGGTCGTCGGTGCGCGTGGCCCGCCAGCGCAGGTTGGCGAGCGCGGTCTCGATCGTGCGCACGGCGTCGTCGAAGCCGCCCGAGAGCCGCCAGGTGGCCGACGGGCCGAACCCCTCGCCCGCCTCCGCCTCGGTCACCACGTCGATCAGCACCGGGTTGGCGCCGGGGAGCAGGTGGGTCGGGAACCCCCCGGGCAGGCTGGCCGGCGCCGCAGCGCCGCCCCCGCCGGGGTCGGGCGTGTCGGGGGTCTTCGAGCAGCCGGTCAGGCCCGCCGCCGCCCACGCCAGCGCCAGCGCGCACCCGGCCGCGGCGAGCGGTGGGCGGCGGGCGCGGCGCGGCATCGGCACTAGTTTGGTCGCCGCGTTGGGTCAACCGTCGCATCGAGGAGGGTCAATGTTCTTCCGGGTCGAGCTCGCCAGTCGCACGGTCACCCTCGAGGAGCCGGCGGACTGCAAGAAGTTCCATGTGGAGGCCGTGACCGGCGGCGCGGCGCCCGACATGGGCGCGGTCACCGCCGCGCTCGGCGCGGCCGCGGCGCAGAGCGACGACGCGCACGTGTGGATCACCGAGCAGGCCGTGCGCGACCTGGCCGCCGGGCGGGTCCCGGAGTCGTGGGCGGGCGAGTTCGACGGGATGCTCGGCTACGCCCGCTCCAAGGGCTGGGTCGACGCCTCGGGCGCCATCCAGGCCCACGTGGAATGGGTGTGAGTGGAACGGGTGTGAGTGGAACGGTGTGACCGGCCCGGCCTACAGCTCGTAGCGGGGGTCGAGCTCGCCCTTCTCGGCCGGGTTCATCATCAGGTCGAGCGCCATCCACAGCGTGCGGGAGAACGGCCAGAGCACGAGCGGCGCGCCGATCATGACCACCAGGCCCACCAGCGCGATCGGCAGCGCGGCGATGCGGGGATAGGTGAGCACGAAGCCGGCCACGAGCGTGGCCCCCATGGCGGCGAAGCTGAGGATCGTGTTGATCCCCACCGAGCCGATCCAGTGGCCTTCCACGCGTTCGGAGCGCAGCCCGCAGCGCGGGCACTGGTCGTGCACCTTGAACCAGCGGGCGAAGAGCTCGCGGCCGGGGCATCCGCACTGGGGGCAGCGCCGCCGCACCGCTCGCCACACGAGCGTCGGCTTCGAGACCGGCTTCGCCCTCGCCACAGGCCAACGGTACCGCCGCCGCCAGCGCGGACCCGACGGCGTGAGCCCCACGTGGTAAGCAAGGGCCGCCAACCGAACCAGCAACGCCCGAGGTGTCCACCATGCGAGTCGTCGTCGACTTCGATCTGTGCGAGAGCAACGCCGTGTGCATGGCCATCGCGCCGGAGGTCTTCGAGGTGCGCGACGACGACTTCCTCTACATCCTGATGGAGGAGCCGCCGGAGTCGATGCGGGCCAAGCTCGAAGAGGCGGTGGCCCGCTGCCCGAAGCAGGCCATCAAGCTGGAGGGTTGAGGCGGCGGCGGTGGCCTCGCTCGGCACGATCGTGGTGGCCGGCGCCTCGCTGGCCGGGTTCAACGCCGCACTGGCCCTCCGCAAGGACGGTTTCACCGGGCGGCTGGTGATCGTCGGCGACGAGCCGCACAAGCCGTACGACCGCCCGCCGCTGTCCAAGGACCACCTGGCCGGCAAGGTCGGCGATGAGGCGCTGCGCCTGCCCGGCGCCGAGGCGCTCGACGCCGAGGCCGTGGAGTGGCGGCTCGGCGCGCCGGCGGTGGGCCTCGAGCTCCGCCAGCGCCGCGTGCACCTCGCCGACGGCGCCGAGCTGGGCTTCGACGGGCTGGTGATCGCCACCGGCTGCCGGGCCCGCACGCTGCCCGGCGCCGCCCCCCGACCCGGGCTGCACGTGCTGCGCACGCTCGACGATTCCCGCGCCGTGCGAGCCGAGATCGACGCCGGCGCCCGCCGGGTGGTGGTGGTCGGGGCCGGCTTCATCGGCGCCGAGGTGGCGGCCACCTGCCGAGAGCTCGGCTGCGAGGTGGCGATGGTGGAGGCGCTGCCCGTGCCGCTCGAGCGGGCGGTGGGCGCCGAGGTCGGACAGGTGATCGCCGACGTGCACCGCGACCACGGGGTCGACGTGCGCCTCGGCGTGGGCGTCGCCGGGATCGAGGGCGAGCAGCGCGTGGAGCGGGTGCGTCTGAGCGACGGCGAGGCGTTGGCCGCCGACCTCGTGGTGGTCGGGATCGGCGTGGCGCCCGCGGTGGCGTGGCTGGACGGCTCGGGGCTCGAGCTGGCCGACGGCGTGGTGTGCGACGAGACCTGCCTCGCCGCCCCGGGGGTGGTGGCGGCGGGCGACGTGGCCCGGTGGCCCAACCGGGCCTTCGGCGGCGAGGTGATGCGGGTCGAGCACTGGGACAACGCGGTGGCGATGGGCGCCCACGCGGCGCGGCGGCTCCTGGCCGGGGCCGGCCCGGGCGAGCCGTACGCACCGGTGCCGTGGTTCTGGTCCGACCAGTACGACCGCAAGATCCAGCTCGCCGGGCGGGTGCGGGCCGACGACGAGGTGCGCATCGTGAACGGATCGGTGGAGGAGCGCCGCTTCGCCGCCATCTACGGGCGTGCCGGCCGCCTGGTCGGCGTGTTCGGCATGAACCGTCCCCGCCACGTGATGCAGTACCGCAAGCTGATCGAGGACGGCGCGTCCTGGGAGGACGCGCTCGCGTTCGGGGGATGAGCGCCGACGAGCCGGTCGAGGTGCTCGACCCGGCCGGCTGCGTGGTGGGCGTCGTGCCCCGGGCCGAGATGCGGGCTCGCCGATTGCGCCACCGCTGTGTGTTCGTGGTGGTGCTGAGCACCGACGGCCAGCGGGTGCTGGCCCACCGCCGGGCCGACTGGAAAGACATCTGGCCGTCCCGCTGGGACCTCGCCTTCGGTGGGGTGTGCGCGGTGGGCGAAGGGTGGGACGCCGCCGCGCGCCGCGAGCTGGCCGAGGAGACCGGCCTCATCGGCGTCGAGCTCACCTGGCGGTCCCAGGCGGCGTACGCCGACGCCCACGTCGACGAGCTGGCCCGGCTGTACTCCACGATCAGCGACGGGCCGTTCACCTTCGCCGACGGCGAGGTGGCCGAGACCGAGTGGGCGCCCCGGCAGGGCCTGGCGGCCTGGTGCGCATCGCGTGCCGTGTGCCCCGACAGCCTGGCCGTGGTGCTGGCCGAGGTGGAGCGGTGGACGAGCTGATCGGGGCTCGGCGGGGGGCGGCGGCGCGCCTGGAGCAGGCGCGCTGGGCGCCGCCCGGACAGCCGCAGGGCTCGCCGATCGCGCTGCTGCACGAGGGCCTCGGCTCGGTGTCGGCGTGGGGCGGGTTCCCCGCCCGGCTGGCGGAGGCCGCCGGCCGGGAGGTGCTCGCCTACAGCCGGGCCGGCTACGGCCGCGCCGACCCGCCGCCGGGGCCGTTCACGCCGAGCTTCCTGCACGAGGAGGCCGAGGTGCTCGCCGAGCTGCTCGGCGAGCTCGAGATCGACTCGCCGCTGCTCGTCGGCCACAGCGACGGCGGCTCGATCGCCCTGATCCACGCCGCCCTCGGCCGGGCGCCGCAGCCCTGCGGGGTGGTGACGATCGCCGCCCACGTGCTGGTGGAGCCCGAGACGCTGCGCGGCATCCGCGCCGTCGTCGCCGCCTACCCCGAGCTGCGCGAGCGCCTCGCCCGCCACCACGCCGACGTCGACGCCATGTTCTCCCGGTGGACCTCCGCCTGGCTCGACCCGGCGTTCGCGTCGTGGAGCATCGAGGCGCTGCTGCCGGCGATCACCTGCCCGCTGCTCGTGATCCAGGGCGAGGACGACGACTTCGGCACGCTCGACCAGGTCCGCCGGATCACGGCCGGCGCCGCGGGCCCGGCGCTGGCCTTCACGCTGAGCGGCTGCGGGCACGCCCCCCACCGGGAGCGCCCAGCCGAGGTGCTGGCCGCGATCAGCGAGTTCGCCGCGGCCAGCGCAGGGTGAAGCAGCGCGCCGCCAGCGAGCCGGGGGAGTAGGCGCCCCACAGGCCGCCGACCGCCCAGCGGCAGTACTCGGTCCACACCATGGCCGCCGGGTCCGCCACGCGCCGCACGACCTGGCGGACGCCGCCCTCGTGGACGGCGTAGCCCGCCCAGACCCCCGGGTGGTCCTTCACCGCCGCCACCTCGGTGAGCGTGAGCGGGCCGTGGCGGCGGCGTCGGTTGCGGTGGGTGTGGCCCGAGGTCACCAGCGTCGCGCCGTTGGCCTTGCCCAGCGCGGCGAGGAACGCGTCGGCCTCCGGGGCGGGGACGCCCGGCGGGTAGCGGGGGCGGCGCCGGTCGAAGGGGTGGTGCAGGCCCACGAGGGTCGGCCCGGCCGCCTCGGCCGCAGCGTCGAGCAGGTTGGCCTGGAAGCGGCCGACAGCGCCGTGGGCCCGCCCGGGCACGCAGGAATCGGCCAGCACCACCCGCACGCCCGGCAGGTCGACGCTCACCAGCGGATCGGCGAAGCGCCCGTCGGCGACGCCGAACGCACGCGCCGGCTCCTCGTGCCGGAAGCTCCACGTGTCGTGGTTGCCGGGCGCGGCGAGCACGGGCACGCCGAGCCCGCTCAGCAGCTCGTTGACCTGCGCCCACTCCTCGCGTCGGCCCCGGTTGGTGAGGTCGCCCTTCACCACCAGCAGGTCGGGCCCCCACGCCGTCGCCTCCTCCAGCGCGGCGCGGGCGCACACCAGCGCGTGCGGGCCGCCCACGCCGAGCGGCTCGGTCATCGTGTGCAGCAGCCCGAACGAACGCGACCCGATGTGCAGGTCGCTCACGGTGGCCACCTTGGCGAGCAGGCGCCCGGGCGGCGGCGCCAGCGTGCGCACGTCGAGCTCCACCCGCGCCCCGCTCGACTCGTGGTGCACCTCGAGGCGGTTCACCGCGTCGGGGGCGAGGCCCTCCACCACCACGGCGCCCGGTCCGTGCTCGGCGTAGACCTTCGCCTCAACCCGGCGGCCCCGCACCCGGATCCAGCCGGGCGCGCCGGCCCCCCACACCAGCTGGGCGCTGGTGTCCTCTACCGCGAAGACCCGGAGACGTTTCAGCGGCGGCGCGCCGCCAGCGCCGCGGCGAGCGGTCCGGCCTCGCGTTCGGCGAGGGCGACGTTCACGTCGAGGCGTTCGAGGTGCTGCGCGACGGTCTTCGCGCCGTGGCTCATCGGGTGGGCGGCGAAGAACGCGTGCACGTCGGCGGCCACGGCGGGCTGGGCCAGCGCGCGGATCCCTTCGAGCATGCGGGCCAGCGTGTTCGACGGCAGCTTGTCGTTCACCGCCTGCCAGTTGGCCTTCAGCCAGTCCCACACGTGGGGGCCCTGCGCCCGGTTGGCCAGCGCCAGGCGGATGAGGTACGGCGAGTTCTGCGTGCGGATCTCGCCGGTCAGGCAGCGGGCCAGCGCCTCGTCCACCAGGCCGTCGGCTTCGAACTCGGCCAGCGCGTACAGGTAGCGCTGCTCCTCCTGGGGGGTGGGCGCCGCCTTCCAGCGCTCGACGAACAGGTCGAACTCGGCCCGCCCGCCCCGCTGCGCCAGCAGCTTGACCGCCGCGGCCACGAGCGGCGGGTCGACCGAGGCCGGGTCGGCGAGGTGGGCGGCGTGCAGCTCGGCGGCCCGCTGGTGGGCGCGCTCGTCGCCGCCGATGGCGCCCAGCCCGTGGAAGAGCGCCCCGCGCAGCTCCCGGGTCCGTTCCCCCTCGCCCTCCGCCGGCGCCCAGCCCACGATGTCGAGCGCGCCGCCCACCAGCTCGCGCACCGTCGCCTCGTACGCGGCGAGGGCGGGGCCCTCGAGCACGCGGGACAGCGCGGCGAGGGCCCCCAGGATGCGTTGCCACACCGAGAGGTCGTCCTCGGCGGCGAAGCCCTGGGCCAGCGAGAGGAACCCGGCCGCGCTGCTGCGCCCGGCGAGCACGGCGGCGAACGCGTCGTCGATGAGGTTGTAGCGCTCGATCGGCGTGAGCTCGTCCTGCGCCCGGGCCGCCACCGCGCCCAGCAGCGCGTCGTCGTACCGGACTCGGTAGAAGCCGTGGCCGCCGGCGTTCACCAGCGCCCACGCGGCCGGCGCGTCGAGGGGCACGGTCGCCCCCTCCTCCTCGAGCAGCAGCCGGAGGTCGCGGCGGGCGCCGTCGGCGTCGCCCACGCGCACGAGCAGCGGCGCCTTCCAGCGGGGGGCCTCGGCGGGGTCGGGCGCGGGGCCGCCGGCGTAGCGGAAGCGGTCCTGGCGCAGGCGCAGGGCGCGGCCGTCGGCGGCCAGCTCCACGCTGATCAGGGGGTACCCGCCCTGGAAGATCCAGCTGTCCATGATCTGGCGCACCGGCTGTCCGCTGGCCGTCTCGATGGCGTCCCACAGGTCGGTGGTCTCGGTGTTGGCGTAGGAGTGCTGGCGCAGGTAGCGGGCGATGCCGGCCCGGAACGCGTCCTCGCCGAGGTACATCTCGAGCATCCGCACCAGCGCCGCGCCCTTCTCGTAGGTGAGCACGTCGAACATGCCCTCGGCGTCGGTGGGGGAGTGCACGGGGTACTCGACCGGCCGGGTCGAGGCGAGCGAGTCGACGTCGAACGCGCTGCTCCGCGACAGCCCGAAATCGACCCAGCGCCGCCAGTCGGGGCGGAACGCGTCGACCGCTTTCATCTCCATGAACGTGGCGAAGGCCTCATTGAGCCAGATGCCGTTCCACCACTTCATCGTCACCAGGTCGCCGAACCACATGTGCGCCAGCTCGTGGGCGATCACGTCGGCCACGCGCTGGAGCTCGGGCTGGGTCGTCTGTGTCGGGTCGACGAGCAGCAGCACCTCCCGGAACGTGACGCAGCCGAGGTTCTCCATGGCCCCGAACGCGAAGTCGGGGACGGCCACGAGGTCGAGCTTGTCTCCCGGGTAGGCGATGCCGTAGTAGTCGGCGAAGTAGCGCAGCGAGAACGCGCCGACCTCGAGGGCGTACGCGGCGAGCTCGCCCGCGCCCACCGGGTGCACGACCCGCAGCGGCGTACCGTCCACGTCGACCGGGTCGGTGGCCTCCAGCGGGCCGACCACCATCGCCACCAAGTAGGTCGACATCGGCATCGTGTCGGCGAAGCGCACCCGGCGCCGCCCGTCGCCGGTCGGCTCGTCGCTCACCTGGGCGGCGTTGGACAGGGCGAAGAGCCCGTCCTCCACCACCAGCGTGATGGCGAAGACGGCCTTGTGCTCGGGCTCGTCCCAGCAGGGGAACGCCCGCCGGGCGTCGGTCGCCTCGAACTGCGTGACCGCGATCGTCCGGGCCCGCCCGTCGCGATCGGTGAAGCTCGACCGGTAGAAGCCGTGCAGCTTGTCGTTCAGCACCCCGCGGAAGCGCAGGTGCAGCGTGGCCGGGCCGGCCTCCACCGGGCGGGCCGGCGTGATCGTCGCCCGCTCGGCGGCCGGGTCGAGCGCCACCTCCGCCTCGACCCGCCCGGCGGCGGTCTCCACCGCGGCGGCGTCGATCTCGAGCTCGGCGGCGTTGAGCACCAGCTCGGCGCACTGCTGCGCCGCCTCGAGCTCGATGACCGCCTCGCCAGAGAACGTGAACGCCTCGAGGTCGGGGGCGATGACCAGCTCATAGCGCGTCGGCCTCGCCGCTCCCGGCAACCGGTAGGCGGAGAGCGGCAGGTCGGAACCTTCGTCGAAGAGGGCCACGGCCGCCCAGCGTACCGGCGGGGTGCGGCGCCCCAGGGCCGCCGATATCGTTCGCCGGATGCCGGGCCGAGCTGAGCAGACCTTCGACGTGGTGGGCGTCGGCAACGCGATCGTCGACGTGATCACCCACGCCGACGACGCCTTCCTCACCCGCCAGGGCCTGGAGAAGGGGGCGATGACCCTCGTCGACTCCGCTCGCGCCGAGCAGCTCTACGCGGCCATGCCGCCCGGCATCGAGGCCTCCGGCGGGTCCGCCGCCAACACGATGGCCGGGCTCGCCTCCTTCGGCAGCCGCGCCGCGTACATCGGCAAGGTGCGCGACGACCAGCTCGGCGCCGTGTTCGGCCACGACATTCGGGCCGTCGGCGTGAGCTACGAGCAGCCGGCGGCGTTGGAGGGGCCGCCCACCGCCCGCTGCCTCATCGTGGTGACGCCCGATGCCGAGCGCACGATGAGCACCTGCCTCGGCATCTCCAACCTTCTCGCGCCCGACGACGTCGACGAGGCGCTCGTGGCCTCGGCGCGGGTGGTGTACTGCGAGGGCTACCTGTGGGACGTCGAGTCGGCCAAGGCGGCGATCCGCAAGGCGATGGCCGCCGGGCGGGCCAGCGGCGCGAAGGTGGCGCTGACGCTGTCGGACTCGTTCTGCGTCGACCGCCACCGCGACGAGTTCCTCGACCTCATCGAGGACCAGGTCGACATCCTCTTCGCCAACACCGCCGAGATCCTCTCGCTCTACGAGGTGGACGACGTCGACACCGCGCTCGAACGGGTGCGGGGCCACTGCGAGATCGCCTGCGTCACCCGCTCCGAGCTCGGTTCGGTGATCGTCAACCGGGAGGCGCCGATCGCCTCGCCGGCCTGGGCGCCGGGCCCGGTGGTCGACACCACCGGCGCCGGGGACCTCTTCGCCGCCGGCTTCCTGCACGCGTACTGCGCCGGGCTCGGCCTGGCCGCGGCGGGCCGGTACGGCGCGCTCGCCGCCGGCGAGGTCATCACCCACGTGGGGCCCCGCCCCGAGGTGAACCTGCGCGAGCTCGCCCGCCGCCAGCTCTAGGACGTTGCGCTGGCCCCGCGCCAGCCCAGCGCTAGCGCTGCTGGGGGCTGGGGCAGGCCGACGATCGCGGCGATCTCAGCCTCGATCTCCGCGAACGCCAGCGGTCGGACGGTCTGCTGCATGATCGTGCCGACCAGGTACGAGATCAGTCCGTGGGCCCGCGCCGGCGGCGCGCCGGCGGCGGCGAGCAGCGCCTCGAAGAACCGGGTCAGCTCGGCGAACACCGCCTGCACCGCCTCGGGACGGTCCCGGCGAACCGCGGCGGTGAAGTACTCGA
>JBJXGF010000230.1:0-4335 GCA_046153015.1 Acidimicrobiales bacterium | reverse complement strand
GGCGGGGCCCGGACCCGCCGCCCGCCTGGCGCCCCCGCCGGCGAGGGCGGCCCCGCGCTCGACGGCCGCCCCGCGCTCGAGGGCCTGAAGGTGGTGGACCTCACCTGGGTGTACGCCGGCCCGCTGGCCACCCGGGTGCTGGCCGAGCACGGCGCCACGGTGGTGAAGATCGAGGGGCCCGGCCGGCCCGACGCCGGGCGGGGCGGCGGCGGGGCGTTGGCCGGCGACCACGGGCCCGAGGCGTCGCTGCAGTTCGCCAGCATGAACGCCGACAAGCTCGGCCTGGCGCTCGACCTCAACACGCCGGCCGGGCGCGAGGTGCTGGTCGACCTCGCCCGCTGGGCCGACGTGCTGGTCGAGTCCTACACGCCGGGCGTGATGGACGCCTGGGGCCTCGGCGCCGACGCGCTCCACGCCGCCAACTCGGAGCTGATCGTGCTCTCCACCAGCCTGATGGGCCAGAGCGGCCCGCTGCGGGGCTTCGCCGGCTTCGGCAACCTGGCCGCCGCGGTGTGCGGCTTCTACGAGCTCACCGGCTGGCCCGACCGTGCGCCGGCCGGGCCGTTCCTCGCCTACACCGATTACCTGGCGCCCCGGCTCACCACCGCGGTGCTGCTCGCCGCGCTCGAGCGCCGGGCCCGGGAGGGCGGCGGGGAGCGCATCGACTTCTCGCAGGCGGAGGCGGCGATCCACTTCCTCGCCCCGGCGCTGGTCGAGCACGAGGTGCTGGGCGCCGCCCGGGGACGCCTCGGCAACGACGACTCGGCGCTGTCGCCTCACGGGGTGTTCCCGTGCGCGGGCGACGACGCGTGGGTGGCGGTCGTCTGCGAGACCGACGAGCAGTGGCGGGCCCTCACCGCGCTGGTGGACGGGCCCGCCCTGGCCGGCCTCGGGGCCGAGGCCCGCCTCGCCCGCCGGGACGAGCTGGCGGCGCTGGTGGCCGGGTGGACGGGGCGGCGCAGCGCGGCGGAGGCCGAAGCGGCGCTGATCGAGGCCGGCGTGCCCGCCCACCGGGTGCAGAACAGCGGCGAGTGCTGGGCCGATCCCCAGCTCGCCCACCTCGGCCACTGGCGCCGCGTGCCCCACCCCAAGCACGGCTCGGTGGTGATCGAGGGCCCGCGTGTGCGCCTCTCGCGCAGCCCCGCCGGCCCTCATCGCGCCGGGCCGCTGTTGGGCGAGCACAACGAGCTCGTGCTGCGCGACCTGCTCGGCTACGACGACGACCGCATCGCCCAGCTCATCGTGGACGGCGCCCTGGGCTGAGCGCCCCAGCAACAAGATGGGCTGAGGGGCTAGATCGGCGAGTGGCGGTGGCGGCGGGGGCGGGTGGCGGCGAAGACCACGGCGAAGCCGGCGGCGGCCACCAACGCGATCGTGGCGCCCGGCGGCGAGCTCAGGTGGTAGCTGAGCGTGAGGCCCGACAGCGTGGCGCTGACCCCGAGGGCCACCGCCGCCGCGGTCATCGTGGTGAGCCGGTTGGTCAGGAGGCGGGCGGTGGCGGCCGGGGTCACCAGCAGCGCGACCGACATCAGCACCCCGACCGTGGACAGGCTGACCACGATCGCCACCGACAACAGCGCCAGCAGCGCGAAGCGCATGACGCCGACCCGCACCCCCACCTGCGCGGCGTGGACCGGGTCGAAGGTGGAGGCCCGCAGGTCGCGGAACAGCAGCGCCACCGCGGCGAGGGCGGCCGCCGCCAACGCCGCGTTCACCGCCACGTCGCCGCGGGTCACGGTGGTGATCTGCCCGAACAGAAAATGCGTGAGGTCGACCCCGCGCGGTGAGCGGGCTATGAGGACCACACCGAGGGCGAACATGATCGTCTCGACCACGCCGATCACCGCGTCGAGACGTAGGCGGGCCCGGCCGCCGAGCACGCTCAGCAGCGCCCCCATCACGAGGCCCGCCCCCAGCGCGCCGAGCACCAGCGAGAAGCCCGACACGTAGGCGGCCGCGACGCCGCCGAGGGTGGCGTGGCTGAGCGCGTCGCCCAGGTAGGCGAGGCCGCGCAGCACGATCCAGGTGCCGACCGCGGGGGCGAGCACCCCCACGATCACCGCCGCGGCGGCGGCGTTGCGCATGAACAGGCTCTCGTAGGGGTCGACCAGCCAGCTCATCGGTTGGCGGCGCCCACGGCCGCCTCGGCCCGCGGCCGCGGCTCCCCGGAGCCGAACGTGGCCTCGAGGGCGCCGCCGATCAGCACCTGGCCGGGCGGGCCGTCGGCCACCAGGGCCCCGTTGATGGCCAGGCAGCGGGAGAACCGGCGGCGGGCGAGGGCCAGGTCGTGCGTGGCGATCAGCAGCGACACGCCTTCGCCGGTGAGGGCGGAGAAGAGGGCCATCAGCTCGGCGGTGGCCGCCTGGTCCACGCCCGACATCGCCTCGTCGAGCAGGAGCAGCTCGGCGCCCTGCACCAGCGCACGGGCGAGGAAGGCCCGCTGGAGCTGGCCGCCCGAGAGCGAGCCGATCACGCTGCGCTCCCGGCCGCGCAGCCCCACCTGCTCGATGGCGTCGGCCACCGCCGCCCGGTCGAGCGGGCTGAGGCGGCGGAACGGGCCGGTGAAGCGCCGCCGGCCGAGGGCCACCAGCTCGGCGACCGTGATCGGGAACTCGTGGTCCACGTCGGCCCGTTGGGGCACGAAGGCGGCCAGGTGGCGGCCGCGGGCGGCGCAGGGCACCCCGCCGAGGATGACCTCGCCCCGGTGGGCCACCAGCCCCGCGATGGCCTTGAACATCGTGGACTTGCCCGACCCGTTGGGGCCGATCACCGCCACGAGCTCCCCCGGGCCCACGGCGAAGCTGACGCCGTCGAGCGCGGTGCGGGGCCCGTAGTCCACGCCCAGGCGCTCGACCCGGAGCAGCTCACCGGCCGCGTCGTCCATCCCCCGCGGGGTCGCTCTGGTCAGCCCGGGCACGTCGCCGAGCCTAGCCCACGAGCAAGAACGGTTCCCAAAGGGGCGGGCGCCGCTGCGCCCGCCCCGGGAAACCAGCGCTACGCGTTACGCGCGGCCGTGGCGGAGCAGCTTGCCGGGCAGCGCGTTGGTGCACTCCCCGTCTTCGAAGGTGACCTCGCCGTTCACGATGATGTTCTTGTAGCCCTTGGCCCGCTGGATCCGGCGCCATTCCCCGCCCGGGAAGTCGTACGCGACCTCACCCAGCCAGCTCGGGTCCATGTCGAGCTCCTCGAGCTCGTAGACCAGCACGTCGGCCGCGGCGCCCTCGCGGAGCGCGCCGCGGTCCTTGAAGCCGGCGGCGTGTGCGGCCAGGGTCGACATCCGGAAGTGCGCCTCCTCCAGCGGCACCACCTTCTCGTCCCGCACCAGCCAGCGGAGCAGGTCGGTCGTCCACGACCCGCCGTTGAAGAACTTGGTGTGGGCGCCGCCGTCGGACACGCCGGGCAGCGTGTACGGCGAGGCGGTGAGCAGCTCGCCGTTGAACTCGGCGTTGAACTCCACCTCGGCCATGAGGAACTCGACGTTGAGGTCGCCCGCCACCGACAGGTCGATCATGACCTCGATGTGGTGCTTGCCTTCGTCCTGCGCGATCTGCCCGAGGGTCCGGCCAACGTATTTCTGCAGGTCCTGCTGGCGGTTGACGCCCTGCACCACGAGCTTCTCCGGGGCGCCCGACACGCCGGCCTGGATGACCTTCAGCTTCTTGTCGGCCGCCTCGGCCTCGCGGATCACCGCGGCCTTGAGCTCCGGGTCCTGCATCTTGGCGAGGCGCTCTTCCTTGGTGCCGGTGGTGATCGCCCGCCACGCCGGGGACGCGTCGTACAGGTTCCAGTGCTCGAGCGTGAACGCGGTCCCCGCCCGCAGGGTGGCCGTCTGCCCGTAGATCGGCAGGCCCTGCGCCCAGCACTTCTCCAGCCAGCGCAGGCTGCGGCGGTGCACCTCGGGATCGCGGCGGGTGGCGATGATGGCGTTGTGCAGGATCGGCCGCTGCGCCACCGCGGCGAGCTTCTCGAGGAACGCGAGGTCGGCCTTGATGTTGCCGGTGGCCTGGGTGATCTGGATGAAGCCCTCGTCCCGCTCGGCCAGCACCTCGGCCAGGGCGAGGATGTCCTCGTCGCACATCGTGTCGGTCACCATCGGCGAGCCGTCGTAGTCGGCCTGGGTGGAGTTCTCGCCGAGGCGCTGGATCGAGAACCCGCAGAGGCCGGCGTCCATGCCCTCGTTCAGCAGGCGCTGCATCTCCTTGCGCTCCGCCTCGGTGGCCGGGCGGGTCTTCGCCGCCTCGAGGCCCATCACGTAGGTCATCAGCGACGCGGTCGGCATGTACTGGATCACGTTCACGCCGAGCGGGCCGCGCTCCAGGCTGTCGAGATACTCGG
>JBJXGF010000216.1:0-6301 GCA_046153015.1 Acidimicrobiales bacterium | reverse complement strand
GCGAGTGGCGTGTATCTATGCGGCTGCGTTGTGCCTGGTCAGGCGGCTGGGTGGGCGGGGCGCAGTTCGCTGAACTCGCGGGGTTCGGCGAGGTCGAGGGCCCGGAGGATGGCGGCCTGGGCGGCGGTGGTGGCGGTGCGGCGCTTCATGGTGCCTGCCGCGCCGGTGAAGGTGCCCAGGTGCATGCGGTCCAGTTCGTGGCGTAGGTTCCGCCACGTGTCACCGGTGGCGGTCTCGGCGACGCGGATCAGCAGCAGCGCGAGCCAGCACAGCACGACGTGGGCGCGGATGCGGTGCTCGAGACGGTGGAACACCGGTCGTAGTTCGAGGGTGGACTTCATGTCCCGCCACCCGCGTTCGACTTCCAGGAGCTGCTTGTAGCCCAGGGCGATGTCCTCGGCGGACAGTGTCGGGTCCGAAGTTCGCAGGAGGAACTTGCCATCGAGGCGTTCCTCGGCGCGCACCGCTGCCTGGTCGACGCGCAGCAGCCCGGCGGGGGTGCGGCGCAGGAACCGGCGCAGCCCGGCGGGCAGGCTGCCGGCCAGCTCGCTGCGGGCGGTCCTGGAGAGCTTGTCGCTGCCGTCGATGGCGTCGGCGAGCTGCGCGAGCAGGTTGTCGCGCACCGCCTGGTCGCGTTCGGCTTGGTCGGGGTTGCGGCAGATCACGAACCGGTCGCGCATGACCCCGTCGTCGATCACGACCTCTTTGAGTTCCAAGTTGCCGGCGACGCGGTGGTAGCGGCCCTGGCGGGCCAGGGCGGCGTCGGCCTCGGTGGCGCCGCCGCGCAGCTTCTCGCCGACGATGTAGTTCCCGCCGGCGCGCTGCAGGTAGCGGCGGTTCTCAGCTGAGGTGAACCCCCGGTCAGCGACCCACACCACGCGACCCAGCCGCCACGCCTTGAGCTCGTCCTTCACTTGGCGGATCAAGGCAGAGTCATTCGTGTTACCGGGCCAGCACCACACCCGGATCGGGATGCCAGTGCGGGTGACGGCCATGCCGATGATCACCTGCGGGAGGTCGGGTCGGTGGTCCTTGGAGTGACCGTAGGTGCGGAACCCGACCGTCTCACCCTTCGCGGGGTCATCGGCGGTCTCGATCTCGAAGTAGGTGCTCGTCGTGTCGAAGAACAACAAGTCGACCTCCAGGTTCAAGAGGTCAGCGACAGACCAGTACACGGCTTCGGCCAACTCGCCCTCGATCTCCAGCAGCCCGTCCATGGCCCGATAGCAGGCGTCGGCGTCGACATCGTCGAGCCCGTCGATCGCGACCCGCTCGGCGACCCATGCGGTCGCGGCGAGCTTCGAGGACGGATCGATCGCCCGGTTGGCGACCAGCGCCAACAGCACCCGCTCAGCGCGGGCGTCGAGCTTGCGCCCATCGAGCAGCTCCGACAGCGTCTTGTCGATCCCCAGGCGCCGCCACAGCCCGTCGAGCACATACGCGGCGCCCATCGGGCGGGACTCCACGAAGGCCAGCCCGTCGCCGGCGCTCGCTGCCATCGCCTCGCCCGCCGGCAGGGCCCGCGACAGCGACGAGATCAGCCGGGCGATCCCGTCACGGTCGACCTGGTCCTCGCGGCCGAAGCTGTAGATCACCCGCACCACCGACTGGCCAGCATCGGCGTCCCACTCGTTGTGGGCCAGCTGCAAGTACCGGACCTCGGTCCCGTCCCGGTTCTTCCTCTTCGACGTCCGCAAGTACACGCACCTAGAACACTACCCAAACAGCCAACAACTGTCGAGCATCACGACCACAGTCGTGTATCTAGGCGAAAACCGCTCTCAGGCCACCCTGTAACACCCTGACCAGCACATTCTCCCCGCCACGTACCCAGAAACGGCCCTCAGTTGCGGAACCCGGGACGAGCCCGTTCGAACAATCCTCGCCGGCGAATCCGCTCGCTCTGCCGCGGATCGCGCTTTTCCCGCCTACCCGCCGCCGTGCAGCCCCTGATCGGCCGGGCCGAGGTGCTCGACCAGCTGGTCGCCGCGCTGGTCGCCAATCGCCTGGTCACGTTGGCCGGCCCGGCAGGGGTGGACAAGACCTCGGTCGGCTACGAACTCGCCCGGCGCGTCGAGGACAGGTATCTCGACGGGGTGTACACGGTCGAGCTCGTCACCGTTGTCGACGACGACGCCACGCTCGAGGCCTTCGCCACGGCCCTCGATGTGAACACGCGCCAGCAGATCTCGATCGACGACGCCATCGTCGACATGCTTCGACCCCGTCGGGCCCTGCTCCTACTCGACAACTGCGAGCACGTGATCGAGCCGTTGGCCGCGCTCGTCAACCGGATCCTGCGGTCCGCCCGGAGGTCTCGATCCTGGCGACGAGTCGCGAGCCGCTCGCCATCGCCGGCGAGCATGTCTGGAGCATCGAACCCTTGCCGTTCGCGGCCGACGACGACGGCGACCTGGCGCAACTGCCCGACATTCCCGCTGTGGCGCTGTTCATCGAGCGAGCGAGTGAGGCCGACCCCGGTTTTCGGCTGGACGCGAGCACGGCGCCTGCGGTCCTCGAGATCTGCCGCCGCCTCGACGGCATTCCGCTGGCGATCGAGCTGGCCGCCGCCCGGGCACGAGCGATCGACGTCGCCGAGATCGCCCGGCGCCTCGACGAGCGCTTTCGCCTGCTGCGCGGCGTGCGGCGTGGTTCGGACCCCCGTCACCGCACGCTGCTCGACGCGATCAGCTGGTCATACGACCTGCTCAGCGACGACGAACAGCGGCTCTTCGCCTCACTCGCCGTGTTCGCCGGGCAGTTCGATCTTGACGCCGCCGAGCGTGTCTGCGACGGCGATGACGTGCTGGACCTGCTCACCCGTTTGGCTGAACGGTCGATGGTCGCGGTGCGACGACCGGGCGGCGGCGGGACCCGCTACGAGTTGCTCGAGACGCTGCGGGAGTACGGCCGCAGCCGGCTCGACGGAGATCGCAGCGTCAAGGCCTTCACCTCCCACGCCGAGCATCACGCATCGGTGGCTCGATCGGTCGAGTCGGATCTGCGCACCTCGGACGAGGGCCGCGGCGTCGCCCGGGCCGATGCCGCCTTCGCCGATCTGCGCGCCGCCCAGCGATTCGCTGTGCAGATCGAGGACTTCGACAGTGCGTTCGGCCTCATCGGTTCGATCCGCGAGTATGCGATGCGCACGATGCGCTACGAGGTGTTCGCCTGGGCCGACACCGCAGCTCGTGAGGAAGCGGGCCTCGACCATCCTCTCCACCCGCTCATCGCCGGAATCCGGGCCTACGGCTCCTGGGTCCGCGGCGAGTTCGACCGCGCGCGGACCCTGGCGCACGAGGCTCGTTCGGTCGAGGAGCGGCGCGGTTTCACGCCGTCTGGTCTCGTCGAGCGGGTGCTCGCCAACGTCCTATACGTGGTCGGCGACGTCGAGACCGGCCTGAGCGAGACGGGCCGCCAGTTGGAGATCGCCGAAGCCTCCGGCAGCGGTTCGCGCTTGGCTCACGCTTGCTACATGCGGTCGGTCTCGGCCAGCTCGATCGGGGACTACGACGAGGCGGCTCGCTTGGTGCTGCGCGCCCGCGAGGCCGGTCGGCGCAGCGGCAGCCCGACCGATCTGGCGTCGGCTTTCGTCGCCGAGGGATTCGCCACGCGCGACGACGACCTTCGGGCCCTGCAGGCGTTCGCGGCGGCGGATGAATTGGCGCGATCCGCCGGCAACCGTTGGATGAGCGCGTTCGCCCGCACCGAGGCCAGCGGCCTGCGCGTGCATCGGGCGACCTGACCGAGGGTTGCGCTGGCCTGGCCGAGATGGTCGACACCTGGTACCGGGCGGGCGAGTGGTCCCAGCAGTGGCATACGTTGTCGCGCTGCGTGATCGCGCTCGATCGCATCGGCCAACCCGAACTCGCCACCCAGATCGTGGGCGCCATCGAGGCGCATGCCGCCATGGGCACGCCGCCGGTCATGGTGACGCTGCGCGACCTGGCGTTGAGGACCCGCGAAGAGTTGTTCGTCAAACTCGGCGCCGACAACGCCACCGAACTCCACGCAGCCGGCGCGGCGTTGCCCGTTGCCGAGGTCGAGCATCGCACCCGTCAGGCGCTGCTCGGTCGCCCGTTGGAGGGGTGAGCACCGGCGGACCGGGCTACGCCGCGGTTATCGGCCGCGCTCGCCCAGACGAGCGACGAGGTGAGCGGCGAGAAACGCCGCGTCGGGGCCGACTCCGTCGATGAAGCTGGACTTGCGTCGGCGCAGGAACGGGAGACCCAGGACGTACAACCCGGGAATGGCGGCGACGCCGCCGTCGTGTTGCAAGCGGCCTCGCCCGTCGAACGCCGCGGGGTCGAGCCAACCGAACGTGGGGCGGTACCCCGTCGCCCAGATGACGGTGCTGAACCGCTCCGTGTCGAGCTCGGTGGGGATGGTGGCGAGGCGGGTCGGCGCCGGTCGGGTCGGCTCCGTCAGTTTCTCGAGGTCCTCGAGTTTCTCGAGGTCTTCGTGCTTCTCGGCGAGGCTGTGCTGCGCCGCGTGTTCGTCGATGCGGTCGAGCAGCCGGTTCAGTTTGAGATCGGCGCTCGCCGCGAAGTTGGGGAGGGAACCCGAGAACTGGAGTTTGCACCCGGACACGGCCATGAGCTTGCCGACGAGGGTCACTCCCACGACGGCCAGGGCGTTGAGGTCGAGGTCCCGCCGATCGAGGCTCCCGACCAGTTGGAGCGAGGGGAGCCGACGGGCTCGGCCCAGATCCTCGACCTCGTCGTAGCGCTCGTCGAGCTGGCCGATCACGTCCATCCACCAGTGGATGTCGCGACCTCGGTAGCGGCGCGGCACCCGGACGTGATCGCCGACGGCGAGCGTCACGGGCCTGCCGCTGTGCTGTAGTTCCTCGGCGATCTGCACCCCCGAGGCCGAGGCCCCCACGACCAGAACCTCGCCCTGGGCGAGCTGCGCGGGACGGCGGTACTGTAAGGCCGTGAGCTGATCCAACTCTGGTCCCAGGTCGGCTGCCACCGGGGGAAGTCGGGCCTCGCTTGACGCGCCGGTGGCCACGACCACGGCCTCGCAGCGCCAGGAGCCCTCGCTCGTCACCACCTCGAATCCACCGCCGGTGAGCGCCCGGACCCGCTCGACTGCGGTCCGCTCCTGCACCGGTGCCGCAAAGCTCGCCCGGTAGGTTTCGAGGAATTCGATCGTCTGCGCCGCGGTCATGAAGCCGTCGGGGTCGGTGCCCGTGTAACGAAACCCGGGCAGTCGGGTCATCCAGTTCGGGGTTAGGAGCCGGAGCGAATCCCAGCGCTCGCTCCGCCACGACTGCGCCACCTCGCCCGCCTCGAGCACGACATGGTCGATGCCCGCGTCGGTGAGCTGACGGCTCATCGCCAAACCGGCCTGGCCGGCGCCGATGATCACGACGGTGCTACGCACGGGATTTCGCTCCTCCCCCTCATTCCTCGGCCTTGTTTCTCAGATGCGCGGTTCCGGCGCCGTGGCGTGGATCATGCGACCACGACCCGAACCGCGGTCGGGTTGACGAGGATGTCGTAGACGGCGCTGCGCTTCTGCGACTGCGCGACGATCGCCTCGATATCGGCCTTGGAGGCGTCCGCGTCGATTTTGTAGGTGACCGTCACGCCGTCGAAGCCGTTGCGCACGTCGCTGTCGATTCCGAGGATGCCCCGCAGGTCTATGCCCGCTTCGAGCGTTGCGGTCACCGAACGCAGCTTCACCCCGCGGTTGCTGGCCACGGTGGCCACGCCCGCGGTCAGGCACGAGGCCAGGGCGGCGAGCACGATCTCGGTGGGCGTGGAACCTTTGTCCTCGGATGCGAAGATCTCGGGATGGTCCCCGTCGATCGTGTGCTCCATCGGCCGCACGTGGTCCTGGCCCAGCCCGAAGAAGCTGTTCACGGTCGTGCGGCTGTGGGTTCCTTTCACCCATTCGCACTCCGCTCGCCAGATGAACTTGGCGGCTTCGGGAGCATCGGTCAGCGCCTGGCGGGCGCCGAGCAGAGCCTCGACGTTGACGCCGTTGTCGGCGGTGGGGCTGGTGGTGCTGCTCATCGTGAGTTGCCTCCTCGGTTCGGCGCCCGGTGTGCGGGCCGCCGTTGGACTTGCTGGAGGCCACGATAAGCCCCCGGGCTCGCTGCAGTCGTGGGGTTTGCTGCAGAGTGCGTGGAGGTTGCGTCCATAAACCCGAAATCGCGTCTGAACCGAGGTTGCCCGGTAGTTCGTAGAGCTTGATGGTGGCGGTGGTCCTCCGCCTCGGTCTGCCCGTTGGGGCGGGCTCGAGGTTGCGAAGCCATCCGAAGCGTTGAGGAAGAGGACCACCGTCGTGTCGA
>JBJXGF010000215.1:0-3107 GCA_046153015.1 Acidimicrobiales bacterium | reverse complement strand
GATCGACGCGCGCGCCGAGCAGGTCGGGGCCGACCGCCAGCAGCGCCCGCGGCAGCGGCTCGCCCGGCTCCAGGAGCCGCACCCGGGGGCAGCGGTAGAGCGTCGCGACGTGGTCGGCCGTCCAGAGGGCGAGGAAGAGGCCGCTCCGCAACGGCGCCCTGCCTGCGCCCCCCAGCCGCCACACGCCGCTCATCATCAGGTGCGAGTGGAGCACCCGCCCGCTCGCGAAGCGCAGCAGGTGGTGTTTCCCGACCGCCTCGGCCGCCACCACACGCTCGCCGGTGAGCCGCTCCGGCAGGCGCTGGGAGGCCAGGCGCGGCTCGGGGGCCTCCACCCGCACCAGCTCCCGATCGGCCAGCGCCGCGGTCAGGCGGAGCGCGTTGCGGTGGCTGACCTGGCCCTCGGGCATGGGCCCACGATAGCCGCGCGATCTGCGGCACGGCTGGCCAAAGCCCCCGCCGGTGGGCAAGATCACCGGGTGAGCGAGAACGCGGCCGAACCGGAGCGCCAGGCACCCGCGCCGGCCTCGATGTCGCTGCGGACGCGGGTGCTGCTGTGGGGCGGCGGCGCGGTGGCCCTCGTGGTCGCGTACCTGATCGCCGCCGCCGCGCTGCCGCGCTGGTGGTCGCACCGGATCGGCGACCAGGTCGACGGCAGCCTCACCGCCGGGATCGGCGTCGGCCTCTTCTACGGGTTCGTCTTCACCTTCGTGCCGCTCCTGATCCTGACCCTCGCCCTGCGCCGCAAACGCTCGTGGAAGGCGCGCGGGTGGATCGCCGGGGCGGCATTGGTCCTGGCGCTGCCGAACCTGCTCACCCTCGGGATCGTGGTCGGCAACAGCAGCGCCGCCCACGCCGGCGAGCGGACGCTCGACGTGGAGGCCCCGAGCTTCCGGGCCGCCTCCCTGATCGGCGCCATCGTCGGGGCGCTCGCGGTCGTGGCGGTCGCCTACCTGGCGGCCTCGCGCCGCAGGGCCAAGCTCCACGAGGCGCAGTTGCGCGGCGAGCTGCGGAGCCGCGACCAGGCCGCCAAGGCCGCGGCCGACGCGGAGGGGTAGCCGGCCCTGCGGCTCTCCTTCGTCTGCCTCGGCAACATCTGCCGGTCGCCGACCGCCGAGGCGGTGATGCGCCACCGGATCGCCGAGGCCGGGCTCACGGGCCGGATCGTCGTCGAGAGCGCCGGGACCGGCGGCTGGCACGCCGGCGACCCGCCGGACCGGCGGGCGGCCGCGGAGGCCCGCACGCGCGGGATCGCGATGGGTGGGCGGGCGCGCCGGTTCGAGGTCGGCGACTTCGCCCGCTTGGACCTCGTGCTGGCGATGGATGCCCAGAACGCCGCCGATCTGCGGGCGCTGGCGCCGGACCCGGCGGCCGCGGCGAAGGTACACCTGCTGCGCGAGTTCGACCCCGCGGCGGGCGGCGAGCACTCGGTGCCCGATCCCTACTACGGCGGCGCCGACGGCTTCGCCGAGGTCTTCGACATGGTCGATGCGGCCTGCCGCGACCTGCTCGAGCACCTGCGCGCGGGCCCGCTGAGGGTGTGATCCGCGACGGGGTCGCGGCGGCGCTCGCGGCGGCGCTGGGCTCCCCTGTGGCGAGCGCCGTGCCGGTCGCCGGGGGCAGCATCAACCGGGCTGCCCGTGTGACGCTCGGCGACGGGCGGCCGGTCTTCGTCAAGCACAGCCGTGACGCCCCGGCCGGGGCGTTCGCCGCCGAGGCCGCCGGGCTGGCCTGGATCGCCGCGGCCGGGGCGGTGTCGACCCCTGCCGTCCTGGCGGTGGGCGACCACGCCGACCCGCCGTTCTTGGCGCTGGAGTGGATCGATCGCGACCCGCGGGCCGGTGGCCGCGGGGAGGAGTTCGGCCGCGCCCTTGCGGCCCTCCACGCGGCCGGAGCCGCGACGTTCGGTGCCGCCGCCGAGAACTGGATCGGCCCGCTGCCGCAGCCCAACGCGCCCGCCGCGACCTGGGCCGAGTTCTACGGCGCCCGCCGGCTCGCGCCCCTGGCGCGCCGGGCGATCGACTGCGGGCTCCTGCCGGCCTCCTTCGCGGCCGCGATCGAGCGGCTGCGGGCCCGCCTCCCGCAGCTCGCCGGCCCGCCGGAGCCGCCGGCGCGCCTGCACGGCGACCTGTGGAGCGGCAACGCGATGCTCGACGCCGCGACGGGGCCGGTGGTGATCGACCCGGCCGCCTACGGGGGCCATCGGGAGATCGACCTGGCGATGATGCGCCTGTTCGGTGGGTTCCCGGCCGCCGCGTTCGCCGCCTACGCGGAGGCCGCCCCGCTCGCGCCAGGGCACGAGGAGCGCGTCGCCCTCTGGCAGCTCTACCCGGTGCTCGTGCACGTCTGCCTGTTCGGCGGCGGCTACACCCGCCAGGCGCAGGCGATCGTCTCCGGCTATCTCTGAGGGGCGGCCTTTAGGCCCGCAGCACGAGCCCGCGCAGGTCGGTGCGGAAACCGGCGTCGATCAGGTGCCCCTCGAGGGGTGTTCCGAAGACGGCCTCGCCGTCGGCGCGCTCGATCGAGGCCCTGCGGCGCCGGTCGGCGAGGACCCAGGCGGCGAGGGCCCGGGCCGCGAGCGCGAGCGTGGGCTCGTCGGCTCCCTCGAAGGTCACGAGGCCCCGGGCGCCGCGCTCAAGGTAGAGGGCGGGCGCCCCGTCCACCAGCACGACCTGGGCCCCGTAGACGCGCGCGGGCGAGCGCGCCCCCCCGCGCCGCGGCCAGGGGGTCGCGGCGCCGTACGGCTGCGCCGGGTCGGCCGCCCCCAGCACCAGGGTCCGCGGCGCGCCTCCGGGGGTGACGTCGCGCAGGTCGCGCAGCCGCTCGACGGCGCCGGGCATCGCGAACTGGGCTCCGCCGAGGCCCTCGATGAAGTAGCCCCGCCGCAGCGTTCCGAGGGTCTCCAGCTCCCCCAGCGCGGGGTAGAGCGCCGCGTAGCCGCCCGGGACACCCTCGGCCAGGGCCGCCGAGCGGGTCAACACGCCGTGGCGCTGGGTCAGCAGCTCGGCCGCCGCCCGCCGCCGCTCCTGCGGATCGACCGCCCCGCCGAACAAGCGCTCGGCCGCCGACCAGCGCCCGGCCACCGCCGACGGCGCCGCCCGGCGCGCG
>JBJXGF010000211.1:0-11382 GCA_046153015.1 Acidimicrobiales bacterium | reverse complement strand
TTCGGCTCGGTGTGGGCGGCCGCCACCGCCGAGCTGGCCCGGGCCCGCATCGCGCCGGGGCCCCGCACCCGGGCCGAGGTGGCGGCGATGGCCGCCACCTCGGTGCTGCTGCCCCCGCTGGCCGTCGGCCACCGCCTCGCGGGCGAGCTCCGGGCGAGACGCCTCCCCGGGGTCGGGCGGGGTCGGCGATGACCGCGGTCGACCTCGACGAGTTGGCCCGCCACGCGTTGGGCATCGCCTCGCCGCCGTGCGGGCGGCCGGGGAGACCGATCTCGATCACCTGCGCCACGAGCTTGGCTGGTCGAGCCGCAAGCTCACCGCGAACCTCGTTCGCCTGAGCGACGAGGACGGCGTGCGCATGGTGGGCGCCGGGCGGCGCCGGGAGGGAACGCCGACCGGGCGGTGAAAGTCGCCTCGAACGGGACCGGCGTCGCGCCGAGATGAAGGCCTCCCGGTTGGAGATGATGCGCAGCTACGCCGAGACCCGCAGCTGCCGGCGCCGCGTGCTGCTCGGCTACTTCGGCGAGGCGTTCCCCGGCCGCTGCGGGCGCTGCGACAACTGCAGTCGCGGCGGGCCGGCAGACGCAGACGCGGCGGGCGCCGGCCGGTTCGAGACCGGCGCCCGGGTCGGTCACGACCGTTTCGGCGAGGGACAGGTGATGCGGGTCGACGCGGACGCCGTGGTCGTGCTCTTCGACGCGCACGGGTACAAGATCCTGGCGCTCGAGCTCGTCGAGGAGAACGGCCTGCTGACCCCCCTCGAGCAGCGGCGTCAGCCGCCGGCCTCCACCGCAGCCGCCGGGGCCCGCAGCAGCGCGCCGACGCCGCCGTCGATCACGTGCCCGGGAACCACGCGCACGGCTGCGCCGCCGCCCAACGCAGCCCGCACGCACACGTCGACCAGGCGGGCCTCCTGGGGTGCGTCCACGCCCAGCGCCTCGAGATCGGCGGGCCCCAAGCCGAGCAGGAGCGGATCCGGGCCGAACCAGGCCGTGCGCTCGTCGGTCGGTTCGTCGTGCACCAGCAGCGTGTCGACCATCGCCATCCGCAGGGCCCCCACCACGGTCTCCACCCCCGCCGTGGCTCGCTCCCCGCGGCCGACCCCCTCGCGGAACGCCTCGAGGAGCGCCACCACGCGTTCGGCCGCGGCGCTGCGCACCAGGCGCTCGACCTCGTCGGCCACGCCGGCGATGCCTTCGCTGCGGGCACCCGAGCTGAGCTGGCGCACGAGCGGGGAGATCTCGGCGGGCAGGGACTCGCACAGCTCGGACACCACGTGCTCCTCGCCGGCCACGAGCACGAGCTCCGCCCCGAGGTCACGGGCCCGCTCCGCCAGGCGCTGAGCGACCTCGCGGGCGTTGGCGTCCCACGTGTTCAGCGCCCGCTGCTGGAACCGCCGCTGCGACCAGCCGCCCGGCGCGCTGCGCCGGATCGGGTAGTCGGCGCCGTGGACCTCCTCTTCCACGGCCGGAGCGCCGCCCCGGCCCTCGCCCCAGATGTCGGCGCCGAGACGGTCGAGGAGGGCGACGAGGTAGGGCACGCGGCGCTGCTGCTCCTCCAGCAGCGGCACGACCCACGGCAGCGCCGCGGCCCGCGCCCAACCCGCGGCGCGCACCTCGCGCACGAACCGGCGCAGCAGCACCTCGCCGCTGGCGGCGACGACGGCCAGCACCTCCCCGCCGCCGTGCTCGGCCTGGTCGTCGGGCGGCGGCGTCGCCGGCGAGTTCTCCGGCGCCGCGCTGATCCCGGGGGAGACCGCATCGGTGTCGACGCCGACGGCGCGGTCCACCGCGGCCAGCGTCGCCTCGTCGGCGCCCTGGTCGCTCAGCGTGCGACGCAGGTTCTTCCAACGCAGCGCTGTGGTGGCGGCCGCTTGGGGATCGTCGCTCGGCGTCTCGAGGTATACCGAGACGAACGGACCGGGGTGGTCGTAGCAGCGGGAGATGTCGTCGATGAGCATGCCTTGCACCTACCCGCCCGACGCCTGTTCGCTGACCGCGTTCGGGGGGAAGACGCCAAAGGTCCCGTCGTGAAGCGGGGCAGGAGACGGAGACGGAGGAGACCAGATGAACGAGGTGGGCCACGCCGCCGCGCTCGACCGCAGCGCCCGCGACCTGGTCGAGCTGCTGGCCGAGCGCGGCCTCAGCCTGGCCCTCGCCGAGTCCCTCACCGACGTGGTGACCGCCGAGGCGGCGGCGGAGATGGCCCGCGGCGCCCAGCGCCTGTTCGGCGCCGACTGTGGGCTGGGCCTCACCGGCGTGGCCGGGCCGGCGGAGCAGAACGGCCATCCGGTCGGCGTGGCTCACGTGGCCGCCGTGTTCGGCGGGGCGCTGCGCACCGCCAGCGGACGCTTCCCGGGCGAGCCCGACGAGGTGCGCCGCCACGTGGCCGAACGGGCCTTCTCGCTGCTGGCGGTGCTGGTCGACCCCCGCGGCGGGTGACGGACGCGCCCGGGCGGCGCAGCGAAGCCGTGAAGCTCGCCGCGCCGCCCGGAACGCGCCGGGGGCCTGCCGGTTGCTCAGCCCACCTTGGCCACGCCGAACATCATCGTCCGGCGGCCGACGTCGTAGTAGACGGTGTCGTTGGTCCGAAGCAGCCCGCGCAGCACCTCGGCGTCGTCGGAGTCGATCGTGAGGACCTCCTCCCAGGCGCCCTGGTCGAGCACGAGCTGGAGGGTGAAGACGCCCTCCTCGCCGGGCTCGGCGGCCACCCAGCTGAACTGATAGTGGGAAACCTGCCGCACCCGGATCGAGTCGTCGGTGACCGGTTGGCGCACCGGCGTGGTCTGGGGCTGGTTGCCGTTGTGATCGGTCATCTGGCTGCCCGTGTTCTGGTTGCCGGTTTGGATATCGGTCATGGTCCTGCCTTTGCTGTTCGCTCGGAGGTAGGGGTCGGTGCGGGTCGGCGTCCGGCGGGTCAGCTGCGGCCGTCGAGCGCCTCACGCCGCGGACGGTTGGCGGTGGCGCCGATCAGCGCGCCGACCACGGTGGCCACGAGGCCCAGCACCACGAACGCGGTGGCGGCGCCGGCCACGTCCCGGGCCTGGTCGACGGCCTCGGCCTGGTTGAACCCGGTGGCGCCGGCCTGGTCGATGATGTAGCTGAGCCGCCCGGTCAGATCGCCCAGGGCGCCGGCGAGGGCGCCGGCGGCCACGCTCGAGGCCACGAGCAGCACCACGATCGTGGCGCCCCACAGCACCACGCCGTGCAGCGCCGCTGCGTCCATGTGGCCCCGCCGGGCGCCGACGCCGGCGACGATGCCGCCGAGCAGCAGCGCCACCACGCCGGCGATGGCCGTCCAGACCTGCGCGTCGCCCGCTTCGCCGGTCGGGTCCACGTCGAAGTCGATGGCCTCGGTGGCGAAGAGGATGAGCTGCAGCAGCAGGAAGGTGGCCAGGGCCACCACCAGGCCGGCCCAGATCGCCCCCCACCGCAGCCGCAACGGGTCGGAGTCGACGACGGTCGGCTCGGTGTAGGCGAGCGCCCCCGTCGCCTCCTCCATCCCGGTGGGGCGGTCGCGCATCGTCGTGCCGGTGCTGACCCGGTCGCCGGCTTCGGTCCGCCCGTAGTTTCGTGTTTCGCTGTTCGCCATGTCGTCCTCCTGGTCAGGTGGCTCCGCGCGCCTCCGACAACGCTGCGGACGCGTCAGGTGGTACCCCTCGCCGCCCCCGGCCAGCCATGGAATTGGGGGTGTTCGCCCGCGCTCAGGCGGGCGGCCGGCTCACTCGGGCGGCGGGGCGGCGGCCATGTGCTCGAGGTTCGAGCGGAGCCGCTTCAGCACGTCGATGACGAGGCCCCGCTCGGCCGGCGTGACGCCGGTGCGCAGGTCCGAGCCGAGCTGCTTGGCCAGCTCGTCGATCAGGCCGACCATGCGCCGGCCCTCCTCGGTGATCGACACGGCGATCGCCCGGCCGTCGCTCTCGTGGCGGGCGCGCCGCACGAGCGAGCGCTGCTCGAGGTCTTCGAGCAGCGCACCCACCGCCGCCTTGCCCATCCCCAGGCGGCGGGCCACCTCGGTCTGGGTGAGGCCGCCGATCCGATCGAGGTTCACCAGCGCCGCCACCTGGCTCTGGTTGAGGCCGGTGGTGCGGAACCGGGCGTTGTACACACGCTGGAGCAGCCGGGTGACCTCCGAGAGCAGGAACTCGAGCTGCTGGGAGGGGTCGCGGCGCAGCCGCCGCATGCTCTGGTCGTCCGGCGTGTCGTCACCGCCGCGGGTCATCGGCTCGGCACGTCTCCTCGAATCAGCGGGGCGCCGCGGGCGCGGCGCGATCAGCGCCAGCGTACTGACGCCGAGCCGCCGCCCGCGCCGGGCTCAGCGGGCCGGGGCGACCCGCAGCAGGAACTCCACCACCGCTCCGGCGAAGATGTCGTTGCGGTCGCCGGCGACCATGTGGGCGGCGTCGGCCACGCTGACGTACTCGGCGTGGGGGCACTGCTCGAGGAAGCTGCGCGCCCCCTCCTCGCTCAGCACGTCGGACAGGCCGCCCCGGACCAGCAGCGCCGGCGTCGGGATCCGCTCCGCGCAACTCTCGAGCCGGCGGCGGTACTCCTCCATGTCCCAGTTGCGGTTGCGCCGCCGCGGGTCCCAGTGCCAGTGGTACCGGCCGTCCTCGCCGAGGCGCACGTTCTTGACCAGGCCGTCGAGGTTGCGGGGCCGCGGGCGGTGCGGCTGATAGTTGGCGATGGCCGCAGCGACCTCCTCGAGGGTGTCGAAGCCCTCGGGCTTCTGATCCATGAAGTCGCGGATCTTGCGCGAGCCCTCGGCTTCGATCTTCGGCGCCATGTCCACCAGCACCAGCGCGGCGGCCTCCACCCGCTTCTCGCCGATGGCCACGAGGCTGGTCCCGCCGCCCATCGAGGCGCCCACCAGCACCGGGGGGCCGCCGCCGAGCGCGTCGAGCACCGCCACGAGGTCCTCGACGTTCTGATCCTGGTTGTATGCCCCGTCGGGCGACCAGTCCGAGTCGCCGTGGCCGCGGGCGTCGTAGGCGATGGCGCGGTAGCCCGCCGCGCCGAGGGTCTCGCCGGCGCCCTTCCAGGCGTGGCGGGTCTGGCCGCCGCCGTGCATCAGCATCACGAGCCGCCCGGCGGGGTCGCCCCACGCGTCGCCGCGGATGGTGACGCCGTCGGCCCCCGGCCATTCGAAGGCCGGCTCGGGCGTGCCCGGCAGCCGTTGACCTGGCTTGATCTCGGTGCTCATCGCGCCTCCTCGCCCGCTGCGCCGCGTCGGCGTTTGCGCTCACCCTGGCAGCGGGGGCCGCTCGGGGGCAAAACCGCGTCGGCTCGGCCCGTCACCTCGGCGGCGCCGCCCCGCCTGCCCGCTCAGGCCGGGTCGGGTCGGACCCGCACGACGACCTTGCCCACCGCCTCCCGCTCGGCCAGCAGGCGGTAGGCGTCGACGCCGCGTTCGAGGGGGACCACCGCGCCCACCGGGGGCCGCACCACGCCCGAGGAGATCATGGCCAGCAGCTCCTGGTGGATGTCGGCGGTCAGCGTCGGGTCGGCGGCCGCCGCCTCGCCCCACGCCGCGCCGACCAGGCTCACGTTGCGCAGCAGCAGCCGGTTGACCTTCACCTCGGGGATGGCCCCGCCGGCGAAGCCCACCACCACCAGGCGCCCGAAGCGGGCGAGGCTGCGCAGCGCATCGAGGAAGCGGTCGCCGCCGACCGGGTCGTACACCATGTCGACGCCGCGTCCGCCGGTGAGCTCGAGCACCGCGTCCTTCCACCCCTGCGCCACCAGCACCACGTGGTCGGCCCCGGCCGCCTTGGCCATCTCGGCCTTGGCCTCGGTGGACACGAGCCCGATGATCGGCCCGGCCCCCACGGCGCGGGCCACCTGGATGCCCGAGGTGCCCACCCCGCCCGACGCGCCCAGGATCAGCACCGATTCGCCGGCCCGCAGCCCGCCCCGGCGGACCATGCAGAACACCGCGGTCTGGTAGTTGAGCACGAGCGACGCGCCCTCTTCGAAGGAGAGCTCCTCGGGCAGGGCGAACACCTCCCGGGGCCGGCACACGGCCACCTCGGCCAGCGCGGCGCGCGTCCAGGCGCACACCCGGTCGCCGGGGGAGAAGCCGCTGCCCGCCGGGGCGGCGCGCACCACGCCGGCCAGCTCGAGGCCGGGCACGAACGGCGGGTCGGGCCGCACCTGGTAGAGGCCCTGGCTCTGGAGCAGATCGGGGAACGACACGCCGGCCGTGACCACCTCCACCACCACGCCCCGGCCGTCGTCATCCGGCTCGGGCCGCTCGACCAGCGCGACCCCGTCGGGCCCGGTCAGCGATTGGACTTCGAGCGCACGCATCGCCCCAGCCTGCCCCACCGGCTCGCCGCTCGCCCGATCCGCCCGGAGCTGCAAGCATCCGGCCATGAACATTGGGATCTTCTCCGGCCCGAGCGGCCGTCTGCTCAGCGTCGCCGAGCTGGTCGAGGACGTGCGCGCCGCCGCGGCGGCCGGCTTCCGCTCGTACTGGGTTCCGCAGATGCCGTGGGGCCCCGACGCCCTCACCGCCCTCAGCCACGCCGGTGCGGCCGTGCCCGGCATCGAGCTCGGCACGGCCGTGATCCCCACCTACCCGCGCCACCCGATCGTGCTGGCGCAGCAGGCGCTCACCGTGACCTCGATCATCGGCGACCGCCTGGCGCTCGGCATCGGGCTCAGCCACAAGCCGGTGATCGAGGGCCAGTTCGGCTACTCGTTCGAGCGTCCGCTGCTGCACCTGCGCGAGTACCTCCAGGCGTTGGCGCCCCAGCTGGCGAACGAGAAGGTGTCCTTCAAGGGCGAGACGCTCACCGCCCGCAACCCGCGGCTGCTCGCCGCCCCCCGCCCGAAGGTCTACGTGGCCGCGCTCGGCCCCCAGATGCTGCGCCTCACCGGCGCCATGGCCGACGGGACGATCCCGTGGATGACCGGCAACCGCACGTTGGCGGAGCTGACCGTGCCCACCATCCGCGAGGCGGCCGAGCGGGCGGGCCGCCCCGCTCCCCGGGTGGCGGTGGGCCTGCCGGTGCTCTGCACCGAGGACGCCGCCGCCGGCCGGGAGCTCGCCGCCAAGGTGTTCGCCCTCTACGGCAGCCTGCCGAGCTACCGGGCGATGCTCGACCGCGAAGGCCTCGCCGCGCCGGAGGAGATGGCCGTGATCGGCGACGAGTCGGCCGTGCGCGCCCAGCTCGAGGCGGTGTTCGAGGCCGGCGCCACCGACGTGCTGGCCGCCGAGTTCGGAGCCTCCCCGGAGGACCTCGCCCGCACCCGGGCCTGCCTGGCCGCGCTGCTGTGATCCGACGCGAATCCGGCCCGGCGCCGTGGCGGAGGGACCGTCCGGCAGGGGCCAACGCCCCTGGCGGGGTGGCACGGCCGGGGGTCAACTCGCAGGGTGCACCTCAGCCAGCACGAGGAGATCCCGCCGCCGGCCGCGCCGCCTGTGCCTCCTGTCGTGGAGGACTACGACAAGGCCTGCGCCTCGTTCTCCTGGTCGCATGAGCGGGCCGCGCTCGACGGGCTGGCCGGGGGCGGGCTCAACATCGCCCACGAGGCGGTGGTGCGCCACGCCCGCCGCGACCCCGACCGGGTCGCGCTGCGTTTCGTGCCCCGGGAGGGCCCCACCACCGAGGTGAGCTTCGGCCGGCTCGACGAGGCGTCGAACCGCTTCGCCAACGTGCTCACCGGCCTCGACGTGGCGCCCGGCGAGCGGGTGTTCGCGGTGCTCGGCCGCACCCCCCTCGTGCACGTGAGCGCGTTGGGCGCCCTCAAACGCCGCGCCGTGTTCTGTCCGCTCTTCTCGGCCTTCGGGCCCGAGCCGATCCGCCAGCGGCTCACGATCGGCGCCGCTGCGGTGGTCGTGACCACGCCGCAGCTCTACGAGCGCCGCATCGCGCCGATCCGGGACCAGCTCCCGGGCGTGGTCCACGTGCTCGTGGCCGGCTGCGGCGCCGCCGGTCCGCCCGAGGGCGCGCTCGACCTCGACGCCCTGCTGGCCGCGGCGTCGCCCCGCTACGAGATCGAGCCGACCGACGCCGAGGACCTGGCCATCCTGCACTTCACGTCGGGCACGACCGGCCTGCCCAAGGGGGCGATGCACGTGCACGACGCGGTCGTGGGCCACGCCGCCAGCGCGGCGATCGCGCTCGACCTGCGACCGGGGGACGTGTTCTGGTGCACGGCCGACCCGGGCTGGGTCACCGGCACCTCCTACGGGGTGATCGCCCCGCTGGTGCTCGGCGTCACGTCGGTGGTCGACGAGGGCGACTTCGACGCCGAGCGCTGGTGGCGGATCCTCCAACAGGAGCGGGTCAGCGTCTGGTACACGGCGCCGACGGCGGTGCGGATGCTGATGCGGGCCGGCGCTGAGGCTGCTCGCGCCTTCGACACGAGCGCCTTGCGCTTCGTCGCCTCGGTCGGCGAGCCGCTCTCCGCCGACGCCGTCCGCTGGGGCGTCGAGGCGTTCGGTCTGCCCATCCACGACAACTGGTGGCAGACCGAGACCGGCGGCATCATGATCGCCAACCTCGCCGCCGCGCCGATCCGGCCTGGGTCGATGGGCCGGCCCCTGCCCGGCGTCGAGGCCGCGATCCTCGCCGTCGACGCCGACAACGAGGTGGTGGGCGCGGCGCAGGGCGCTCCCCGGCCGCTCACCGAGCCCGGCGCGGTCGGGATGCTCGCGCTGCGGGCCGGCTGGCCGTCGATGTTCCGCGGCTACCTCGGCGAGGAGGAGCGGTACCGCCGCTGCTTCGTGGGCGACTGGTACAGCACCGGCGACCTGGCGTCCTGCGACGCCGACGGCTGGTTCTGGTTCGTCGGCCGGGCCGACGACGTGATCAAGACGGCCGGGCACCTGATCGGGCCCTTCGAGGTCGAGTCGGCGCTGCGCGAGCACCCGGCGGTGGCCGACGCCGCCGCGTTCGGCAAGCCCGACCCGGTGGCGGGCGCGGTGATCAAGGCGGTGGTCGTGCTCAAGGCCGGCCTGGCCGGCGACGACGCGCTGCGCCGCGACGTGCTCCGGCTCGCCCGCCAGCGCTTGGGCCCCGCCGTGGCGCCCCGGGAGATCGCGTTCGCCGACGCGCTGCCCAAGACCCGCAGCGGCAAGGTCATGCGCCGCCTGCTGCGGGCCCGCGAGCTCGGCCTGCCCGAGGGCGACACCTCCGCGTTGGAGACCGGGGCATGAGCGCTGGCCCGGTCGAGCTGCTCTCGGTGATGCTGCGCATCCGCCGTTTCGAGGAGCGTTGCGTGGAGCTGTACTCGGCCGGCAAGATCCGCGGCTTCCTCCACCTCTACGTGGGCGAGGAGGCGGTGGCCTCGGGAGTGATGTCCGCCCTGGCGCCCCAGGACGCCGTGGTGTCGACCTACCGGGAGCACGGTCACGCGCTGGCGCGGGGTGTGCCGGCCCGGGCGATCATGGCCGAGATGTTCGGCCGCCAGGAGGGCGTCTGCCGGGGCCGGGGCGGCTCGATGCACCTCTTCGACGCCGCCGCCGGGTTCTACGGCGGAAACGCCATCGTGGCCGGCGGGCTGCCGCTGGCGGTGGGTCTGGCGCTGGCCGCCAAGCTCCGTCCGCCGGGCGCAACCGGCGGCATCGCGTCCGACGCCGTGGCTGTCTGCTTCTTCGGCGAGGGCGCCATGGCCGAGGGCGAGTTCCACGAGTCGCTCAACCTCGCCGCCCTGTGGCGGCTGCCGGTGCTGTTCTGCTGCGAGAACAACCTGTACGCGATGGGCACCGCGCTCGCCCGCTCCGAGTCCGAGACCGACCTCGCGCTCAAGGCCGCCGCCTATGAGATCCCCGCCTGGCCGGTCGACGGGATGAGCGCCCCGGCGGTGGCGGCCGCCGCGACGAAGGCGGTGGAGGGCGTTCGCAACGGCGGTGGGCCGGCCTTCCTCGAGCTGCGGACGTACCGCTTCCGGGCCCACTCCATGTACGACCCCGAGCGCTACCGCCCGAAGGAGGAGGTGGAGCGCTGGCGGCAGAAGGACCCGATCGACTCGCTCGCCGCCGCGCTGGCCGAGCAGGGCGCGCTCGACGCCGCCGGTTTCGCGCAGCTCGACGCGGCGGCGAACGCCGAGGTGGACGACGCGGTGGCCTTCGCCGAAGCCGGCACGCCGGCGCCGGTCGAGGAGCTGACCCGCTGGGTGCTCTCCGACCGGTCGAGCGCGTCTGCCTGGCGGCCGCGATGAGCATCACCTACCGGGAGGCGATGCGCGAGGCCCTGCGGGAGGCGCTGGCCGGCGACGAGCGGGTGTTCCTCATGGGGGAGGACGTCGGCGCCTACGGGGGCTGCTTCGCAGTGTCGATGGGCTTGTTCGAGGAGTTCGGCCCCGAGCGGGTGCGGGACACGCCGCTGTCGGAGTCGGCCTTCGTGGGCGCCGGGATCGGCGCGGCCCTCGGCGGGCTGCGGCCCATCGTCGAGATCATGACCGTGAACTTCAGCCTGCTGGCCCTCGACCAGATCATGAACAACGCGGCCACCCTGCTCCACATGTCCGGCGGGCAGCTCCCCGTTCCGCTCGTGATCCGCATGACCACCGGCGCCGGCCGCCAGCTCGCCGCGCAGCACTCGCACAGCCTCGAGGGCTGGTACGCGCACATCCCGGGCCTGCGGGTGGTGGCGCCGGCCACCGTCACCGACGCCCGGCGCATGCTGCAGACCGCGCTCGAGGACCCCGACCCGGTGCTGATCTTCGAGCACGGCGGGCTGTACCCCATGACCGGCGAGGTGGAGTCGGACACGGCGGTCGACATCGACCGCGCCGCCGTGCGCCGGCCGGGCCGCGACCTGTCGATCGTCACCTACGGGGGCTCGCTGCCAAAGGTGCTCGCCGCCGCGGAGGAGCTGGCCGCCGGCGGGGTGGAGGCCGAGGTGATCGACCTGCGGACGCTGCGCCCGCTGGACGACCGGACGATCTTCGAGTCCGTCTCGCGCACCCACCGGGCGCTGGTGGTCGATGAGGGCTGGCGGTCCGGGTCGCTCTCCGCCGAGGTGTCCGCCCGGCTCACCGAGGAGCTGTTCTACGAGCTCGACGCCCCCGTGCAGCGCGTCTGCACGGTGGAGGCGCCGATCCCGTACGCGAAGCACCTGGAGGACGCGGCCCTTCCCCAGACGGCGACCGTCGCGGCGGCGGCGCGGGCCCTCGTCGAGCACCGGGTGTGATCGGTGGGGGAGTACCGCATGCCGTCGTTGGGCGCCGACATGGTGCAGGGCACCGTCGTCGAGTGGCTGGTCGCGCCGGGCGACGCGGTGCGCCGAGGCGACGTCGTGGCCGTGATCGACACCGAGAAGGCCGACATCGAGGCCGAGATCTTCGAGGCCGGCGTGATCGCCGAGATCCTCGTGCCCGTCGGCGAGACCGTGGCCGTGGGCACACCCCTGGCGATGGTGGCCCCGGCGGT
>JBJXGF010000207.1:0-22903 GCA_046153015.1 Acidimicrobiales bacterium | reverse complement strand
CGCCGCGGCGCCGTCGGCCAGGGGGGCGGCATTCAACGCCGTGACGAGGGCGCCGTCCGGGTAGAGGGGCTTCGCGGCGGCGAAGGCGGCGGCGTCCCGGCCGCCGCTCTGCGCCACGCCCTCGTCGAGCGCGGGGCCCGGGCCTTCGCGCACCTCGCCGGTGTCGGGGTCGCGCCGGCGCGCCCCGAGCGCCACGAGCTGCCCGACGAAGCGGCCCTCGGCCTGCGCCCTCGCTGCCCGCTGCACGCTGTCGAGCGAGTACGCGTCGAGCGCCTCCCGGGAGAGGCCGGCGCTCGCCGCCAGCAGCTCGGCCGCCGGCCCGGGCGGGACCAGGCCCCCCTCGGCGTGGAAGCGGTTGGCGACCGCGGGCGGGAACGGCGAGCCGAACCCCACCCCCACCGACGCGCCGGGGGGCGCGACGCTCGTCACCTCCACGCCGCCCACCACGGCGACGCCGAGTTGGCCGGCCGCGGCCGCGGCGGCGCCGAGCGCCAGCGCGCTGAGGCCGGAGGCGCCCTGGCGGTCGAGCGTGACGCCGGGCGTGCGCAGGGGCAGGCCGGCGGCGAGCGCCGCGGTGCGGGCCACGTTGAAGCTCTGCGCGCCGGCCCACGTGACGCAGCCGAGGAGCAGGTCGTCCACCTCGTCGCCGGGCAGGCCGGTGCGTTCGAGCAGCGCGGCGGTGCAGCGGGCGGCCAGCTCGGCCGGGTGCCAGCCGGACAGCGCGCCGTTGCGCCCCCCGAACGGGGTGCGCACGGCGTCGACGATGAGAACGCCCTGCACGGCGCCAAGCTAGGCGTTGACCGAACCCGGGCCCGCCAGGCTGAACCCGCTCCCACCGAAAGAGATCGATCCGCCGTGACGACGAACGACGAGCTGCACGCCCGGGTGGCCGGGCGCACCATCCCCCGCGCCTTCATCGACACGGTCCGCACCCACGGCGGGCGCACGGCGCTGCGCTGGAAGGACCCGGCCGGCGAGTGGGCCGCCATGAGCTTCAGCGAGCTGGCCGAAGCCACCGCTCGGGCCGCCGCCGGCCTGCAGGCGCTCGGCGTGGGGCCCGGCGATCGGGTGGTGCTGATGCTGCGCAACCGGCCCGAGTTCCACGTGGCCGACCTCGCTGCCCTCTTCTGCGGCGCCACGCCGATCTCGATCTACAACTCGTCCTCCGCCGAGCAGGTCGCCTACCTCGCCGGTCACAGCCGCGCCCGCGCCGCCGTGGTGGAGGGCGCGTTCCTCGACCGCTTCCTCTCGGTCCGGGCCGAGCTGCCCGGCCTGGAGCGGCTCGTCGCCCTCGACGTCGACTCGCCCGGCGAGGGCGTCGGCGCGTGGGCCGAGCTGGCGGCCCACGACCCGCTCGACCTCGAGGCCGCGGCCGAGGCCGTCTCGCCCGACGACCTCGCCACCGTGATCTACACGTCGGGCACCACCGGCCCGCCGAAGGGCGTGATGATCACGCACCGCAACGTCGCCTGGACCATCGAGTCCCTGTACGAGTGCTTCGCGGAGCTCGAGCTGGGCGACCCGGCCGGCAAGCGCCTGGTGTCCTACCTGCCGATGGCCCACATCGCCGAGCGGGTCACGAGCCATTACCAGCAGGCGTTCTTCGCGTACGAGGTCACCACCTGCCCGGAGCCGACGCTGTTGCTGCCCTACCTGGTCGAGGTGCGGCCCAACGTGGTCTTCGGCGTGCCCCGGGTCTGGGAGAAGCTCTACGCCGGCATCAACGCGGCGCTGGCCGCCGAGCCGGAGAAGAAGCAGAAGTTCGACGAGGGGGTGGCCGCCGCGCTCCCCCTCGTCGAGGCCATGACCTGGGGCCGGGCCACCCAGGAGGAGACCGAGCTCTGGCAGTTCCTCGACGCGGTGGCGTTCTCGGTGGTGCGCGAGCGCGTGGGGCTCGACCAGGTGGAGGCGGCGATCACCGGCGCGGCGCCGATCCCGCCCGACATCCTGGCGTGGTTCCGGGCCATCGGCGTGCCGCTGTCGGAGATCTACGGCATGTCGGAGAGCTCGGGCCCGATGACCTGGTCGCCGCGCCGGCCCAAGCCGGGCACGGTGGGCCGGGCCATCCCCGGCTGCGAGGTGCGACTCGAGGCCGACGGCGAGATCGTGTGCCGGGGCGGCAACGTGTTCGCCGGCTACCTCGACGACCCGGCCAAGACCGCCGAGACGGTCGACGCCGAGAGCTGGCTGCACTCGGGCGACATCGGCGAGCTCGACGACGACGGCTACTTCCGCATCGTCGACCGCAAGAAGGAGCTGCTGATCACCGCGGGCGGCAAGAACGTGAGCCCGGCCAACCTCGAGGCGGCGCTGAAGATGATCCCGCTGGTCGGCCAGGCCATGGCCGTGGGCGACAGCCGGCCCTTCGTCGCCGCGCTGGTCGTGCTCGACCCCGACGCGGCGCGTGCGTGGGCGGCCCAGCACGGCGCCTCCGCCGAGGACCTCGACGCGCTGGCCGCCCACCCGGACCTCGTGGCCGAGATCCACGCCGACCTCGAGCAGGTGATGGCCCCGTTCAACAACGCCGAACGGGTGAAGCGGCTGGCCATCCTCGGCCAGGAGTGGCTGCCCGACAGCGATCTGCTGACCCCGACCTCCAAGCTGAAGCGCCGCGGCGTGCTCGCCCGCTTCACCGCCGAGATCGACGCGTTGTACCGCTGATCCAGCCTCTGGCGCCGGGCCTCCACCGGTGCGTGTGAGACGATCGACGCGCGGGTCGACCGGCCCGCCGGGCGATCTTGACAACGCGTTACTGACTGCCTAGCTTGCGGCGTGGTCGTGACATCCGTCACGCCTGGAGCGCCCGGGCCGTCCGGTCGGCGCTTCGTCTGGTGCAGTCTAGAGGGGGAGTGGAGGGAGCGGGACGGGTGGCGCTGCTGGAGGTTAAGGACATCACGGTGCGCTTCGGCGGCATCGTCGCTCTCGATGGGTTGACGTTCACCATCGAGGAAGGCGACATCTGCGGGCTCATCGGTCCCAACGGCGCCGGCAAGACGACGATGTTCAACGTCGTCAGCCGGATCTACGACCCCACTGAGGGGTCCATCACGTACGACGGGCGCGACCTGTTGAAGATGCCCCCGCACGGCATCTCTCGTGTCGGGGTATTCCGCACGTTCCAGAACCTGGCCCTCTGGCCAGGCATGACCGTGCTCGAGAACGTCATGGTCGGCGATCACAGCCGGACCAAGACCACGTTCGCGAAGGCGATGCTGCGCATCGGCGTCCGCAAGGAGGAGCGCGATCTGCGCGAGCGGTCGTACGCTGCGCTGGCCGAGGTGGGGCTCACGCACGTGGCGTTCCACCCGGCGGCCGGTCTGCCCTACGGCACGATGAAGCGCATCGAGCTGGCGCGGGCCCTCGTGGGCGACCCCCGCCTGCTGATGCTCGACGAGCCGGCGTCGGGCCTCACGCACCAGGAGGTCGACCAGCTCGGCGACCTGCTGAAGGAGCTGCGCGACCGGCACCGGCTGACGATGCTGCTCGTGGAGCACCACATGGCGATGGTCATGGGCATCTCCGACAATGTGGTCGTGCTCGACTTCGGCAAGAAGATCGCCGAGGGCACCCCCGTCGAGGTGCAGCAGAACCCGACCGTTATCGAGGCCTACCTGGGAGCGAGCGTCGGATGAACACGGGCAACGGCTCGCACCTTCTCGAGATACGCGGCCTGCACGCCTCCTACGGGCCGGTGCAGGTGCTCCACGGCATCGACTTCTACGTGAACAAGAGCGAGGTGGTGGTCATCCTCGGGGCCAACGGCGCCGGCAAGACCACCACTCTGCGGGCCATGTGCGGCCAGCTCAGCACCAAGGGCAGCTTCAAGCTCGACGGTGAGGAGATGGTCGGGCGCAACACGGCGGACATTGTCCGCCGAGGCGTGGCCCACGTGCCCCAGGGCCGGGGCACCTTCCCCGAGCTCTCGGTCATGGACAACATGATGTGCGGCGCCTTCACCCGCAAGGACCGCGAGGTGAAGGACGACATCGAGAAGTGGTTCGACACCTTCCCCCGGCTCCGGGAGCGGCGCAGCCAGCTGGCCGGCAGCCTCTCGGGCGGCGAGCAGCAGATGCTGGCCGTGGCCCGGGCCCTGATGTCGCGGCCGAAGGTCCTCCTGCTCGACGAGCCCTCGCTCGGTCTGGCGCCGCTGATCATCGAGAACCTGTTCCAGGTGATCGGCGACCTGAACAAGACCGAGGGCACGACGATGTTCATCGTCGAGCAGAACGCCGGCCTCGCCCTCGCCGTCGCCTCCCGGGCCTACGTGCTCGAAGCAGGCGAGATCGTGCTGTCCGGCTCCTCGGAGGAGCTCCGCAACGACGAGAACGTGCGCAAGGCGTACCTCGGCTACTAGGAGGCGGCAGTGATACTCAACGCGCACCAATCAACCCAGGGGGGTGAGCCCGAATGAGCGCTCTTCTCGGCGTCGCCGGCGTGTTGGCGCAGGCTGCCGACGAGGCCACCAAGTCGAAAGGCCTTGGCGGGTTCTCGCTGTTCTTGCAGCGAGTGTTCGACGGCCTGGACAACGGCGTGATCTACGCGGCCATCGCCCTGTCGCTGGTCATCATCTTCAAGGCCACGACGCTGATCAACTTCGCCCAGGGCGAGCTGGCCACGCTCGGCACGTTCATGGCGTATGTGTTCGCGGTCGAGCAAGGCCTGCCGGTCTTCCTCGGCATCGCCGTGGCCATGGTGCTCTCGGCGGGCGCCGGCGCGCTGATCGAGCGGACCTTGATCCGCCCGTTCGACCCTCGGAACCACTTGCCGATCGTCATCATCACGCTGGGCCTTTTCCAGATCATCAACGCCGTCGCCGGCAAGATCTGGGCGTATGACCCGTACCGGTTCCCGGCGCCGTTCCCCTCCAAGCAGGGCGACCTGGTGCAGATCGGGCAGGCGCAGCTCAAGTACACGACAATCGGGCGGGCCGCCACGATCGCCGCCGTGCTCGTGGTGCTGTTCCTCCTGCTCAACAAGACCAAGATCGGCCTGGCGTTCCGGGCGGTGTCGTCGAACCTGGAGTCGAGCGAGCTGGTCGGCATCAAGGTCGGCTCCACGCTGATGTTCGGCTGGGCGCTCGCCTCGGCCATCGGCACCCTCGGCGGTTCGCTGGTGGCGAGCAACGTGCTGCTCGAGCCGAACATGATGTTCCGGCTGCTCATCTTCGCCCTGGCCGCCGCCGCCCTCGGCGGGCTGGACAGCCCGGTCGGCGCCGTCATCGGCGGGCTGATCGTGGGCTGGATCCAGAGCTTGGTGGTGGGCTACGTGTCGTTCATCGGCTCGGAGCTCAGCCTGGCCACGGCGTTCGTCGTGATCTTGGTCGTGCTGTTGTTCAAGCCCGCCGGACTGTTCGGGACTGCGAGGGTGGAGCGCGTATGAAGCAGAACCATGCACTGCTCGTCATGGACGAGGGCAGTGCGGCGCACAAGATCTACCGCCTGGTCTTCGGGCTGTTGATCGCGGGCTTCGCCATCTGGCTGCCGCACTTCAACGAGGACTTCCGCGTCGGCCAGTTCACCAAGGCCATGGCGTTCATGGTGGCGGTGATCGGGCTCAACCTGATCATCGGCTACTCGGGCCTGCTGTCCCTCGGCACCAGCGCATTCATGGGCATGGGGGCCTACATCGGGGCCATCCTGGTGCAGGACTTCAACTGGGACTATTGGCAGACGCTGCCGATCGCCATCCTCGCCTGCTTCGTGGCCGGCGTGATCCTGGGCATACCGTCCTTGCGCATCAAAGGGTTGTACCTAGCGGTCGTCACGCTGTCCTTGGCCGTGACCTTCCCCACCATCTTGAAGATGGAGGTGAAGGTGCCGGGCTTCTACGGCGGCGAGCTCACGGTCGGTGAGTTCACCGGCGGCGCCAACGGCAAGAAGGTCCGGGAGAAGATCATCGCTCCCGAGTGGCTCGGCTGGATGCCTGGGATCGACAACCAGGAGTTCTACGTCTACTACATCAACCTGGCGTTCCTCGCCGGGTCCATCTGGGTGGCCCGCAACCTCATCAAGAGCCGTCCGGGCCGAGCGATCATCGCCATTCGTGACAACGAGACAGGAGCTGCCGTCAGCGGCGTGAACCTGCCGTTGTACAAGACGATGACCTTCGGGGTCAGCGCCGGCTTCGCCGCCGTGGCCGGGATCATGTACCTGATGGAGGTGAAGTTCGTGTCGGCTGATACGGACTTCAACCTCGGCCTCGCCATCCTGCTCTTGGCCGGATTGGTGGTGGGAGGCGTCGGCACGCTCGAGAGCGCCATACCGGCTGGGCTCCTGATGGTGTTCGTGCCATGGCGAACATCGAACATCCGGGTGGTCGAGAGCCTGCCGGGCAAGGGCCCAGTCGCCGCTCTCGGTCCGCTGTTCTTCGGTCTGCTCCTCATCGTGCTCACGTTCGTGATGCCCGGCGGGATCGTGGCCGGGATCAAGCGGGTGTGGAACTACCTGTTCGTGGTGCGGCCGGTTCCGCCCAAGATCACAGCCGGCGAGGCGCTCACGGCGTCGCCGACGGCGGGCGTGCCGACCGTGGCCGCCGAGGTGTAACCCGGCTTCCGCCGGCTCCTGGATCGGGCGCGACGGGCCGCTCCGCACATGCGGGGCGGCCCGTCGTTCGCGTCCGGGCTCGCAGCGGCATCACCCAGCGGCCGGACCAGCTTGGATAGCGTGGCGGCGACGGCGCCGGATCGGCGGCGAACGGGACGGGTGATGCTGCTGCAACGGTCGATCGGGGTCGGGCTGGCCACACTCGTCGCGCTCGTGGCCGTCGCGTGCTCCGGCGGGCTGGCGGAGCAGCGCCCGGCGATCGCCCCCGCGCCGATTGGGGTCGACGAGTCGGCGCTGAAGGCCTCTACGCCCGAGGCGACCGTCACGAGCGCGCCCGCGCCGCCGGCGCCCAGCACCACCATCGCCCGAGAGGCCTCCTGGGGGGTGCGGGACGGGCGGCTGGTCGGCCCGGCCGGCTTCGAGATCGATCTCGGCCGCTGCCCGCGGGGCTGGAGCGACACGGCGGGCCTGTCCGACAAGGAGATCCGCCTCGGCCTCACCTACCCGCGGACCGGCGCTTTCGCCGCGCTCGGCCAGCTCGGCGCGGGAATGAAGGCGTACTTCGACCACGTGAACGCCTCGGAGGGCGGCGTCGCCGGCCGCAAGCTCACGCTCGTGGCCCACGACGACTACTACGACCCCGCCGAGGCCCGGGTCAACGTCGACAGCCTGCTGGGGCGGGGCAACGTGTTCGCCCTGACCGGCGTGGTCGGCACCAGGGTCGCGATGGCCACCAACGACCGAGTGAACGAGGCGTGCGCCCCCAACTTGTTCCCGGCGTCGAACCACCCGGCGTGGGGCGACCCCGTGTTCCACCCGTGGACCGCGGCCGGCCCGACGCTGCCGCTCACCACCGAGGCGCAGCTCTGGGTGCGCTACCTGGCCGACGCCTACGGCCCGACCACCACGGTGGCCGCCCTCGTGCTCAACGACGAGCTCGGCTTCATCTACAAGGCGGCCTTCGAGCTGGAGGCGGCGCGGCTCGGCCTGCGGGTCAGCTTCGTGACCCACGACCCGGCCTCGCCCAACATCGCCGGCGACGTGGCCGCGCTGGCGGCCACCAACGCCGACGTGGCCGTGCTGATGACCACCGCGTCGTTCTGCCCGCAGGCGTTCGCCGCCCTGGCGGCCAGCTCATGGCGGCCCAAGGAGCGGCTGGTGTCGGCCACCTGCCAGTCCATCCCGGCGAACTTCGCCGCGGTCGGCGCCGCCGGGGTCGGCTGGGCCTGGACCAGCTCGGCGAAGGACGTCGCCGACCCGGCGCTGAGCACCGACCCGTTCCTCGCCGAGGCGCGCGCCGGGCTGGAGCGGGCGGGCTTGGCGGGCGGGGCCAGTGAGCTGGGCGCCGGCTGGGGTTTGTACGGGTGGACGGTCGTCGACACGCTCAAGCGGGCGGCGGCCCTCTCGGGCGGCCTCTCGCGCACCAACGTGATGCTGGCGGCCCGCTCGGCCCGCGGCGCGCACCCGATGATCCGCGACGGGGTGGTGTACGAATCCGACGGCCGGGCCGACCCGTACCCGGTGGAGGGCGCCCGCTTCGTGCGCTACTCGGCCCCCGCCGGCGCGGGCGTCGGCCTGCACTCGCCGTTCGGCAAGGTGTACGACGGCAACGGCGCCACCGGGGCCTGCCCCTGGGACGGGACGGCCTGCGCCCGCAGCTGAGCGGGTCGTTCCGGCGTGTTGTGGGAGACGGCCACGCCCCGGGTAGGGTCCAACGCGACGTGGGCGAAACGCACCGAGGTCTGCGGGCGCGGCGATGGGGCGCGGGGTTGACGGCCCTGGGCTTGGCGGCGGCCGCCTGCACGGGTGAAGGTCCCGGCCCGTCGGCGGCCGCCTCTGGCGGGCCGCCGCCGTCGAACGCCGCGGCGCCCGCGCCGGGCGGCGAGGCGCCCGACTCCAAGCTGGTGGTGGGGCCGGCCGGCTTCACGATCGACCTCGCCGACTGCCCCGCCAAGTGGAGCGACACCGCCGGCCTCACCGACACCGAGGTGCGGATCGGTCAGAGTTACGTGCTGTCGGGCCCGCTGGCCCCCTTCGGCGCCGTGGTGTCAGGCATGACCGCGGCGTTCAACTACGTGAACGCCACCGAGGGCGGCATCGGCGGCCGGCGGGTGACGCTGATCACGAAGGACGACCGGTACGAGGCGGCGCGGGCGAAGGACAACGTCGAGGAGCTGCTCGCCGCGGGCAACGTGTTCGCCTTCTCCGCCAACGGCTCCACCTCGAACAACCTCGCCACCTACGACCGGATCAACGACAGCTGCGTGCCCGACCTGCTCGTCGGATCGGGTCACCCGGCGTGGGGCGACCCGCTCAACCGACCCTGGGTGAGCGGCAGCATCCTCGCCTACCCCACGGAAGCCGCGCTGTGGGGCCGCCACATCCTCGACGCGCTCGGGCCCGGCGCCACCGTGGCGATGCTGCAGATGAACAACGACTTCGGCGCCTCGATGAGAACGAGCTTCGAGGCCCAGGCCGCCGCCCACGGCCTCAGCCTGGTGCGAACGGCGGGCCACGACCCGGCTGCGCCCAGCGTTTCGAACGAGCTCACTACGCTCGCCTCGACCAACGCCGACGTGTTCCTCGCCGCCACCAGCAGCACGTATTGCAGCCAGGCGCTCTCGGCGATCGAGCAGAGCACCTGGCGGCCCAAGCTCACCTTCCTCTCGCAGACCTGCGGCGCGGTGCAGACCTACCTGAAGCCGGCGGGCCGGGCGGCGAACGGCGTGATCGTGGCGGCCGGCGCGAAGGACCTCGCCGACCGGGCCTACGCCGAGGACCCGACCGTGAAGCTGGTGCGGGAGCAGCTGGCCGCCGCCAACCTGGACCCGGGCAACTCCCAGCACGGCAACGGCTGGTGGAACGCGCTGGGCGCGGTCGAGATCCTGCGCAACGCCTCCCGGCTGCCCGGGGGCCTCACCCGCACCAACGTCATGCTCGCCACCCGCTCGATGGACTGGCAGAACCCCCTCTTCATCGACGGGGTGCGATTCGTGCAGAACGGCAACAAGGATTCGTTCACGGTGGAGGCGGCGCAGCTCCAGCAGTACCGGATGGGCGAGGGCCAGACCGTGGGCGCCTACGAGCGCATCGGCCGGGTGATCGACCTCAACGGCGCCACCAAGAACTGCGCGTGGGACGGCAAGGCCTGCCGGGAGTACTGAGCGGGATCGCCGGAGGGCCGTTAGCCTCGGTGGTGGACGGGTCCGGGGCTGGGGCGGTGCGGTCGCCGAGAGGAAGAACATCATGGCGGAGACACAGCGGCGGGGGCGGGCCGCGTCGGCGCTGCTGGCGGCGGCGGTGCTGGCCGGCGCATGCGGGTCGTCGAACGCGGAGGAGGCATCGCCTGCGGGCGCGCCGGGCGCCAAGACGGCGCCGGCGGCCGGGTCGAGCGATCCGGCCACCTGGGGGGTGAAGGAGAAGACCCTCGTCGGCCCCGCGGGGTTCCGGGCCGACCTCTCGGCGTGCCCCGCCAAGTGGAGCGACACCGCCGGGCTCGTCGACAACGAGATCCGGGTGGCGCAGAGCTTCGTGCAGTCCGGCTCGCTGGCCCCGTTCGGCCAGATCGTCACCGGCATGAAGAACTACTTCGACTACGTGAACGAGACCGAAGGCGGGGTGGCCGGCAAGCGGCTGACGCTGATCACGAAGGACGACGGGTACGAGGCGGCGCGGGCCACCTCCAACGTGGCCGAGCTGCTCGAGACCGCCGACCCGTTCGTGTTCGCCACGCTGGCCGGCACGCCCGCCAACCTCGCCACGTACGACACGATCAACGACGCCTGCATCCCCGACCTGATGGTCTCCTCCGGCCATCCCGCGTGGGGGGACCCGGTGAACCACCCGTGGGTGATGGGCAGCTTCCTGCCGTACTCGACCGAGGCGCAGATCTGGGGGGCGCACCTCTCCGAGACCCTGGGCCGCGGCGCCACCGTGGCCGCGCTGGCCATGAACAACGACTTCGGCGCCACCTACCGGGCGGAGTTCGAACGGTACGCGGCGGCCAACGGGCTGAACCTGCTGCGGGTGGTGACCCATGACCCGGCGGCGCCGAACGTGACCAACGAGCTGACCACGCTGGCCTCGACCAACGCCGACGCGGTGATCCTCATGACGACCTCCACGTACTGCACGCAGGCGTTCAAGGCGCTGGCCGAGTCCACGTGGAAGCCCAAGCTCAAGTACGTGTCGCAGACCTGCTCGGGCATCCAGACCTACTTCAAGCCGGCGGGCGCGGCGGGGGCCGACTGGATCATCGCCGGCTCGATGAAGGACGTGTCGGACCCCGAGGAGCAGGGCGACCCGTTCGTGAAGGCGGCCAAGGCGCAGCTGGCCAAGGCGAACCTCGACCCGAACTCGAGTCAGCTCGGCAACGGCTGGTGGTACGCGTGGGGCGCCGCCGAGGTGCTGCGCAACGCGGCCAAGCTCGCCGGCGGGCTCACCCGCACGAACGTGATGCTCGCCGCCCGCTCGCTGAACACCGAGCATCCGATGGGCTTCAAGGGCATCCGCTTCGCCACGAACGGCAACCTCGACGCCTATCCGGTGGAGGGCGCGCAGCTCACCAAGTACTCCATCGCCCCCGGCCAGGAGGCCGGCGCCCACCGCAAGTTCGGCAAGCCGATCGACCTCGACGGCCAGACCGCGCCCTGCCCCTGGAACGGCAAGACCTGCTGAAGCGGCGCCCCGCGTTTACCGCTGGCGGGCGGCGGGTACAGAGCCGCCGACCGCCCCTCCTGGCCTCGGTACCGGTGCACGGCCGCTCAGGTTGACTCGCCGGCGACGCCGGCCGGCGCGTCGACCTTGTGTTCCAGCGGGTTCCGAACGGGATGGGTGCGATGAACAGACGCGCGTGGGGACGGCTCCTCAGCGGTGCGCTCGTGGTGGCGATGACGGCCGGGGCGTGCGGCAGCGACGGGGACGACGAGGCGTCGCCGACCACGACGCAAGGCGGCGGGGCCGGCGCGACCACCAGCGCGCCGGGCGGCTCGGCGACGCTCGAGGACACCACGCCAGGGCTCAATCCCGCGGAGTGGAAGACCGACGCAAAGTCGGTCACCGGGCCCTCGGGGTTCGCGATCGATCTCACGAAGTGCCCGTCACGCTGGAAGAACGGCGACGGCGTGACCGACAGCGAGATCCGCCTGGGCCTCACCTCCGCCCAGAGCGGCCCGCAGGCGGCGTTCGGCCAGATCGCCGTCGGGCAGAAGAACTACTTCGACCACGTCAACGCCACCGAGGGCGGAGTCGGCGGCAAGAAGATCACGCTGCTGACGAAGGACGACGGCTACGAGGCGGCTCGGGGAAAGCAGAACGTGCAGGAGCTGATCGAGACGGGGAACCTGTTCGCCTTCTCCTCGGTGCTCGGCACCCCGATCGTGATGGCCACCTACGACGCCATGAACGAGGCCTGCCTGCCGAACCTGTTCTCGGCCACCGGGCACCCGGCGTGGGGGGATCCGGTGAACCATCCGTGGACCACCGGGCTGCAGCTGGCCTACAACACCGAGGCCATCCTGTGGGGCGAGTACATCCTGTCCACGCTGGGCAAAGGGGCCACCGTGGCGGCGCTGGTGATGAACAACGACTTCGGCCAGTCGTACCGCAACGCGTTCGAGAAGTTTGCCAAGGACAACGGCCTGAACTTCGTGAAGCACGAGCTGCACGACCCCGCCGCGCCGAACGTGCAGAACGAGCTGACCACGCTGGCCTCCACCAACGCGGATGTGGCCATCCTCATGACCACCTCGGGGTACTGCACTCAGGGGTTCAACGCGCTGGCGGGCAGCACGTGGCGGCCCAAGCTCAAGCTGTACTCGGCCACCTGCCAGGGCTTGAACTTCCTCAAGCCGGCGGGGCAGAACGCAGGCGGTTGGATCGCCGCCGGCGGCATCAAGGACGTGAACGACCCCGCCATGCAGAACGATCCGTTCGTGAAGCTCGCCCGGGAGCAGCTCACGAAGGCGGGCCTCGACCCGGCGCAGTCTCAGCTGTTCAACGGCTGGAACTTCGCCTGGCCGATGGTGGAGAACCTCAAGCGGGCGGCGCAGCTCCCCGGCGGGCTCAACCGCACGAACCTGATGCTGGCCGCCCGCTCGTTCAGCACGGCGCACCCGGGCTACCTCGACGGGATCAAGTTCGAGGTGAACGGGGCGAAAGACGCCTACTACGTGGAGGGGTCGCAGTTCATCAACTACGACATCCAGCCCGGTCAAGACGTGGGCACGTTCAAGCCGGTCGGTCAGCCGATCGAGCAGAACGGCAAGACGCCGAACTGCGTGTGGGACGGCCGGCTCTGCAACGAGAGCTGACGCGCTCGACCGGGTGTGCGGCCGACGGGGCCGGGGTGCGCCCCGGGCCCAGCCGGCCCGTTCGCGCCGGCGCCCTCTTCGCCGCGTCCCCCGCTAGATTCTGGCCCGTCGCCAGTTGGGGGCGGCAGCTGCACGTGGGCGTGCTCCGTGCAGCACTTCGGGACCCGGGAGAGCCATCAGCATGAAAAGACCTGCGTTGCTGCGCGCCGGCGCAGCGCTCATCGCCCTTGGCGCCGTGACCGCCGCGTGCGGCAGCGACAGCGGCGAGGAGGCGAGCGAGACGACCAAGGCGGGCGCCTCCGCCACGACGGCCGGCGGCGCCGCCGCAGGCGGCAACATCGCCAACACGGTGGCCGGCGAGAACCCGGCGTCGTGGGGCGTGAAGGACAAGAAGCTGACCGGCCCCGGCGGCTTCACGGTCGACCTGTCGAAGTGCCCGGCCAACTGGAAGGACACCGGCGGCGTCACCGACACCGAGATCCGCATCGGCGCCACCGTCATTCTCTCCGGCTCGGCCGCTCCGTACGGCGCCTATGCGCTCTCGACCAAGGCCTATTTCGACTACGTCAACAAGACCGAAGGCGGCGTCGCCGGCAAGAAGGTCGTGTTCGACTTCAAGGACAGCGGCTACGAGGCGGCCCGAGCCAAGGCGGGAATGGACGAGCTGTTGGAGACGGGGAACCTGTTCGCCGTGGCCGGCAACCACGGCTTCCCGACCGGGGTGGCCGTGTACGACAAGCTCAACGAGCAGTGCATGCCGAACGTGTACCCGATCTCGGCCAGCCCGGCCTGGGGGGACCCGGTCCATCACCCGTGGACGGTGGGCGCCTGGCTCGGGTACGACACCGAGGCCCGGCTGTGGGCCAAGCACATCAAGGACAAGTTCGGCGCGGGCGCGACCATCGCCGGCCTCGCCTGGAACAACGACTACGGCCAGATCTACAAGTCGGTGTTCGAGAAGGCGGCGAAGGAGGAGGGCCTCGTCGTCTCGAAGATCGTCTTCCACGAGGGCAGCGCACCGAACGTCACCAACGAGATGACCACGCTGGCCGCCACGAACGCCGACGTGTTCATCGGCATGACCGGTTCGCCCTACTGCATCCAGGCCATGCAGCACATCTCGGGCAGCGCCTGGCGGCCGAAGGAGAAGATGGTGTCCCAGACGTGCAACTCGCTGGCGGCCTACAAGTCGGTCGGCGAGGGCGCAGTCGGCTGGATCCACGCCGGCCAGGACAAGGACTCGACCGACGCGCAGTTCGCCAACGACCCGGGCATGAAGCTCTGGAAAGACGCGCTCGCCGCCGGCGGCGTCGACAACGTCGGCTTCGCCGGCAAGGGCATGACCTTCGCGTGGCCGGTGATCGAGAACCTGAAGCGGGCCTCGCAGATGTCGGGCGGCCTCACCCGGACGAACTTCCTGAACGCCGTCCGTTCCCATTCCGCCGTGCATCCCGCCCTGCTCGACGGCATCAAGTGGGAGACGAACGGCTCGAAGGACGCGTTCCCCATCGAGGGCACGGTGTGGCGCTCCTACAAGTTCGACGCGGCCACGAGCAACGGCACCTTCGAAAGCGTCGGCGCGGTGATCGACCTGAACGGGACCACCCCGCACTGCGTGTGGGACGGCAAGGCCTGCCAGCCCGACTGACCGCGCTCCCCGAGGGCGTCGCCCAGTCGTTGTCCTAGAGGTCGGCGCCGGCGGTCCCCGGCGGGCCGCCGGCGCCGACCCCTCGCGCGGGCGGGCTATGTTCTCGCCGGGTCCCGGAGCTCGATGAGCAGAGAGATCTGGGGGGACGCAATGCACAAGACCGCTCGTTCGGCCGTTCTCGCGCTGGCGGTCGCCGTCGCCGGCGGCGCCTGCGGCAGCGACGCCGACGACTCGGCCGGCCAGACCACGGCGGCGCCGGCGGCCCAACCCGGCGCGGCGCCCGCGAGCGGCGCCGCGGTGAACCTGCCCAACACCGTGGCCGGCGCCGACCCGGCCGCCTGGAAGACCGAGGGCAAGAAGGTGACCGGCCCGAGCGGGTTCACGCTCGACCTGTCGAAGTGCCCGGCCAACTGGAAGGACACCGCCGGCATCACCGACACCGAGATCCGCCTGGCCGCCAGCACGGCCCTGTCCGGCCCGGTGGCGCCGTACGGACAGATCCAGGCCGGCGAGAAGGTGTACTTCGACTACATCAACGCCACCGAGGGCGGCATCGGCGGGAAGAAGATCACCTTCGCCTACAAGGACGACGGCTACGAGGCGGCGCGCGGCAAGGCCAACATCGACGAGCTGGTCGAGACCGGCAACGTGTTCGCGTTCAACTCGGTGCTCGGCACGCCGATCGTGATGGCCACCTACGACAAGATGAACGAGGCCTGCATCCCCAACCTCAGCTCGGCCACCGGCCACCCGGCCTGGGGCGACCCCGTGAACCACCCGTGGACCACCGGGCTGCAGCTCGCCTACAACACCGAGGCGATCCAGTGGGGCCAGTACCTGCTCGACGCCTACGGCAAGGGCACCACGGTGGCCGCGCTGGTGGCGAACAACGACTTCGGCATCCTCTACAAGGACACCTTCGAGAAGTTCGCCAAGGCCAACGGCATGAGCCTGGTGAAGTACGAGACCTTCGAGCCCCTGGCCACGACCGTGACCAACGAGCTCACCAACCTGGCTTCGAGCAACGCCGACGTGATGATCATCATGGCCGGCAACATCGCCTGCCCGCAGACCTTCACCTACCTCGCCGGCAGCTCGTGGAAGCCGAAGGAGAAGATCGTGTCGTCCACGTGCGCCAACGTGAACACGTTCTTCAAGCCGGCCGGCCAGGCGGCGAACGGCTGGATGCTGACCGGCGGCACGAAGGACCTCGCCGACGCGGCGTGGAAAGACGACGCCACCGTCAAGCAGGTGAAGGAGATCATGGGCAAGGCGGGGCTCGACACCAACAACAACTTCTACGGCACGGCCCTGCAGTTCGCGTGGCCGATCGTGGAGAACATGAAGCGGGCGGCGCAGCTTCCCGGCGGCCTCACCCGCACCAACCTGATGCTCGCCGCCCGTTCGCTCTCGGCCCAGAACCCGTGGTACGTGGACGGCATCAAGAGCGAGATGAACGGCGCCAAGGACGCCTTCATGATCGAGGCCACCCAGCTCCAGCGCTACAAGGTGGATCCCGGTCAAGAGGTCGGCTCGCTCGTGCCGTTCGGCAAGATCATCGACCTCAACGGCAAGACCCCGCCCTGCGTGTGGGACGGCAAGGCGTGCCGAGACAGCTGAGGGCGTCGGGGGCGCAGCCGGCCGCGCGTTGCTGGCCCAGGGGGCGGGCAGCCTAGAGTGAGGCGCCCGCCGGCCTGGGAGGGGGAATCCGTTGGCGGCTTGGGAGCTCTTCCTCCAGCGATGCTTCGACGGCATAACCAACGGGGCGATCTACGGGAGCCTCGCGCTCGCGCTGGTCATCATCTACCGCTCGACCGGCTTGTTGAACTTCGCGCAGGGTGAGATGGCGACCTTCGCCACGTACGTGGCGCTGGTGCTGCACACGCCGCAGTCGCCGGTGCTGAAGGGCACCGGGCTGGCCTCGCTCCTGCCCGGCACGCCGTGGCCCATCTGGGCGTCGATCCTCGGGGCCATGGCGTTCGCGTTCGCCTTCGGGGTGGTCGTGGAGCGGACGGTGATCCGTCCGCTCGAGGGCCGATCCGCGATCGCGGTGGTGTCGGTCAGCCTGGGCGTGTTCCTCACCATCAACGCGCTGGTCGAGCAGTGGTGGCGGCCGATCCCTCGGGCGTTCCCGTCGGTGTTCCCCAACGAGCCGGACGACTACCTGCTCGTGGCCGGCGCCCGCCTGCGCTGGGAGCGGCTCGGCATCTGGCTCACGCTCCTGGCGGTGCTGGCCGTGCTGTACCCGATCATGCGGTACAGCAAGATCGGGCTCGCGTTCCGGGCGGTGTCGTCCAACCGTGAGATGAGCGCGTTGATGGGCATCCGGGTGAGCCGCACGGTGATGCTCGGGTGGGGCCTGGCGGCGGCGATCGGCGCGCTGTCCGGCAGCCTCGTGGCGAACTCGGTTCTGCTCGAGCCGAACATGATGGTCCGGCTGCTGATCTACTCGTTCGCCGCAGCCACCCTCGGTGGGCTCGACAGCCCGGGCGGCGCCATCCTCGGCGGGCTCCTCGTGGGCGTCGCGCAGACGATGATCGGCGGCTACGTGGGCTTCATCGGCTCGGAGTTCAGCCTGGTCACCGCCCTCGTGGTGATCATGGTGGTCCTGCTCGTGCGCCCCACCGGGCTCTTCGGCACGAGGCGGGTGGAGCGGGTGTGAGACGCCTCTGGCCGACGGAGGCGCCCGCCGGCGCCGCCGCCCTCGACGCCGACGAGGCCCGCCGCCTGATCGACCGGTTCTACGGCGGCCGCGGCCGGATGGCCGCCCGGATCCTGCTGGGCGTGGTCCTGATGGTCGCGGCCTGGGCGCCCACGTTCTGGCTGCGGGGCAGCGCGGCCTACACGTTCACGCTGATCGTGCCGTACGCGGTGGCGATCCTCGGGCTCAACCTGCTCACCGGCTACGGCGGGCTGATCTCGCTCGGTCATTCCGCCTTCTTCGGCTTCGGGGCCTACGCCTGCGCCCTGTTCTTCTCCCGGTGGGGCTGGCCCACGCTGTTGAGCGTGGCCGGCGCCGCCGTGTTCTGCTTCGGGGTCGGGGCGCTGGTGGGCCTGCCCGCGCTGCGGATCAAGGGGCTCTACCTGGCGTTGATCACGCTGTCGATCTCGGTGGTGTTCCCCACCGTGATCAAGCGCTTCGACTGGCTGACCCGGGGCAACTCGGGCATCTCGCTGCGCCGCATGCTCCCGGCGCCGGACTGGACCGGCCTCAGCGTGACCGAGGTGCGGATCTGGAAGCACGGCGTGGTCGTGCTGGTCGGGGCGCTGATGTTCGTGCTCGCCGCCGGGCTCATGGCCAGCGCCGCGGGGCGGGCCATCCGGGCGGTCTCCGAGAACGAGACCGCGGCGGCGGTGAGCGGCATCAACGTGAAGGCGGTCAAGACGCTGACCTTCGCCACCAGCGCGTCCTTCGCCGGGGTGGGGGGCGCGTTGTTCGCCATCGAGGCCGAGTTCGTGGCCGTGTCGAGCTTCGACATGCTGTTGTCGATCAAGTTCTACACGGCGATGGTGCTCGGCGGGCTGGCCTCGATCCTGGGCGCAGTGCCCGGCGCGGCGATCATGGTGGCGCTGCCCGCCCTCCTCGAGCGGCGCGGCGGCGGGGGCGGCTTCTCCGCCGGGGTGATCTACGGCCTCGCCCTCGTGCTGTTGACCTTCCGGCTGCCGGGGGGCATCGCCAGCATCGGACGCTGGCTGATCGAGCGCTTCCGTCGCGACCGGTTGGCGGTGTACCGTGACCACCCGGAAGCGACATCGGTCACACCACCGAAGCGCTGACCGCAACCGAACGACCCGAACCCGGGGGAGCCGTGGCCAACACCGACACGATGACCGAGCTGTCCGCCGCCGCCGCTGGCGCGCCGACCAAGTTCGACCCCAACGCGCTCATCTCGGCGGTCGCCGGGGTCGTGAGCATCGTGCTCGTGTGGCCCATCGGGCTCCTCTCCGTGGTGGCCGGCGTGGTGGCGTTGTTCTTCGGCACCCGCGCCCGTGACCGCATCGACGAGGTGGAGCGCCGCCTCACCGGCGCCGGGGTGGCCAACATCGGCCTGATCCTGGGCCTCGTGGGCTCGGTGCTGGGCGTCGCCTCGTTCTTTTTCCACAAGTAGCGGGGCCCGGCGCCCGCCGGGGCTGCACTAGCGTCGCCGCAGTGAGCGCAGCGGTGCGACCGAGCAGGGCAGCCGCCAGGAGAGCGACGTGAGCGACCACGAGTGGGGGTTCCGCACCCGCACCCTGCACGCGGGGGGTCAACCCGACGCGGCCACCGGCGCCCGGGCCGTGCCGATCTACCAGTCGACGAGCTTCGTCTTCGAGAACACCGCCGACGCGGCGGACCTGTTCGCCCTCCAGAAGTACGGCACGATCTACAGCCGCATCTCCAACCCGACGGTGGCCGCCTTCGAGGAGCGCATGGCCAGCCTCGAGGGCGGCATCGGCGCGGTGGCCACGGCCAGCGGGCAGGCGGCCGAGTTCCTCACCGTGCTGGCCCTGGCCGACTCGGGCGACCACGTCGTGGCCAGCGCCGCGCTCTACGGGGGAACGCTCACGCAGTTCGACGTGACGCTGCGCCGCCTCGGGATCGACACCACGTTCGTCCGCAGCGACGACCCGGCCGACTACGCGGCGGCGATCACCGACCGCACGAAGCTGGTGTACACCGAGACCATCGGCAACCCGTCGGGCGCCGTCGCCGATCTCGCCGCGCTGGCCGAGGCGGCGCATGCCGCCGGCGTGCCGCTCGTGGTCGACAACACCTTCGCCACCCCGTGGCTGTGCCGGCCGATGGAGTGGGGCGCCGACATCGTGCTGCACTCGGCCACCAAGTTCATCGGCGGCCACGGCACCTCGATCGGCGGGGTGGTGGTGGAGTCCGGCACGTTCCCGTGGGACTCCGGCCGGTTCCCGCACCTCACCGAGGAGGTGGCGAGCTACAACGGCCTGCGTTACGTCGAGAACTTCGGCGAGTACGCCTTCTGCACCAAGCTGCGGGTCGAGCAGCTGCGCGACGTGGGCGCCTGCCTCTCCCCGTTCAACGCGTTCCTCTTCCTCCAGGGCCTCGAGACCCTGCCCCTGCGGATGGACGCCCATGTGGCCAACGCCCAGGCCGTCGCCCGCTTCCTCGAGGCGCACCCCCAGGTGGCGTGGGTGCGCTACGCGGGGCTCGACTCCTCGCCGCACCGGGCGCTGGCGCAGCGCTACCTCCCGAAGGGCCCGGGGGCCATCTTCACCTTCGGGGTGAAGGGCGGCCGGGCGGCCGGGGCCCGGTTCATCGAGGCGCTGGAGATGGTCAGCCATCTGGCCAACGTGGGCGACGCCCGCACCCTGGTGATCCACCCCGCCTCGACCACTCACCAGCAGCTCAGCGAGAGCCAGCTCGCCGCCGGCGGGGTCACGCCCGACATGGTTCGGCTCTCGGTCGGCCTCGAAGACCTCGACGACATCGTGTGGGATCTCGACCAGGCGCTCGGGAAGGCGGCCGCCGATGCCTGAGCCGCCGGCCTACACGCCCCCGACCGCCCGCCAGCGCAAGGCGATCCTCGACCGCAGCGCCACGGTGGCGATGGTGGGCGCCTCGTCCAAGCAGGCCCGCCCGAGCAACTTCGTGGCCACGTACCTGCTGTCGTCCTCCACCGATTTCGCGGTGTTCTTCGTCAACCCGCGGGAGCGGGAGATCCTCGGCCGCCCGGTGTACCCGAGCCTCGCCGATCTGCCGGTCACGCCCGACATCGTCGACGTGTTCCGCCGGCCCGAAGACCTCCCCGCGGTCGCCGCCGAAGCGGTCGAGCGGGGCGCCCGCACGTTCTGGGCGCAGCTCGGGCTGTGGTCCGACGAGGCGGCGGCCGTGGCCCAGGCCGGCGGGCTCGACGTGGTGATGAACCGCTGCCTGAAGATCGAGCACGCCCGGTTCCACGGCGGGCTGCACCTGGCCGGCTTCGACACCGGCGTGGTGTCGAGCCGCCGGGCGCAGGTCGGTTCGGGGGGCGTACGGCCCCGAGATGCCCGGTGAGCCGGGTCGTCCAGCTCCTCCGGCACGCCAAGGCGGCCCGGCCGCCCGGCTACGCCGACCATGAGCGCCCCCTCAACGAGAGGGGCCGCCACGCCGCCGCGCTGATCGGGCGTTTCCTCGCCGTCACCGGCCAAGCGCCCGACCTCGCCGTGTGCTCCACCGCCGAACGGGCCGCCGACACCCTCGACCGGGTGCTGCACGCGGCCGGCTGCGCCGACGTGGCCGTCGAGCGGACCGACGAGCTGTACGACGCCGGCCCCGTCGCCTATTACGCCGTGCTGCGCCGCCTGGCGCCCCACGTGCGCTCGGTGCTGCTGGTCGGCCACGAACCCGGGATCTCGGAGACCGCGATCTCCCTCGCCGGCGGCGGCTCGCTCGCGGTGCCCACCTGCGGGCTCGTGCGCCTCGACTACGCCGGCGCCTGGAGCGAGCTGCGGCCTGGCGCGGCGACGCTCAGCTCGTTCGTGCGGCCCCGGCTCCTGGAGCGGGTCGCCCCCTCCTGAGCGCTGCGGCGGCGGGCGGGCCCCCCGGTCGTGCGAGTTGCTTGGCCCGGCCCGACCGAGAAAGCTACGGCCGTCGCGCACAGGAGCTCGCCGCCCGTCCCTGAAGGGGGAGCAGATGCCCTACCAGTTCACCGAGCAGGGCTTGGCCATGCAGGAGCAGGTCAAGCAGTTCATGGACGAGTACATCTACCCGAACGAGACGCTGTATTACGAGCAGCTCGAAGAGGGCGGCCCCCACAGCTACCCGCCAGTGATGGAGACGCTGAAGCAAGCCGCTCGCGACAAGGGTCTGTGGAACCTGTTCCTGCCCCACCTGGACCAGGACGCGCCGGGCACGAAGCTGGCCAATGTCGACTATGCGCCGGTCGCCGAGCTGCTGGGTCGGGTGCAGTTCGCCTCCGAGACCCTGAACTGCTCGGCGCCCGACACCGGGAACATGGAGATCCTCAACCTGTACGGGTCTCCCACCCAGAAGGAGCGGTGGCTGGCGCCGCTGCTCGACGGCCAGATCCGTTCCGCGTTCTCCATGACCGAACCCCGGGTGGCCAGCTCGGACGCGTCGAACATCGAGCTGTCGATCACCCGTAACGGCGACGAGTACGTGCTCAACGGCCGCAAGTGGTTCACCTCGGGCGCGATGGCCGAGCGCTGCAAGGTGCTGATCGTGATGGGCAAGAACGACCCGAACGCGCCCAAGCACCGCCAGCAGTCGATGATCGTGGTGCCGAAGGACACGCCCGGCGTGACCGTGATGCGCTCGCTGACCGTGTTCGGCTACGAGCACCGCGGCGGCCACGCCGAGGTCGACTACGACAACGTGCGGGTGCCGATGGACAACATGCTCGGCGGCGAGGGCGACGGGTTCGCCATCTCCCAGGCTCGGCTCGGCCCGGGCCGGATCCACCACTGCATGCGCTCCATCGGGGTGGCCGAGCGGGCCCTCGAGCTGATGATCAAGCGCACGCTCGAGCGCACCACGTTCGGCCGGCTCGTCGCCCAGCAGGGCCTCATCCAGGACTGGATCGCCGAGGCCCGGATCGAGATCGACATGGTCCGCCAGTACGTGCTGCACACCGCCCACCTCATGGACACGATCGGCAACAAGGCGGCGGCCACGGCCATCTCGGGCATCAAGGTCGCGGCGCCGAACGTGGCGCTCAAGGTGATCGACCGGGCGATCCAGGCCTACGGCGCCGCCGGCGTCACCGAGGACTTCCCGCTGGCCCACATGTACGCCCACCAGCGGGTGCTGCGCATCGCCGACGGGCCCGACGAGGTCCACAAGATGACGATCGCCCGGCGCGAGATCATGCAGCACGAGCCGACGTTCCGGTTGTTCTGAGCGGTGGTGTGACCGCCGCGCGGCGTCGCCGGCCGCTCAGCCGGCGGCGCCGCCGGTGAATCGCCAGCGGCGCAGGTGCATGGCCGGCGCCGTCACGAGGCCCACGCCGAACTCCTCGTCGGCGAGCCGGGCCGCGCTGGCCACGCCGCCCACCCGGCCGGGGCCCAGCGCCTCGAGGAAGCTCTGGGTGAACCGCAGGTTCGACACCGGCGGCCCGACGCGGCCGTTCTCGATGAGGAACACCCCGTTGCGGGTGAGGCCGGTGACCACCAGCGTCTTCGGGTCGAGCACCCGGCAGTAGTTGAACGTGGTGACCAGCAGCCCGCGTTCGACCCGTTCGGCCAGCCCGGCGGCGTCGGCCGGTCCGCCCGGGTCGGGGGCCACGAACAACGCGGCCGGCGCCGGGCCCCACGCGTCCCGGCCCGAGGAGTGGCCGCTCGAGGCGGCGCCGGCGGCGGCGGCCGTGCGCCGATCGTGGAGCAGGCCGACGGCGCGGCCGCCGTCCACGAGCTCGACGCGGCGGCGGGGCACGCCCTCCGCGTCGAAGACC
>JBJXGF010000199.1:0-12856 GCA_046153015.1 Acidimicrobiales bacterium | reverse complement strand
CCCAGGAAAAGAACCGCAGAGGCTGGCGGCCCGGGCGCCTTCGGGGGCCCGGGCCGCCGGCGCGTTCGGGATGGGCTGCGGCGGACGGTCGGGCGGCCGCTGGTTAGCATGCGCGGCATCGGACCCGCCTGGCGGCGGGGGCGCCCGGGGCAGCGACGAGGACCCGACGTGGCCGTGACACATCCACAGAGTGGGCGGACGGTCGGGCGCGATCTCGGCCGCTCCGTCCTCGGCGCGGTTGCGGTCGGCCTGGTCTACGCGCTCGCGGCGGAGAGCGTGTTCTTCCTCATCACCCCCGGCCGGCCGGCGTACTGGGCGGGGGCGGGGGTGGGCCTCGGTGCGTTGCTGATCACGCCCCGGAGGCGCTGGCCGCTGGTGCTCGCCGCGGTGGCCGTCGCCGAGCTGGTGGTCAACGCGGCGAACGACGTGACCGCTGTCGACACGGCGCTGTCGGTGGTGGGCAACGTTGGCGAGCAGCTGCTGGTGGCCTCGCTGATCGTGGCCCGCTGCGGACCCCGCCCGTCCTTCGACGACCGCCGGCGCCTGCTCGTGCTGCTCGGGGCGGTCGCCGTCGGCACCGTGTTCGGCGCCGCCCTCCAGGCGGTCAACGCCGCGCTGCACGATCGGCCCGCCTGGACGGCGGGGCTGCGCTGGTGGCAGGGCGATTCGCTGGGCATGCTGGTGGTGGCCCCGGCGTTGGCCGCCCTGCCCGCGGCCCTGCGGCTGCCGCGGCGCCGGCAGGCTGAGCTCGGGGCGCTGGTGGCGGCGGTGGGGCTGCTGGCGGTGCTGGCGTTCACCTGGTCGGTGGCGTTGATGGTGTTCGTCGTGTCGGCGATGGTGGTGGCCGCGTTCCGCCTCGAGGCGGTCGGCGCCGGCGCCACCGTGCTGGTGGGCGCCGCCGTGGCCGAGCGTCTCACCGCCTATGGTCACGGGCCGCTCGCCGCGGCTGTCGGGCCCCGCGACTCGCTGACCGTGCTGCAGGTGTCGATCGTCGGGGTGGCCATGACCACGCTGCTGATCGCCGGGGAGGCGGCCGAGGTGCGCCGGCGGGGCGAGGCCGAGCGGCGGGCCGAAGCAGCCCGGCGTCGGCTGGTCGAGCAGGTGGCCGACGCCGAGGAGGCCGAACGCCGCCGCCTCGCCGACGAGCTGCACGACGGGCCGGTGCAGGACCTCGCGGCGTTGGCCGTCCGCCTGGAGATGCTGCGCGACGGCCTCGCCGACTCCGGCCTCACCACGGCGTTGGGGGGCGTCGAGGACCAGGTGCGGGCCTCCATCCGGGAGCTGCGCACTCTGATGTTCCGGCTCGAGCCGCCCGACCTGGAGGAGCAGGGCCTGGCCGGCGCGATAGGCGGGCGGGCCGAGGCCACCCTCGGCGACGTCGACGTGGAGGTCAGCGTCACCGACGAGCTGTTCGGGGCGCCGTCGCGGCCCCTGTCCGTGGCCGCCTACCGCATCGCGCTCGAGGCGGTCATCAACGTGCGCAAGCACGCGAAGGCGTCTCGGGTGGAGATCCTGCTGCGGCGCGACGGCGGGGAGCTGCTGCTCATGGTCGACGACGACGGTCGCGGGCTCCCTCTCATCGCCCCCGCGCCGACGCCGGGCCACCGGGGTGTGCAGGCGATGCGCGACCGGGCCGACGACGTGGGCGGCGTGTGCCGGCTCGAGCCGAGCCCCCCCGGCGGCGCCCGGGTCCTGGCCCGCCTGCCGTGGGCCGCGGCGGGGAGCTGAGCGGGCTGGCTCAGCCGGCCGGCGTCATTCGAGCAGGCCGGCGGCGGCGAGCTCGGCGATGCGGTCCTTGTCGTAGCCGAGCAGGTCGTGGAGGACCTCGAAGCTGTCCTGGCCGAGGGTGGGCGCCGCCCGGTAGGAGCTCGGCTGGGTGCGCGAGAGCAGGAACCGCGCCCCTTCGACCACGAGCGGGCCGTGGAGGGCGTGCTCGGTGGTGACCAGGTGGCCCCGGCGGGCGAGCTGGGGGTCGGCGCACAGCTCGGGGCTGTTGGCCAGGGCGTGGGCGGGCAGGCCGAGCGCCTGGAGGCGGCGCTCCACCACGTCCTCGTCGCGGGAGCGGGTCCACCCCTCCACCAGCGCCTCGAGCTCGTCGGCTCGAGCCTGGCGCTCGGCGAGGCCGAGGCCGGCCAGATCGGCCCGGCCGAGCTCACCCGCCAGCGCCGCCCAGGCTCGGTCATCGGGGCAGGAGAGCGCCGCCCATCGGTCGTCGTCGCCGCCCCGGGCGGCGCAGCGGAACACGCCGTGCGGGCAGCTCGCGCCGTCCCGGTTGCCGTTGCGTTCGAGCAGCCGGCCGTTCACCTCGTAGTCGAGCAGCGCCGGCCCGAGCAGGTGCAGCGACGCCTCGGCCTGGGAGAAGTCGATGTGCTGACCTTGGCCGGTGCGGCGGCGGTGGTCGAGCGCGGCCAGCACCACGGCCACGCTCACCCGGGGCGCCACGTAGTCGGTGTACGCGCTGTACGGGCCCGAGGGCGGCCGGTCGGGCCAGCCGGCCAGGTTCGTGAAGCCCGAGATCGCGGCGGCGAGGTTGCCGAACCCGGCGAAGAGGGCCAGCGGGCCCGTCTGGCCCATGAGGCAGGTCGAGAGCATGATGACCCCCGGGTTGACCTCGGCCAGGGTCTCGTAGCCGAGGCCGAGCCCGCGCATGGCCCTGGGGGAGAACGACTCGCACACCACGTCGGCCCAGCGCACCAGGTCGAGCACCACCTCGTGCGCTCCGGGCTTGGTCAGGTCGAGGGCGAGGCCCAGCTTGCCGGTGTTGTTGTTGAGGTAGAGCCCGCCGTTCTCCAGGCCCTGCTGGTCGCCGACGAGCGGCTGCGCCGCCCGGCCGGCGTCGAGGCGGCGGATGGACTCGACCCGCACCACCGTGGCCCCCTGGTCGGCCAGCACCCGGCTGGTCGCCGGCCCGGCCATCGCCCACATGAAGTCCAGGACCTTCACGCCCTCGAGGGCCAGCCCGTCGGGGCGGGCCGAGGCCTTGCGAACAGCGGGCGCGGCGGGGCGGCGGGCCGGCTCGGCCAGCACCGCGGCGGTGTGCTCGCCGAGGCGGGGCGGCGCCGCCAGCGGCGCCATCGGGGTGGCCGACAGCTTGGCGACCGCGCCGGGGAACCGCGTCGGGCCGGCCGGGGTGGTGACCAGCTCCCAGTAGCCGCGATCGGCGAGCTGGGCAGAGTGGGCCACGTCGGCCACCGTGGCCACCGGCGCGATCAGCAGGCGCCGGCTCATCGCCGCGTCGAGCAGCTCGGCCTTGGTGCGCCGGCGGAAGAACGCCGCCGCCACCTCGTTGGCGCGATCGAACTCCTCGGTCGTCTCCTTGCCTTCGGCCACGAGCAGGGCGAAGCGCACCCAGTCCTTCTCGGGCCAGCGCGCCTCGCACTCGCCCTCGGCGTGGATCCACTCGAACAGCCGTCTGGTGTACGGACCGAGCGACGGGCCGTAGAACACGTTGGCCGACACGTGGCCGTCGGCGCACTCCCACACGAGACGCAGCGTGAACGGCGGCATCTTCACCCCGCCGGTGACCCGCCGGATGATCGGCGCCCCGAACGGATGCGAGAGCACGAAGGACTGGGTGGCCGACACCAGCGAGGCCTGGGCCGACACGTCGACGTGCTGGCCGAGGCCCGAGCGGGACCGTTCGAGCAGCGCCACGAGCGCGGCGCCGGCCGCGTCGGCGGCGCCGTGCAGGTGCGCCTGGGGCAGGCTGAGCCGCAGCGGGGGGCGGTCCTCGTCGCCGGTGAGCACGAGGTAGCCGCCGGCGGCCAGCACCACGAGGTCGCTGTCGTGGTACCCGGCCTTCGGGCCCTGCTGACCGAACGGTGTGATCGACACGTACACCAGCGCAGGGTTGCGGGCCGCCAACGCCTCGTAGTCGAGCCCCAGCGCGGCCCAGGCCCCGGGTCGTCCCGATTCGAGCAGCACGTCGGCCCCCGCAGCCAGCCCGAGAAACGCCTCCCGGTCCGGCGCTGAGCCGGCGAGGTCGAGCACCACCGACCGTTTCCCCCGGTTGAAGGCCCAATGGACGAGCGAGCGCTCCAGGTCGGCGTCGTCGGCGACGTCGTCGGCGCCGGCGAACGGCGCCACGCGGCGCGAGCGTTGACCCTCCGGCGGCTCGACGGCGATCACCTCGGCGCCGAGCTGCGCCAGCAGCAGACCGGCGAGCTGACCGCGCTCGTCGGTCAGGTCGAGCACACGGTACGGGCTGAGCAGGCTCATGGCGTCCCCCCTTCGAGGTCCCCCGGTCCCCGGCGCCCATCTTGGCCGGTTCGGGCGGCGGGCGCCGCCGCCCTTTGGGGCGCGCCCGGCGTCAGGGAGTGGGGACGGCGCCGCCGGGAGGGATGATCCCCTCCCGGGTGGCGCTGGCCACGGCCTCGAGCCGGGAGTGGGCGCCCAGCTTGGCCAGCACGTTGGCCACGTGGTTGCGCACGGTGTGGATGCTGAGGAAGAACCGCTCGGCGATCGCCTGGTTGGACAGGCCGGCAGCCATCGCCGAGAGGATCTCCCGCTCGCGGGCGGTGAGCCCGGCGCGGGGGCCTTGGCCGCCGCGCCGCACGCGAGGCAGCACCTTGGCCAACAGGGCCGGCGGGATGACCGACTCGCCCCGGGCCGCCGACTGCACCGCGGCGAACACCTCTGCGAGGCGCTGGTCCTTCGTGACGAACGCGTCGCAGCCGGCCTCGATGCATTCGAGCAGCGTGCTCTCGTCGCTCGAGCCGGTGAGCACCACCACCCGGGCGTCGGGCGCGGCGGCCACCAGCCGCAGGATCAGGCCGGCGCCGGAGTCGTCGGGCAGGCGGTAGTCGACCAGCGCCACGTCGGGCGGCGAGCGCCGGGCCAGCTCGAGCGCCTCGGCGGCGGTGTGGGCCAGGCCGACGACCGTGCAGCCCATGGCGGTGAGCGCCTCGGCCATCGTCTCGGCGAACACGACGTGGTCGTCGACCAGCATCACCCGCAGGCCGGCCGCGGGCGGGCTTGCCCCGCCGGGGAGGGGGTGGGTCAGGGGCCCAGGCATCGCCGAACCTGGTCGGCCACGCCGGCGGCGTCGAGGCCGAGCTCGGCCAGGATGTCGTCGGGCTTGCCGTGGGGGAGGTACGCCACCGGCACGCCGAGCACGTGCACCGGCGGCGGGCGCCGGCCGAGAGTTTGGCAGCGCCGCTCCACGGCGTCGGCCACCGCGGAACCGGCGCCGCCCTCCCGCAGGCCGTCCTCCACGGTGACCACCAGCGGATGCTCGGCGGCGTCGGCCACCAGCACCGGGTCCAGCGGCTTGACCACCCGCACGTCCCACACCGTGGCCTGAACGCCCTCGGCGGCCAGCAGCTCGGCGGCGGCCTCCGCCGCCTCGAGCATCTTGCCCACCCCGAGCAGGCACACGTGGGCGCCGTGGCGGACGCGGCGGCCCGACAGGCCCGAGCCGACCTGATCGCTCGGCACGTTCCGGGCGTTGGTCTTCGGCCAGCGGATGGCGCAGGGCCCGCTCGTGATGTCGAGCGCGTCGTGCAGCATGTGCTGCAGCTCCTGGTAGGACGACGGCGCGAACACGGTCATCCCCGGCACCTTGGTGAGCAGCACCATGTCGAGCAGGCCGTGATGGCTGGCGCCGTCGTCGCCGGTGACCCCGGCCCGGTCGATGCAGAACACCACCGGCAGGCCGTGCAGACCCACGTCGAGGTTGATCTGGTCGAAGGCCCGGGTGAGGAACGTGGAGTAGATCGCCACCACCGGCCGCAGCCCGCCCATGGCCATGCCGGCGGCCGCGGTCACTGCGTGCTGCTCGGCGATGCCGACGTCGTGCATGCGCCCCGGGAAGCGCTCGTGGAAGGGCAGGAGGCCCGTCGAGTCGGGCATGGCTGCGGTGATCGCCACCACGTCGGCCCGTTCTTCGGCCGCCTTGATCAGCGCGTCGCCGAACGCGGCGGTGTACGAGCCGGGCTTGGCCTCGGAGGTGTCGTGCAGCTTCTTGATCGGGTCGTTCTCCGCGGGGGCGTAGCCCCGGCCCTTCTGGGTGAGCACGTGGAGCACGATCGGACCGTCGTACTCGGCGGCGTTGCGCAGCGCCCGCTCGAGCAGCGCCACGTCGTGGCCGTCGAAGGGCCCGGCGTAGCGCACGCCGAGATCCTCGAAGAACGCCCGGGGCTCCCAGTACTCGCGGATCGCCGCCTTGGTGGCCTCCACGGCCCGGGAGAGCCGGCCGCCGACCAGCGGCGCCCCGCCGACCGCCTTCTCGAACTTGGCCTGCTGGCGCAGGTAGCGGGGGTTGAGGCGCAGGCGCGACAGGCTCTCGGAGAGGTGCGAGACCGTCGGCGCGTAGGAGCGGCCGTTGTCGTTGAGCACGATCATGCAGCGCCGGCCGGAGTGGCCGAGGTTGTTGAGCCCCTCGTACGCCATGCCCCCGGTGAGCGAGCCGTCGCCCAGCACGGCGATGATGCGCCGGCCCTGGCCGAGGTCGGACTCCTCGGCGGTGGCCAGCCCGTGGGCGTAGGACAGGATCGTGGACGCGTGGCTGTTCTCCACCCAGTCGTGCTCGGACTCGGCGCGTGACGGGTAGCCCGACAAGCCCCCGGGCTGGCGCAGCTCACGGAACGCCTCCCGCCGCCCGGTCACCAGCTTGTGGACGTACGCCTGGTGGCCGGTGTCCCACAGGATGATGTCGCGCGGCGATTCGAACACGCGGTGCAGCGCCAGCGTCAGCTCGACGATCCCGAGGTTCGAGCCGAGGTGGCCGCCGGTGCGGGTGACCGCGTCGACGACGAACTGGCGGATCTCCCCCGCCAACGTGTCGAGCTCGGCGTAGGTGAGGAGACGCAGATCTGCCGGGCTGGTGATGCGCTCGAGCAGCATGGGTGGGGCAGCTCCGCAGGCTTGATGGGACACGCCGGGACGAACCTACCTCGGGATGCCCCACGCCGACACCCGCAGGCGCCGTCGGCGGCCGCCGTCGAGCTCGACCAGGTACACCCGCTGCCACTCGCCGAGGCCGAGGCGGCCCTCGACGATCGGCAGGCTGAGCTGGGGCAGCGTGGCGAGCAGGGCCCGCATGTGGGCGTGCCCGTTGGGGCGGTCGCCGGGCACGAGGTTCTGGCGGCGACGGGCGAGGTCGTCGTGGGCCCAGTAGCGCCCGGCCGGGGCGAGGTGCTCGAAGATGTCGGCGAGGTCGGCGTGGAGCCCCTCCTCGGCTTCGGTCACCGCCAGGCCGGCGCTGGTGTGGGGGCAGAAGGCGGACAGCATCCCCTCGGTCAGCCCGGCGGAGGCGGCCAGCGCGGCGAGGGGCTCGGTCACGTCGACCAGCTCCTGGGGCCGCCGGGTGTCGAGCTCGAGCAGCTGCGTGGGGATGATGCTGGCGGCGACGGGGCGCAGCGCCGGGGGTTGGCTCACGCCGGGACCGCGGCGTGCTCGCTGGGCGCCCGCCGCCGCACGACCCAGCGGGCGAGCTGCGAGCCGCAGAACCACCCCACTGCGAGGATGACGGCGCCGCCCAACGCGTCGAGCCAGTAGTGGTTGGCGGTCACGAGGATGGCGAAGAACGTGGCCCACGGGTACAGCGCCATCAGCGCCTTGGACCAGGCCCGCTTGAGCGTGGGCCAGGTGGCGAAGAGGCACCACGACGCCCAGGCGAAGTGCAGGCTGGGCATGGCCGCGTACTGGTTCGAGATCGAGTGCATGGCGCTCGAGTCGAACGACCACAGCCCGCCGGCGGTCTCGAGCGTGTCGACGAAGCCGAACTGGAGCACGCCGCCGCCGAAGGGCCCGAAGTCCCCCAGCAGGCGCGGCGGCATCAGCGGGAACGCGGAGAAGCCGATCAACGCGAACGCCGTGGTGAACGCCAGCGTGTTGCGCCACGTGGGATAGCGCGCCGGGTGGCGGCGGTAGAGCAGCACCATCACCCCGCCGGTGACCACGAAGTGGAACGTGCCGTAGAACAGGTTCCAGAACTGGATGAACGCCCGCCACGACACGAACAGGCCCTGGAGCGCGGGCTCGATCCACAGGCCGAGGCGCTGCTCGACGCGGATCACGGTCAACGCGTTGTCGAGCGCCACGGCGGGGGAGACGGCCGCCGAGCCGAAGGTGTTGCGGATCACGCTGTACACGGCGTAGAAGCCGAGCACGAGCGCGACCTCGCGGTACCACCGCAGCCGGACCTCCCCGGCGTGGAGTTGTGCAGCGTCCCGATTCACCGCTCGACCTCGAAGCTCGTCGGAACCGCCCGCGCAGCTGCCTCGACGGTGTCGGCTGGGGTTCGACGCCGCTTCCTCGACTGCCGCGACCGTGCTCTCGCGGGCGCGTGGTGGGCCACAGTAGCCGCCGGGCCCGCCGAGAACCGCTGCAATTCCGCCGGGAGCGCCCGGGCGGCGCCTACTTCAGCCCGTCGAGGAAGCGCTGCGAGTCGACGATCACCCTCGTGACCCGGCCGACGGCCACGAGGCCCCGGGGGTCGTGCGCCGACACCGTGAAGGTGACCCGGCGGCCTTCGACCTTCTCCACCTGCGCCTCGGCCCGCACGCTGGCGCCCACGGCGGTGGGGGCCAGGTGGTCGAGCTGCACCCGCATGCCCACCGAGGTCTGGCCCGATTCGAGGTGCTCGGCCAACGCCCGGCAGGTGGCCTCCTCGCACAGAGCCACGAGGCGCGGCGTGGCCAGCACGGGCACGTCTCCCGACTTGAGGGCGATGGCCGTGTCGGCCTCGCCGACCACCAACTCGATCGCTGCACGGGCGCCTTGCTCCACGGCCACCGGCTCACCCTATGGCGGGCCGCTGGGCGCAGCCAAGCCCGGCCAGCCGGGCGAACCGGCGTGGCTACGATGGGCCGGTGATCGATGAGTCGCTGGTCCAACGGGCCCTGAGCGCCGCCCTGGTCAACGGGGGCGACTTCGCCGAGGTGTTCGTGGAGGACCGCCGCTCGTCCTCCGCCACGCTCGACGACGGCAAGGTGGAGGACTTGACCTCCGGTCGGGACCGAGGCGCCGGGGTGCGGGTCGTGCGCGGGGAGCGGACGGGCTTCGCCCACACGTCGGACCTTTCCGAGCAGGGTCTGCTGGCGGCTGCCCAGGCCGCGGCCGGCGCTGCTCGCTTCGCCGGGGGGGCGGGCGGGGCCGGCGCCGCGTCGGTCGTTCCGCTGTCCGCCGCCGCCGACCGTTCGGCGCTCACCGTGGCCATCCAGCCGGCGGAGGTCGCCAAGTCGGCCAAGGTCGAGCTGTTGCGCCGGGCCGAGGCCGCGGCGCGCGACGCCGGCGGCGCCATCCGCCAGGTGGCGGTCACCGTGGCCGACTCCCGCCGCCAGATCCTCGTGGCCTCGAGCGACGGGCTGCTGGCCCGGGACGACCAGGTGCGGACTCGGTTCTCGGTGTCCTGCGTGGCGCTCGGCGACACCGGCCTGCAGACCGGGCGCGAGTCGATCGGGCTGGCGGTGGGCTGGGAGCTCTTCGACCGCCTGGCCGTGGACGACGTGGCCCGCAAGGCCGCCGCCCGCGCCCTCACCAAGCTGCGGGCCCGGCCCGCGCCCACCGGCGCCATGCCGGTGGTGCTGGCCGCCGGCTCGGGGGGGATCCTGTTCCACGAGGCCTGCGGCCACGGGTTGGAGAAGGACCTGGTCGACAAGGGCGCCTCGGTCTTCGCCGGTCGGGTGGGCCAGCAGGTGGCCAGCCCGCTCGTGACCCTCGTCGACGACGGGACGCTGGCCGGCGAGTGGGGCTACGCCTCGATCGACGACGAGGGCCGCCCGGCGGCGCGCCACGTGCTGATCGAGCGGGGGGTGCTGACCGACTACCTGTGGGACCGGCTGCGGGCCGCGAAGGCGGGCCGGCCCGGCTCGGCGAACGGGCGGCGCGAGACCTACCGGAACCTGCCGATGGTGCGCATGACCAACACCTTCATCGAGAACGGCAGCGGCGACGCCGACGCCATCGTGGCCGACACCGAGCGCGGGGTCTACGTGGCGCAGCTCGGCGGCGGGCAGGTCAACACCGCCAGCGGCGACTTCGTGTTCGGCATGACCGAGGCGTACCTGATCGAGGGCGGGCGGATCACCGAACCGCTGCGGGAAGCCAACCTCATCGGCAACGGCCCCAACGCGCTGGCGGCCATCGACGCGTTGGCCGCCGACTTCGAAATGGGCGGCCCGGGCACCTGCGGCAAGGACGGCCAGGGGGTGCCGGTCGGCACCGGAACGCCCACGCTGCGAGTGCAGAGCCTCACCATCGGCGGCACCGCGGCATGAGCGGGGAGGCGTCGCCCGCCGCGGGCTGGCGGGAGGGCGAGCTGGCCGCCCTGGCCGAGCGCTGGGTCGGCGAGGCGGCGCCCGGGGAGGCGCTCGAGGTGGCGCTGGCCCGGTCGGTGAGCACCACCGTGCGGGCCTACGAGGGCGAGGTGGAGTCGTTCACCTCGGCGCAGAGCTACGGCGTGGGGGTGCGGGTCATCGCGCAGGGCCGCCTCGGCTTCGCCCACGCCGGCTCCTTCGACGACGACGTGATCGCCGAGGCGCTCGCCGCCGCCCGTGACAACGCCCGATTCGCCGAGCCCGACGAGTGGAACGGCCTCGTCGAGCCCGACGGCGTGGCGCAGGCGGCGCTCGAGCTGTGGCGGCCCGAGGCGCTGCTCGTGCCCGTGGCCGACAAGGTCGAGCTGGCGCTGGCGCTCGAGCGGGCCGTGCGGGGCGCCGACCCGCGGATCAAGGGCGTGCGCACAGCGGCCTACAGCGATTCGGCGGGCCAGACGGCGATCGCTTCGAGCGCCGGCATCCGCTCCGAGACCCGCAGCACCAGCGCCTTCGTGTCGGTGAACGCCCTCGGCGAGGAGAACGGCGAGACCACGAGCGGCTACGGGGTCGACGCCGCCCGCGACCCGGCCAGCCTGTCGATCGAGAAGGCGGCCGAGGAGGCCGTGCGCCAGGCCGTGCGCCTGCTCGGCGCGGGGCAGGCCCCCTCGCAGCGCGTGCACCTGCTGCTCGAGCCGAAGCTGGCCGCCACCGTGCTCGGCATCGTGGCCGGCACGCTCACCGCCTCGATGGTGCAGAAGAACCGCTCGCCCTTCGCCGACCGGCTCGGGCACGACATCGCCTCGCCGCTGCTCTCGCTCGTGGACGACCCGACCGACCCGGCGTCCTTCGGGGCCGACCCCTTCGACGGGGAGGGCCTCGCCACCCGGGCGAACCCGCTCGTGCGCGGCGGGGTGCTCACCGGGTTCCTGCACAACAGCTACACCGCCCGCCGGGGCGGGGTGCGCTCCACCGCCTCGGCGGTGCGCTCGGCGCGCTCCACGCCCGAGGTCGGGGTCCAGGCCCTGGCCGCTGCGCCCGGTTCGGGCGGCACGTTCGAGGAGCTGCTGGCCGGCATCGAGCGTGGGCTGCTGGTCCAGACCATGGCCGGTCTTCATTCGGGCGTGAACCCCACGTCGGGGGATTTCTCGGTGGGCGCCGAGGGGCTGCTCATCCGCAACGGGGAGCTGGCCGAGCCGGTGCGGGAGGTGACGATCGCGTCGACGCTGCAGCGCCTCCTGCTTGATCTCTGCGCGGTGGGGAGCGAGCTCGAGCGGCTGCCCGGCGGGTCGACGATGCCGCCGCTCGTGATCGCCGACGTGGCGCTGAGCGGCTCGTGAGGCCGAGCCTCGAGGCGATCGCCCGCCACCCCCACCTCGCCGAGCGGGAGCGGGCGGGCTGGGTGCGGGTCGATTTCCACTCGCACACGATGTGGTCGGGAGATTCGACCACCACGCCCGACGAGATCGAGGAGGCGGTGGTGGCCGCCGGCATCGACGTGCTGTGCGTGACCGACCACAACGCGCTGAAGGGCGCCGAGGAGCTGGCGGCCCGGCTGCCCTGCCGGGTGATCGTCGGCGAGGAGATCAAGACCCGCTTCGGGGAGATCATCGGCCTGTTCCTCGCCGAGCGGATCCCGTTCGGGCTGCCGGCGGTGGAGGTGGCGCAGCGGATTCGCGCCCAGGGCGGGATCGTGTACATCCCCCACCCGTTCGACCCGCTGCGCAACAACCTGCGGGAGGACGCGCTGGTGGAGATCGCCGAGGCGGGCCTCGTCGACGCGATGGAGTGCCGCAACGCGAAGACCAGCCTGGAGCACCTCAACGCCCGGGCGGCAGCGTTCACCGAGCGCTACAGCCTCGCCGCCGGGGCCGGCAGCGACGCCCATGTGCCCGAGGCGATCGGCTCGGCCTACGTGGAGATGCCCGACTTCGACGGGCCGGCGTCGTTCCTGGCGGCCCTGGCCAACGCCCGGGTGGTGGGCCATCACTTCGACGCCCCCCGGGTGTGGAAACCGCGCATCGTGCCCTCCACCAAGACCTGAGCCACGCGGCCAAGTGCGTTTGTGGCGGGTTGTTCGCGTCGGGCCGAGTAGAGGCCTGTTCCAGACGGACAAAAACGCAGGTGGGAGCGTTGTACGCGTGGACCATACTTGGGGGCCCGCGAACAACCCGCCACAACCGAGCCGCGAGCACGCTGTTGATGGCCGGGCCGGTCACGGCGGGCCGAGCAGGGCCGGCGTGACCGCGCCGCCGACGAGGGCCGCGGCCACCGCCGCCGCAGCGGCTGCCGGCACCGCCACCGTGAGCGACTCCTCGTCGGCGGACAGCACCCGCCCCTCGATCACGGCCCGTTCGGGTGGGGCGCCGGCCAGCGGATCGCCGGCCAGGAGCAGGCGCACCCGGTCGCCGGGCTGCGCTGCCAGCGGCGGCCGGCCGGCCGGCACCGCCAGCGCGGCCTCCCCGGCCAGCAGCTGCCCGGTGATCGGGCCGCCGGCGCCGAGTCGGGCGGCGGTGAGCGGCTCGCCGGCGTAGACCGCCGAGCGCACCACCGCGCCCACCAGCGCGTCGGCGGGAGGCGACGCCGGCGGGGCGAGCGCC
>JBJXGF010000190.1:0-7331 GCA_046153015.1 Acidimicrobiales bacterium | reverse complement strand
GGTCTTGCCGCCAGAACGGCCGCGCCGGCGCGGGATCGGACAGCGCGAGGCCTTCGGGCAGCGCGGCGAGCTGCTGGAGCGCGGCCTCGTCGAGCCCGGCCATCCGGCGGCCGGCCTCCTCCACGCTGACCCCGCTGGCTTGGAGGCGCTTCATCGCCACCACCTGCGCCAGTTGCCGGGGCCCGTAGCGGGCGCTGCGCCCCACCCGCCGCGGTGGGTCGACGATGCCCAGGCTCTGGTACCAGCGGATCGTGCGCCGGTCGGGCGCCGCCTGCACCTGCCCGTTGGGCTGGGCGACCGACGCCGCCGCCAGCGCAGCTGCGGCCAGCGCGGCGAGCTGGTCGAGCTCCCAATCCGGTTCAGGGGCGGCTGTTATTGTCACAATAACAGTGACAGTAACAGCCAGAGCGCTCCGAGGGCAAGACCACCTTCCCGGTATCGAACAGCGAGCGGGAGCAATCCTCACGGGCACCCGGTCGAGCACGCACGAAAAGTCGACGCTCAGCAGCGTGGCGAGCTCGGAGCGTCGATAGTTGCGGCGCTTCCGGGGTTCGCCCCGTGACGTTTTCTCCCACTCAGGTGGTTCAAGCCCCGATTCAGCCGAAGCGCTGGCGCAGCTGGAACTTCTGGATCTTCCCCGAGGGGGTCTTGGGCATCTCGTCGACCAGCTCCAGCCGCTCGGGCCAGTACTGCTTGGCGGCGCCCTGCTCGGCCAGGTGGGCGGTGAGCTCGGCCAGGGTCGGCGGCTCACCCTCGGGCGCCACCACGGCGCAGGCCCGCTCCCCCAGCCGTTCGTCGGGCAGGCCGATCACGGCCACCTCCCGCACCTTGGGGTGCGTGTAGAGCACAGCCTCCACCTCGACCACCGGGATGTTCTCGCCGCCGCGGATCACGAGGTCCTTGCGGCGGCCCGAGATGCGGATGCCGCCGTCCTCGCGCCGCCAGGCCAGGTCGCCGGTGTCGAACCAGCCGTCGGGGGTGGTGGCCTCGGCGTACACGTCGGGCCGATGGAAATAGCCCAGCGCCTGGCTCGGGCCGCGCACCTGGAGCCGGCCGGTTTCGCCCACCGGGCGCTCCACGAGGTCGTCGTCGACCACCCGGATCTCCATCCAGTCCACCGGGGTCCCGTCGCTCGAGGACACCACCTCCACGGGCTGGCCCGGCCGGGTGGTGGTGACCACCGCGTTCTCGGTCATCCCCCACACGGCGATCAGCTCGGCGTCGAGCACCTCCTGCGCCTCGGCCACCACGTGCGGCGGGATCGGCGCCCCGCCGCAGATGAAGTACTTGAAGCTGGCCAGCGAGCGGCCCGCCTCGCGCTGCGCGGCGATCATGTCGAGCACGAACGGCGTGGCCGACACGGTGAACGCCACCTGCTCCGCGTCGACGATCGCGATCATCTCCGCCGCGTTCCAGACGTCCTGGTACACGACCTTCATGCCCATCGAGAGCGGCTGCAGGAGGCCGTAGAGGAACCCGGTCTGGTGGGCGAGGGTGGAGGCCATGAAGCAGGTGTCGTGCTCGGTGAAGCCGAGCGCGTCCCGCAGGGCGCGGCCGCCGGAGTAGATGGTGTTGAAATCGTGGAGCACGCCCTTGGGCTCACCCGTCGTGCCCGAGGTGAACTGGATCTCCACGAGCTGGTCGGCGCGGGGCCGGCGGGCGGCGAGCGCACCGGCCAGGGAGCGGTCGTCCTCCCAGCGCCGCTCGAGGAAGTGCGCCTCGAAGCTGCGCGCCCCGTCGGGCGGCTCGCCGCCGACCACGAACGCGTGGGTCAGCGCCGGCAGCTCGCGCACGAGCTGCGCGGCCAGCGCCCCGTGGTCGAAGCCGCGGAACAGGCGCGGCACGACCACGATGCGGCTCTCGGTGCGCCCCAGGATGAAGCTCAGCTCCCGATGGCGGAAGATCGGCACGAGCGGGTTGACCACGGCGCCGGCCCGCAAGATGCCCAGGGCGAGGGCGGGGAACTCCCAGCCGTTGGGGAGCTGCAGCGACACCGCCTCGCCGGGCGCCACGCCGAGCTCGAGCAGCGCCCCGGCGAAGCGCCGGCTGAGCGTGTCGAGCTGGCCGTAGGTGAGCGTCACCGGCAGCGGGGCGCCCGTGCGATAGGCGACGATCGCCGCCTGGTCGGCCCGGCGTGCGACCTGCTCGTCGAAGTCGTCGAGGAAGGTCCGCTCCCGCCACCAGCCGCGCTCGTGGTAGAGGCGCACCGTGTCGGCGTCGATCTCGCGCCGCCCGGGAATCGCGATGGTCATGGCCGCACGCTACCCGCCCGGCCGATCCGCCTCGTCGACCAGGAGCGTGAGCACCTCGTAGGGGCGGTAGTCGAGCTCGACCGCTCCGTCGCGCACGGTCGCGGCGCCGAGGTCGTCTTCGAGGATCGTGGCCCGCCGGGCGGCGCGGGCGCGCCGGGCGAGGTGCAGGCGGGCCCGGCCCCGAGCGCCGTGCAGCTCGTAGAGGCGCAGGACCAGGCGCTCGTCGTCCTCGGCCCGCTTGACCGTGTCGATCAGCAGGTTGGCGTCGTCGACCCAGGCGAACGCCCCCGGCCAGGGGAGCGGGCCGGGCGCCCAGCGCAGCGGATGGTTGAAGCGCAGACCCTCGGCCACCACCTGCGCCTCCCGCCAGCCGCCCCGGTGGGGGCGCAGCGCGTAGGCGAAGCGGTGGGCGCCCTGGTCGGCCTCGGGGTCCGGGGTGGTCGACGCCCGCAGCAGGCTGAGCGTGAGCGTGCTGCCCTTGGCCGACCAGCCGTACTTGGACTCCGAGAGCAGCGCCGCGCCGAAGCCGTGCTCGGAGAGGTCCGCCCAGCGGTGCCCGGGGACCTCGTAGCGGGCGTAGTCGGCGGGGCTCGACCAATGTGTCGGGCGCACGGTGTGGCCGAAGGGCGTCTCGTAGGCCGCCTCGTCGGCGTGCACCGCGAGGGGGAAGCGCACCTTGAGCAGCTGGTGACGCTCCCGCCAGTCGATCTCGCAGTGGACCTCGACCCGCGCCGCCTCGGCGTCGAGGCGCACCACCTGGCGCATCCGGCTCGCCCCGCCGACCCGGCGCTCGAGCACGACCTCGGCCCGCAGCGGGTGCGCGAGCGCCAGCGAGGCCCGCTCGGCCGGGGGCGTCTCCTGGCCCGCGCCGAGCGTGTACGGGTCGATGTCCCAGGCGTCGTAGCGGATCGGCCGGTCGTCGTGGAGCACGAGCACGTTGCCTGGCCCGGCCAGCGCCTCCCGGCCGCTGCGCAGCTCCACCACGCTCGTGAGCTCGCCCGAGCGGGCGACGCCCACCCGCAGCACGCCGTTGTCGAGCACGAAGCCGTCGGCGCGCTCGACGGCGGTCATCGCGGCGCGGGCGGGCACGACCCGGCCGGCACCGAACGGCGGCGCCTCGACCAGCGCCAGGCCGCCCGGCCCGTCGGTCACCTCGCGGCGGGCCACGCCAAGGGTGTTGAGCGGGGTCGAGGGGCCGGCGGCGCACAGCCGGCCGAGGGCGGCGCCGACCAGCGCCTCGGCGCCGGCGGCCACCGCCGCGTGGTCGGCGGCGGCCTCACGGTGGACCCCGCCGATCGACGTGCCGGGCAGGATGTCGTGGAACTGCGTGACGCAGAGCCGTCGCCACAGCTGGCGCAGCTCGGCCCGGGGCGGCGGGTCTCCCACGGCGGCCCACAGCAGCTCGGCGTCGTGGAGGGCCAGCTCGTTGCGGCGGTTGGCGGCCTTGCCGGCGGCCTGGGAGGTGTACGTGCCCCGGTGGTACTCGAGGTAGAGCTCGCCGACCACCTCGGGGCGGGGGCCGGGCTCGGCCTCGAGCTCGTCGAAGAGCTCGTCGGGGCTGGCCAGCCGGGTGCGGGGGGCGCCCTGCAGGTCCCCCGCCCGCAGCAGCGTCTCGATCATCCCCGGAGTGGGGCCGCCGCCGCCGTCGCCGTGACCGAAGAGCAGCAGGCTGGCGGCGCTGCGGTCGTGGTCGCGGTAGGCGTCGGCGGCGGCGCGCAGCTCGGCCAGCGTGCCGGTGGAGTTGTACGTGCCGGCCGGGGGGAAGTGCACGAGCACACTCGTGCCGTCGAGGCCCCGCCAGTCGAAGCTGTGGTGGGTGGGCTGCGTGAAGCGGCTCCACGACAGCTTCTGGGTGAGGAACCGGGCGAGGCCGGCCTGGCTGAGGAGCTGGGGGAGCTGGTTGTGAAAGCCGAAGGTGTCGGGCAGCCAACCGGTGCGGCAGCGTCGGCCGAGCTCACGCTCGAAGAAGCGCTGGCCGAGCAGGAGCTGGCGAACGAAGGACTCGCCCGAGGGGAGGTTGCCGTCGGGCTCGACCCACATGCCGCCGACCGGCGCCCACCGCCCGGCCTCCACGTGGCCCCGGATGCGCCGCCACAGCTCGGGCGCGGCGGCCGCCACCCAGGCGTAGTGCTGCGCCTGGCTGGCGGCGAAGCAGTACCCGGGCCAGCGTTCGAGGTACGCGGCCTGGGTGCTGAACGTGCGCAGCGCCTTGCGCTGGGTCTCGGCGATCGGCCACAGCCAGGCCGTGTCGAGGTGGGCGTGGCCCACGGCGGTGATGCGGTGGGCGGCGCCGCCGTTGCGGTGGGCGGCCAGCTCGGCCAGCGCGGCGCGGGCGGCGGGCCAGGTGGCGCGGTCCTCGGGGTCGAGGCGGTCGGCGACCTCCAGCAGTCGGGAGGCGAGCCGGCCCGCCCAGGAGGGGTCGAGCCCGTCGAGCGCCTCGAGCTGGCGCAGCACCTCGAAGTCCCAGTGCAGCGCCCAGGCCTCGGGGTCGAAGCGGGCCAGCTCGCAGCGGTCGAGCACGGCCGGCTGCACGTGCCGGTAGGGGCCGGGGAGGCGGCCGAAGCTGCCGTTGGCCGCGATCTCCACGGCGAACGGCGCCACCTCGGCGCCGGCGGCCGCCTCCACCAGCACGGCGTCTGGACGGTCGACCGTGTCGCCGATCGAGGTGTTGAGCCCCTGCACGGGTGCGCCGTCGAGCCAGAGGGTGGCCTCGGAGTGGGTCACGACCAGCAGCTCGACCCGGGCGCCGGCCCAGGAGGGCGGGACCCGCGGGGCGCCGAAGAGCCAGTACGTGGCCCAGCGCGGCCCGAGCTGCTCACCGAGCGCGGCCGGTCGGCGGGGCAGGCGCTGCGCGTCTGCCCACCCGATCCGTCCGCACGGCCCCGCCAGCAGGAGGCCCTCGATCGGCGCGGTCTCGGGCCGGGCGGCCGCGGCGAGGCGGGCGGAGGTCTGGGCGAGCCGGCCCCGGGTGTACTCGGCGAGGCGGTGCACGGCGAGGCCGGGGCTCGGCTCGGTGTGTGAGCGGGTTCAGTCCGTCGGCGCGACGCAGCGGTTGACCAGCGTGCCGATCCCCTCGATCGTGGAGGTGATCACGTCGCCCGGGGTGAGGTACTGGCCCTGCGCGGCGCCGACGCCGTCGGGCGTGCCGGTGAAGATCAGGTCGCCAGGCTCGAGCGTGCAGATCCCCGACAGGTAGGCCACGAGGTCGGCCACGGTGAAGATCAGATCCTTGGTGCGGGCGTCCTGCTTGGGCACCCCGGTGATGTCACAGGTGAGGCCGAGGTCGGTCGGGTCGGCGAAGCTGTCGGGCGAGACGAGCACGGGGCCGATCGGACCGAAGGTGTCGCAGGACTTGCCCAGGTTGAACTGCGGCGGCTTGGTGGCGAACTGCAGCTTGCGGTCCGAGATGTCCTGGCCGACGGTGAGCGCGCCCACGGCCGACCACGCGTCGGCGGCGGCCACCCGGCGGCAGCGGCGGCCGATCACCGCCACCAGCTCCACCTCCCAGTCGGTCTTCGCGCCGTTCAGCACCACGTCGGCCGTGGGCCCGCAGATGCAGTTCGGGAACTTGGCGAACACGAGCGGCGTGTCGGGCAGGTCCATGTTCGACTCGGCGGCGTGCGAGCGGTAGTTCAGCCCGATGCCGAACACCTTCTGCGGACGGGGCACGGGCGCGTCGAGCGCCGCGCCCTCGAGGGGCCGGTCGGGGGCCTCGCCCGCGGCGGCCAGGCGGGCCGCCTCCGCGCTCAGCGCGTCGCCGAGGGCGAGCGCGGCCATCGGGTCGGCGGGGAGCCGGCCGCCGGAGCGGCGCTCGAGGTCGAAGAGCCCGCCGGCGACGACGAGCTGCGCCCGTCCGTCGAGGTTGGCCAGCGTGAACGGCATGTGGGCTCCTCCTCGCAAGGGTGGGCGAGGCCGCACCCTAGCCCGCCGGCGCCTTCGAGCGGCCGCCGGGCGGAGTACCGTCGAGCACGATGAAGCCCCTGTCGCCGCGCGGTCACCACCACGTCGAGGAGCACCGGGACGTGCAGGGCGGAGCGGCCCGGGCGGCGGTCTTCGGTGTGAGCGACGGGCTCGTGTCGAACGTGTCGCTGATCCTCGGCGTGGCCGGCGCGGGGCCCTCGGGCGCCACCGTGCGCCTGGCCGGGCTGGCCGGGCTCATCGCCGGGGCGGTGTCGATGGCCGCCGGCGAGTTCATCTCCATGCAGGCCCAGCGCGAGCTGCTGGAACGGGAGCTGGCCGCCGAGCGGCGGGCGCTGGCCGACGACTACTCCACCGAGGTGCAGGAGCTGGCCGAGATCTACCGCCGCCGCGGCCTCAAGCCCGAGACGGCGCGGGAGGTGGCCGACCAGTTGATGGCCGACCCCGACGTGGCGCTGGAGATCCACGCCCGGGAGGAGCTCGGCGTCGACCCGGCCGCCCTCGGGTCGCCCTTCGGGGCGGCCGGCTCGTCGTTCGTGGCGTTCTGCGCAGGGGCGGTGGTCCCGCTCGTGCCGTGGTTCCTGGCCGCGGGCGCCGCCGCCGTGCTGAGCTCGGTCATCCTCGGTCTGCTCACCGCCCTCGCCGTGGGGGGCATCCTGGCCGGCTTCACCGGACGCAGCATGCTGTGGAGCGCGCTGCGCCAGGCGCTGATCGCCGCGTTCGCGTCGGCGGTCACGTTCGCAGTCGGGGCCCTCGTCGGCCAAGCCGGGCTCTCCTGACCGGGAGCGCCCGCGTGCCGGGCGCCGGCCCCGACCATTCGGCGTAGTCGCCCCACCAGCCCTTATGCCCTCACCGAATGCGTCGCACCGAATCGATACCGATTCGGCGCGACCGCGGCGAATCCGGCGGCGGCCGAGGGCGACCCGGGGTGGAGCTGGGGCCGGGGGTCAGGCGCCGGGGCCGGCGAGCCGGGCGCCGACGGGGAGCAGGAGGCGCAGCGCAGCCGAGCGACCGCTGCCCGGCCGGGGAATTCGGCGTAGACCCCCCACCCGCCCTTATGCCCTCACCGAAGGCGTCGCACCGAATCGATACCGATTCGGTGCGAGCGCGGCGAAATCGGCGGCGGCGGCGGCCGGGCGGCGGCGATCGCAGCCCACGACG
>JBJXGF010000189.1:0-6048 GCA_046153015.1 Acidimicrobiales bacterium | reverse complement strand
ACAAGTCCGACTGAGCGAAGCGAAGGCGGCACGGCCGGGGAGCGCCAGCGAGCCGGGCGTGGATGGGGTCTGGGGGCGCAGCCCCCAGCACAAGTCCGACTGAGCGAAGCGAAGGCGGCACGGCCGGGGAGCGCCAGCGAGCCGGGCGTGGATGGGGTCTGGGGGCGCAGCCCCCAGACCAAGTCCGACTGATCTGCGAGGCGGCGGCCGGGCCGGCGGGCAGGGGGTAGCGTTCGGAGCATGATCCCCCTCGAGGAGGCTCGGCGGTTCGTGCTCGGCGCCTGCCGTCCGCTCGAGCCGGTGCGGGCGGCGCTGCCCGACGCCTGCGGCCTCGTGACCGCCGAGACCGTGATCGCCGGCGAGGCGATTCCCGCGTTCGACAACACGGCGGTCGACGGCTTCGCGGTGCGCGCCGCCGACACCGCCGGCGCGGCGCCCGACGCGCCCCGCCGCTTGGCGGTGGTGGGCCTGATCGCCGCCGGCGCTGATCTCGATCTCGAGGTGGGCCCGGGCCAGGCGGCGCGCATCATGACCGGCGCGCCGTTGCCGCCCGGCGCCGACGCCGTGGTGATGGTGGAGGTCACCCGCAGCGCCGAGGATCATGTGGACGTGCTCGAGCCGGTGGCGTCGGGGGCCGCGGTGCGCCGCGCCGGCGACGACCTGCGGCCGGGCGAGTCGGTCTTCGGGCCCGGCGAGGCGCTCAGCCCGGGGCATCTCGGCGTGCTCGCCTCGCTCGGCCGGTACGAGGTGCTGGCCTACCGCCGGCCCCGAGTGGGGGTGCTCTCCACCGGGGACGAGCTGGTGGACGGCCCGGCGCCGCTCGCCCGCGGTCAGATCCGCGACTCGAACCGCCACACCCTGCTGGCCATGTGCGGGGAGGCCGGCTTCGACGCGGTCGATCTCGGCCTCGTGCGCGACGACGAGGCGCTGATAACCGACGCCCTGCTCGCCGGCGCCGCATCGTGCGACGCGCTGATCACGAGCGGCGGCGTGAGCATGGGGGATTTCGACTACATCAAGGTCGTGCTCGACAAGATCGGCGACATGCGCTGGATGCAGGTGGCGATCCGGCCGGCCAAGCCCTTGGCGTTCGGCACGGTCGAGGGGACGCCGGTGTTCGGGCTGCCGGGCAACCCGGTGTCGTCGATGGTGTCCTTCGAGCTCTTCGCCCGCCCCGGCCTGCGCCAGATGATGGGCCTGCCTCCGCACAAGCTCGACCGCCCGCTCGTGTGGGCCGTGAGCCCCGACGGGCTTCCCCGCAGCCCCGACGGCAAGACGCACTTCGACCGTGTGGTGGTGACCTACGGCGAGGCCGGCTACGAGGTCCGTTCGGCGGGCGGCCAGGGCTCGCATCAGCTCTTTGCCATGGCCAAGGCCGACGGGCTGGCGGTGGCGCCCGATGGGCCCGGAATCGCGCCTGGTGGGCGCGTGCAGGTGATGCTGCTGCGCCCGAACCCCTAACCTCGCGGCATGACCGGCGCGCTGACCGACGGCTTCGGGCGAGTCCACCGTGATCTGCGCATCTCGGTCACCGACCGCTGCAACTTCCGCTGCACCTACTGCATGCCCGCCGAGGGCATGGCCTGGCTGCCCCGTGAGGAGCTGCTGAGCTTCGAGGAGATCCGCCGGGTCGCCCGCATCTTCGTGGAGCGCTTCGGCTTCGACGGGATCCGCATCACGGGCGGCGAGCCGACCGTGCGGGCCCAGCTGCCCCGCCTGGTCGAGATGCTGGCCGGCCTCGGGGTCGACGTGGCGCTCACCACGAACGGGGCCACGCTGCGCCTGGTCGCCCGGGAGCTGGCCGACGCAGGGCTGCGCCGCATCAACATCTCGCTCGACACGTTCCGCCCCGACCGCTTCCTCGCCATCACCCGCCGGGACGGCCTCGAACGGGTGCTCGACGGGGTCGACGCCGCCCTCGAGGCGGGGCTGGCGCCGGTGAAGCTCAACGCCGTGGTGATGCGGGGCGTGAACGACGACGAGATCCTCGATTTCGTCGAGTACGGCCGGCGCACGGGGGTCGTCGTGCGCTTCATCGAGTTCATGCCGCTCGACGCCCAGGGCGAATGGACGAACGACCAGGTGGTGACCTACGACGAGATCCGCGGGGCGATCGAGGCGGTGCACCCGCTCGAGGCCCTGGCGAGGGGCTCGGCGCCGGCCGAGCGTTTCCGCTACGCCGACGGGCGGGGTGAGGTCGGCATCATCGCCAGCGTTTCCCACGCCTTCTGCGATACCTGCGACCGGGTGCGGTTGACGGCCGAGGGCCAGCTCCGCAACTGCCTCTTCGCCACCAGCGACTACGACCTGCGGGCGTTGCTGCGGGGCGGCGCCGGCGATGCGGAGCTGGCGGCGCGCATCGAGCAGGCCGTCGCCGAAAAGGGCCCGGGGCACCGCATCAACCAGCCGTTGTTCATCCGCCCGAACCGGAGCATGAGCCAGATCGGCGGCTGACCGGAGGCGTTCCGCCGGACGAGCCGGCCGGGGGCGGGGCCGGTGGGGATTTGGCTCGGGGTTAGACTCCATGCATGCCGGAAACCTTCACCCACCTGGATCCGTTGGGTCGCGCCCGCATGGTCGACGTGACGCCGAAGGACCCGACCCATCGGCGGGCGGTGGCGAAGGGCCGCGTGTACATGAAGCCCGACACGGCGTCGATGATCGCCCGAGGCGGGGTGAGCAAGGGCGACGTGCTGGCCGTCGCCCGGGTGGCCGGCATCCAGGCGGCGAAGCGGACGGCGGATCTGGTCCCGCTGTGCCACCCGCTGCTGGTGGGCTCGGTGTACGTCAACTTCCAGATCGAGGACCGTCACATCGACATCGAGGTGCAGGTCGACACCGTGGACCGCACCGGCGTGGAAATGGAAGCCCTCACTGCGTGCTCGATCGCCGCGCTCACGATCTACGACATGTGCAAGTCGGCCGACCGGTCGATGGTGATCGGAGATATCGCGCTGTGGGAGAAGACGGGGGGCCGGTCGGGCACGTTCCGTCGTGAATCGGCCCCCTCGGGCAATGCGTGACCTTCGCCGCTGGATGGCGTAGTGTGTGCCTCGCTCACCCGATATCCCCTGAACAAGCGGTGATTCTCCGCACACCGTTTGGATTCGGGCGCCGAGCAGTAGTAGAAACGTAACGCAAGCGCGTAACCTGTCATCAACCGGCCGTGTCACGAAGAGTGGTCACGGCGAGCTGAGCAAGCCGCAAAGCGGAACGGGCCAGAGAGCGACATGCGCCTGAACAGGCCAAAGCAGGACGGGCCAAAGCAGCGGGCACATCGGCACAGCCGAACCCCCGCCAGCTTGGCTGACCACGGGCTCGAGCGGCAGAGGTAGGGAACAAGCGTGGAACTCGTGTTGCTGGTGGTTCTCGGCTGCTTATGGGTCGCATTGCTGGCCCCGCCGATCCTGAGGAGCCTGGGCAACAGGGCGCGCGCCGACTCGGTCGGCACGTTCCGGCGACAGCTCAGCGTCTTGGAGCGCACCGCCCCGGCCAGCCCTGCGGCTCGCGCCGGCTTCCGGGTCGCCCGGACTCAGCGCCATGGCTTCGCAACTCTGCGTGGCAGCGAGTCGGGCCCGGTCCGGCCGGCCGTCGCGGCCCGTCGCGCCGCCCAGCGCCGCCGGCGGCGGCTGCTGGTCGGTCTCCTGGTGGCCGTGCCGGTCACCGCCGTGCTGGCCTGGTTCTCCTCTCGCTGGTTCGTCGTGCTCCACCTCGCCGTCGATGCCGCCCTCGTCGGCTTCGTCACCCTGCTCATGCGGGCGCAGCGCATCGCCGCCGAGCGGGAGATGAAGGTGGCGTTCCTGCCCCATGGCAACGCCGGGGCCGAGCCCACCATGCTGCTCAGCCGCTCCGCCAACGGCTGAGCGGTACGCCGATCGGCGGCGGCCGGCGCTGATGGACCAACCCGACCGCCCCGCCCTGCGCGACCTCCTGCACGTGGAGGTCGCCGCGGTGGTCGCCGCTCTCGGCGAGGCCAACCGCGCCCGCGAGGTGGCCCTGCCGGCGTGCCGGCGGGTGATCCGGGCCAGCGGCTCCTCGATCCGGGCCGTGCACCGGCTCGACTTCGAACGGGCCCGCGAGCTGGCCGCCGAAGCCGCCGAGGCGCTGGCGGAGGCCCAGCACGCGCTGGCCGCCCATCCGGAGCTGGCATGGGCCGGCTTCCTGCACGACGCCGAGAAGGAGTACGCCGAGGCCCGCCTCGTGGCTGCGCTGGTGACCGGCGCCCAGCCGCCCACCGCGGCCGATCTCGCGATCGACAGCCGCTCCTGGATGAAGGGTTTGGCCGAGGCGGCCAGCGAGCTGCGCCGCCACCTGCTCGACCGGCTCCGCGAGGGCGACCTCGGCCGGGGCGAGGAGCTGCTCGGCGTGATGGACGATGCGTACGACGCGCTGGTGGTGGTCGACTTCCCCGACGCGCTCACCGCTGGCCTGCGCCGGACGCTCGACGCGTTGCGGGCCGTGCTCGAACGCACCCGAGGCGACGTGACCCTCACCGTGCTCCAGACCCGCCTGCAGCGCACGATCGAGGGCCGGTCCGCCGGGTCGTAAACGCTCGGATCGGGCCGGGCGTTCAGGTAAGCTGATGCCCTCCCTGCGGGGGTGTAGCTCAGTTGGCTAGAGCGCTACGTTCGCAACGTAGAGGCCGTGGGTTCGAATCCCATCACCTCCACCCAAGAATCTCCGGTCAGACCTAGGCGCACCGGCTGACCGGAGCCTGGCAGCGAGGCCTGTCATCACCGTTGTCAATACGTTCGCCACGTTCTACCGTCGTTCGCCTTGACGGTTATTTGCGAGGGCGCGGGACCGGCTGGCAGCTGATCGTCTCGGGCGGGTTCGATCCGAAGACCGGCAAAACTCGTTCAGCACGCCAAGAAGGTGCGGGGCGCCAAGCGCGAGGCGTCAGCAGCGCTGGCAGAGCTGGTGGTGCAGGTGCACCATGGCGAGGCGGCCGACAGGCGGGCCAGCTTCGGCGAACTGCTCGATGCGTGGCTGGCCCGGGCTCGGCGAAGTACCCGCCCGAGTTTCAGCGTGACGCGGTTGCGATGGTGCTCGATGCGGGCTGCTTGATCGCGGAAGAACGCCCAGCTTCCACAGCTCGGCGTCCTCGCGTTCGGGCTCACGGAGCCGGGCGCCCTTGGGTGGCCGCGGGCCGAATCGAGCAGTACCGAGCAGCTCACGGCATCACCGACCGGGCACGATGACCCACCGGCCCCCAACCCCACTGGCTCGACCCCCACCACCGCGCCTGGCAAACAGCCACCCACCACCTCCACCAAACAGCGCTCGACCTCGACCACGGCCACCGCCACCATCCAACCTCGTCGACCGCCCACCACTGGGTTGCCAGCTCGCCGTCGAACGAGTCATCGAGCGAACACGGGGTATCGGGATTTGCCTGTAACACCCACGGGGCGTCCGTCGGTCGGGCGCCATCCGCAAGAGCCGTCGCCGTCCACCGCCCGCGCAGAATCGCCGGTTACAGCGGCACGCCGTTGGCGCTGTCGGGCAGCGCAGTTCGGGCATGGTGCTGCGGGTTCGCGGCTCGATCCAACCCCGGTGAGCCTGCCCCATAAGCGGCGGCGCCAGACACTGAGGCCGCCCGGTAACGCGGACGCCAGAAGCGCACAGAATAGCCAAAGGGCGGTGCTCCAACGCTCGGCACGGGCTACTCGACGACGGCACTTGTGGGGTCGCGCTCAGTCGATCGGCGGCTGGCGGATGCGCGGTTCTCTGAGCAGTTCGACTACGCGCCCGGCGCCGAGGCGAGCGTTGTGGGGATTTCCCGGTCGGCGTGGAGCATTCGGAGGATGTCGACGTGCGTCTCGCGGTCGATGTAGATCATGAGGTAGGGGAATCCGCGCAGCGGCCACGAGCGGAGTACCTCGATGCCCGTCTCGTGAGCGAAACGCAGCGACCCGCTCCCTCGCCAACGCCCGCTTCGACGTGGCGGACGCGGCCCGATTGGCCGGGGTCGGCCCGTTCCAGTTCATGACCACCTTCGACGCCGTGCACGACCAGGCCCACCCCGAGGCGATGGTGGCCTCGATC
>JBJXGF010000175.1:0-5385 GCA_046153015.1 Acidimicrobiales bacterium | reverse complement strand
ACACCGGCCTCATCGAGCGGGGCGCGCAGCTCGCTCGGCTGCTGGCCCCCGAAGGCGGCGGCCGCCCCGCCGCGCTCGTCGACCCCGCCTGGCTGGCCGCGCGGGCGGGCGCGGCGCTGGTCGAGGTCACCGCCGACGCAGGCGAGCTGCCCGCCGGGTGGGTGTCGGTGTTCGCCGCCCCGGGGCCCGACGACGACCGGGCCGAGGGCGGCCTGCGCCTCACGCTGCAGTACCTGCCCGAGGGCGCCTCGGCCGCCTCGGCGGCGGCGGCGCTGCCCACGCTCGTGGCCCGCCCCGTCGAGGGCGTGGGCCACGGCGCGGCCTGGCTGGGCCGTTCCCGGCTCGTCGCGTGGCTCGGACCGGCGGCTGTGGTGGTCACGGTCGCCGCCGCGCAGCTCCCCGAGCCGGCCCGCCAGGCGTTGGCGGCCGACCTGGCCCGGGCGCTCTTCAGCAACGCCGCCGGTCAGCGTCCTGCGGGCTAGTCTCGCCCGCATGGGTCGACCGCGGGGGGTCCGGTGAGCGAGTGGCGCCACGTGGCCACGCCGACCCACGTCCGCTTCGGCGAGCCCGCCGCCGCCGCGCTGCGCGCCGCGCTGCGCGAGGCCAACGTGCGTCGGGTGCTGCTCGTCACGAGCCCGGGCCGGGCCGACTCCGCGGCGGGCAAGGCCGTCGCCGGCGCCGTCGGCCGGCTGCTCGCCGGCGCGTTCCGGGACGCGGCGGCGCACGTGCCCGCCCCCACCGTGCAGGCGGCCATCCGTCAGGCCCGGGCGGAGAGCGTCGACGCGGTGGTCTCGTTCGGGGGCGGCTCTGCCATCGACCTCGCCAAGGCGGTGAGCTTCTTCCTGGAGCAGGAGGCGGGCACGCCCGGCGCCTCCTTCGCCGACCGGCCGGCGCTCGCCCACCTCAGCATCCCCACCACCTACTCGGGCGCCGAGGGCTCCCCCTGGTTCGCCATGACCGACCCGAACGCCCGGCAGAAGGGCCTGGCCGGCGGGCCGACCGTGCCGCCCCGCTGGGTCATCTACGACCCCGAGCTCTTCGCCGAGCTGACGCCCGAGACGGTGGCCGCGACCGGCATGTGCGCGCTGGCCCACGCGTTGGAGGCGGTGCTGGTGGGCCGGTTGAGCCCCGAGGCGGAGGCGCTGGCCGTGGCCGCCGCCCGCCGGGTCTACGGCTCGCTCGCCGCGGCGGCCGGCCCCGGCGCCGACACCGAGGCCCGGGCCGCGCTGCTCGAAGGCGCCGCGCTGGCCGCCCGCGCCCTGCCCAACGCCGGGCTCGGCGTGGCCCACGGCCTGGCCGATCTCGTCGGGGGCCGCACCGGCATCGCCCACGGCGTGGTCTGCGCGCTGCTGCTGGCGCCCTGCCTGCGCTTCAACCTCGACGCCGCCGGGCCGCGGGCCGACCAGCTGGCCCAGGTCCTCGGCGCGTCCGACCTGGCCCGGGCGGTCGAGGAGCTGCGGGCCGAGCTCCCGCTCCCGGCCGGCCTGTCCGACTGCGGGATCACCGACGACGACCTCGACGCCGTCGCCCGGCTCTCCCAGGCCCACCGCTGGGTGCAGGGCAATCCCCGCCCGACCGGCGAGGCCGACGCCAAGGCGCTGGTGGAGGACGCCTTCTAGCGTCAGGCTCGGCGCTCAGGCCTGGCGGATCACCCGCAGCACGGCGTCGGGGTTGGAGAGGTCGGCGAAGACCGCATCCGGGCCGAGCTCGGCCAGCTCGTCGATGCCGAAGCGGCCGGTGGCCACCGCGATGACCCGGGCGCCGGCGGCGCGGGCGGCGGCCACGTCGCCCGGCGCGTCGCCGATCACCACCGCGTGCGCCGCCAGATGCCGGCGCCCGAGCACCTCCGACGCCGCCGTCACCGCCAGCGCCACCAGCTCGGCCCGCTCGTCGGCCTGGTCGCCGTACGCCCCGGCCACGAGGTGCTCGTCGAGCCGGGCGGCGCTCAGCTTCGCCTTCGCCACCGGCGCAGCCCCCCCGCTCACCACCGCGGCGGCCAGGCCGCCGGCCCGCAGCTTGCGCAGCAGCTCCACCACGCCGGGCAGCACCCAGCTCTCGCGGTCGCCGGCGCCGACCCGCAGCGAGTAGTAGCGGCCCATCGTGGCGACCACGGCGCCCAGCTTGCGGTCGGCGTCGGCGGCGGAGATCCCGCAGTCGGCCAGCGCCTCCCGAGCGATCACCCGGTCGAGGCGCCCGGCCAGCGGCCGCCCCCGCACCACGGCCGGCACGCCGAACACGGCCCGCAGCGCGTGCTCGAAGGCGTCGAGGTGCACCTCGTCGGGAGCGCGCAGCAGCGTGCCGTCGATGTCGAACAGGGTGAGCGTGTCGGTCGCCGACGCCAAGGCCGCCCGTTCTACTCGGCGCGAACGCCCCGTCGCTATGCTCGGCGCCTGAGATGGCTGCCCGCGGCGACCCGCCATGACCCTGCTTCGCGTCCACGAGTCCTGGGCATGGCTGGTGGTCATCGCCAACGGCCTGGCCGGGCTGTGGGCGCTGGGCGCCCACAAGGTCGCCGCGCTGCGCACCCGCGCCCTGTGGTGGTTCACCATCTTGGCCGAGGCGTCGATCTACGTGCAGGTTGGGCTCGGGGTCGGGCTGGTGGCCGGCCAGGGCCGCCAGGCGCCGCAATTCCACATGTTCTACGGCTTCGTGGCGATCATCGCGGTCACGCTCATCTACGCCTACCGCCAGCAGCTCCGCCACCGCCTCTACCTCCTGTACGGCCTCGGCGGGCTGTTCCTCATGGGGCTCGGCATACGGGCCATGCTCGTCGGCGCCGCCTGAGCGTCTGAGGCCGAGCTGGCGCTGAGGCGAGGCGCCCACGGGCGGATGGTGCGTTCGCGCTACTCGCCGCCAGTGTGTCGATGCGGTTACAGGCGCCCCACCCGCGCCAAGGCGCCGAAGGGCGACCCCTATGAGTTCTCGTGCCGACCGGAACGAACAACAGCAGGATCACCAGCTCGAACGCCGACGTGGCCCGGCTCGTGTCGGCCGCCGCCGCCGGCGACGAGCTGGCGTGGGCTCGCCTCGTGGACCGCTACGCCAGCCTGGTGTGGTCGGTCGCCCGCCGCTTCGGGCTCAACCGCCGGGACGCGGAAGACGTGAGCCAGACCGTGTGGCTCCGCCTCGCGGAGCACCTGGACCGCATTCGCGAGCCGGCTTGCCTGCCGGGCTGGCTGGCGGTCACGACCCGTCACGTGTGCTGCAGCCTCGTCCGCCACGCCGGTCGGGTGACCACGACGCCCGAGCTCGGTGAGAACGACTCGGCGCAGACCGTCGAGTTCGACGGCGAGCTCCTCGAGGACGAGCGCCGCCGGGCCGTGGAGCGGGCGCTCGGCCAGCTGAGCCCCTCGGAACGCCGGCTGTTGGCGCTGCTGTGCGCCGATCCGGGCCTCTCCTACGCCGACATCGCCGACGCCCTCGGCGTTCCGATCGGCAGCATCGGGCCCACCCGGATGCGGATCATCGCCAAGCTCCGTCGCCATCCCGCGGTGCAGCAGCTCGCCGAGGTCGCCTGAGCTGAGCTGGGCGTCGGCCTGCCCCCGGGCCGCTCACCAGCGGCGGGTGGCGTGCGGGTGGTTCTCGGCCAGGCCCGCGGGGGTGACCCGGATGAACTCGGCGTTGGCCCAGAACTCCTCGATCGTGCGGGCGTTGCAGTAGCTCATCGAGCTCTTCACCCCCGCCATGAGCGTGCGGACCAGCGCCCCGACCTCACCCCGGTACGGTACGGTCGTGGCCACGCCCTCGGCGGCGCGTTGCTCGAAGTACTCGCTGTCCATCTCGCTGCCGTGGCGCTCGGCGCGGGCGGCGAGGGCCTCGAAGCTGGCCATGCCGCGGATGGCCTTCACCAACCCGCGGCTCGTCTGCTCCACCTCGCCCGGGCTCTCCTTCGTCCCGGCGAACATCGAGCCGATCATCACCGTGCTCGCCCCCGCCGCCAGCGCCTTGGCGATGTCGCCCGAGGTGCGGATCCCGCCGTCGGCGATGATCGGGGCGTCGATGCCGGCGCAGTCGGCGATGGCGGTGAGCTGCGGAACCCCCACGCCGGCGACGAGGCGGGTGGTGCACACGCCGCCCGGGCCCACACCGACCTTGATCGCGTCGGCGCCGGCGGCGAGCAGGTCCTCCGCGCCGGCGCGAGTGGCCACGTTGCCGGCGATCAGGTCCGCGTCGGAGCCGAACTCGCGCTTGAGCGCGCTCAGCACAGCGATGGCGTGGTCGGCGTGACCGTGGGCGATGTCGAGGACCAGCGCATCGGCGCCCGCATCCACCAGCGCCCTCGCCCGGTCCATCGTGTCGAGGTCGGTGCCGACCGCCGCCCCCACGACCAGCGACGAGTCCTGCTTCTTGACCCGGCCAACCTGATCGGCCTGCTCGGCGATGGGCAGGAACCGGTGGATCATCCCGGCGCCGCCCTCCCGGCCGAGGGCGAGGGCCATGTCGGCCTCGCAGACGGTGTCCATGTTCGCGGCCACCACCGGCAGCCGGAGCCGCAGGCGACGGGTGAGCGAGGCGGCGAGCGACACGTCCTGGCGGGAGCGGATCGACGATCGGCGGGGCACCAACAGCACGTCGTCGAAGGTGAAGCCGAGCCGAAGATTCTCCAGGGCCACTTCGGGCCTTTCTGCCGAGACGCCGGCGCGAGCGCCGATCAGCAGCGTACCAGCGCGCCCGGCGCGGTCAGGCGGGGACGCGTGGACGCCCCGGCCGGGGGGCCGGGGCGTCGTTAGACGGGGAGCTCGCCTTAGTTGGCCGACGCGTCGGCGGTGATCTGGTTGCGGCGCTCGATCGAGATCTTGCGGGGCTGCGCCGTTTCCGCCACCGGGATCCGCACGGTCAGCACGCCGTTGTGGAACTCGGCCTGCGCCTTGCTCGGGTCGAGGTTGTCCGAGAGGAACAGCTCACGGCTGAGCTCGCCGTGGAAACGGCCGCGGGACAGCACGTTCTCGCCCTCGCCGACGTCGAGCCGGCGCTCGGTCTTGAGGATGAGCCGGTTCTTCTCCACCGAGAGCTCCACCGAATCCGGCTCCACGCCGGGCAGGTCGAAGTGCACGGTCACCGCGTCCTTCCCGCGCACCACGTCCATGGGCGCAGCCATCCGGCCGGCGCTGGCGCCGCCGGTGTTGCCGAAGAACGTGGAGGCCATGCGGTCGAGCTCGCGGACAGGGTCAAAGGGGGTGAGCATGCTGGTGTCTCCCGTACTGTTGGAAGTACTCACAAGTAACCTTAGCGCTAGGCGCTCAAGTTCTTCAACAGGTGACACTCACCGACGTATTCCCGGCCGCGCCGAATCGTCCAGCCCGCCGGCCCCGCCCCGGCCGCCCCAGCCCGGCGTGCGCACCGCCTCCCGCTCCTCGAATGCGTCGCGCCGAATCGATATCGATT
>JBJXGF010000166.1:0-9315 GCA_046153015.1 Acidimicrobiales bacterium | reverse complement strand
GCGGGCGCCCCCCGACGTGCGGGTGCTGCCCGGCCAAGGCGTCGGCCGCCTCGAGGCGAGCCTCGTGGCCTCGCGGCGGGGCCGCCATCGCCTCGACCCGCCCGTCTCGCGCACGATCGGCCCGCTCGGCCTGGCCCGGGTCGATCGGGTGCACGGCGAGGCGGCGGAGCTGCTCGTCTACCCCGACCTGCCCGCCGCCCGCCGCCTGGCCCGCGCCGTGCAGGAGGGCCGGTTCCGGGAGGAGGGTCGCCGCATCCGGGGCCCGCTGGGGTTCGGGACCGATTTCGAGTCGCTGCGCGACTACAGCCCCGACGACGACATCCGCCAGGTCAACTGGCCCGCCACCGCCCGGCTGGAGCGCCCGATGTCGAACCAGCATCGGGAGGACCAGGACCGCCCGGTGGTGTGCGTGGTGGACTGCGGGCGCCTGATGGCGGCGCCGGTGGGGGACCGCACCCGCCTCGACGCCGCGCTCGACGCGGTCGTCGCGGTGGCCGCGGTGGCCGACGCGGTGGGCGACCGCTGCGGCGCCGTGGCCTACGCGGAGGCGGTGATCCGCCGCCTCGAGCCTCGCCACCGCGGCGGCAGGGCCGTGGCCGCCAGCCTCTTCGACCTCGAGGCCCGCCCGGTCGACAGCGACCCCGACGCCGCGTTCCACGCGGTGGGCGCCGGCAAGCGCAGCCTGGTGATCGTGTTCACCGACCTCTTCGACGAGGCGGCCGCCCGGTCGCTGCTCGCCGCCGCGCCGGTGCTGCTGCGCCGCCACGCGGTGGCGGTGGCCAGCGTGGCCGACCCGGGCCTCGCCGCGCTCACCGCCGAGCCGCCGGCCACGCTGAGCGGCGCGTACGCGATGGCCGCCGCGGCCGACCTCCTCGCCGCCCGGGAACGGGTGGCCGAGCAGCTCCGCCGGCGGGGGGCGACGGTCGTGGAGGCCCCGCCCGAGAGCCTGGGCGCGGCGTCGGTGGCCGCCTATCTCAGGCAGAAGTCACGCGGCCGGCTCTGAGCGCCCGGCGCCGGCGCCGCGGTCGGGCCCGCTCCGGCGCCCGGTCCGCCGGGGCCCCTCCGCGCCACAGCACGAGCGCCCAGAAGGCGAGGGCCGCCGCCGCGCCGATGGCCAGCGCGGCCCGGGGCCCGACGCCCTGGGGGGTGACGAAGCCCTCCAGCAGGCCGGCGACCACGAGCCACACCGCGGTGCCGATGGCCACCTCCACGGTCTGGCGGGCCTGCGCCGCCGCCGCCGGTCCACGAGGCAACGGACCGGGGTCCACGATCACCCAGCCGAGGCGCAGCCCCGCCGACGCCGCAACCACGAGGCAGGAGAGCTCGAGCAGACCGTGGGGGGCGGTGAGCTCCACCAACCGGTCGGTGTTGCCGGCCCTGACGGCCAGCCCGGTGATGGCGCCGAAGATCACGCCCTGGCCCACGAGCGAGGCGGCGGTCAGGAGCCCGAGGGTCATGCCGCCGGCCACCGCCAGCAGCGACACGCCGATGTTGTGGGTGAAGATCTGGCTGGCGAACGCGGCCCGGCCTGCCGCGTCAAGGCCGAGCGAGCCGGTGTCGGTGCGGGGCTGGGCGATGCTGCGGAACCCCTCGGGGATCACGCCGAGGCCCCGCCCGGGGTCGCCGTGGGCCCAGAACGCCGCCGCCGTCCACGGGCCGAAGAGCAGCACCGCGGCCACCAGGATCGACCACGGCTTGGCCCGCACCGCCTGCCAGTAGCCGCGCGACGCGAACGCGCGGGGCCCGCCCGAACGCTCCGGCGCCGCGTAGACCACGGCGCGGCCGCGGCCCACCAGCGCCTCGAGCGAGGCGGTGACCGCCTCGGCGGGGAAGCGCCGCCGGGCCAGCGCCAGGTCAGCCGCGGCCGAGCGGTACAGCTGCGCCAACCGGTGGATCTCCGCGCCGTCGAGGCGGCGGTCGGGGCGGGCGCCGGCCTTGGCGCAGAGCCGTTCCAGCTCGGCCCAGCGGGCGGCGCCGTCGGCGCTGAACTCGGCCAGGTTCACGAGGCGGCGCCAGGCGCAGCGGGGAGCATCAGGACGGCTCGTTCGGTCTCGGTAGGGTCGGGCGCTGGTTGCCGGGCGCCCGCGGGGCACGATCGAGGTCAGGATCAGGGCGCCGGCGCGAGGCGCCGTTGAGAGCTGGAGCGATGGCCGACTACGAAGCCGACACGGTCACGATAGCCACGCCCGAGGGCGTCGAGCTCGACGTGGTGGTGGCCGGGCTCGGCTCTCGCGGGTTGGCCGCCGCCATCGACCTGGTGATCACCCAGACGGCCGGCGTGCTCGTGCTGCTGGTCGGCGTGGCGGCCGCCTCGGTGGCCGGCGGCTGGGCCGTCGCCGTCGCGGCGATCGCCGCGTTCTTCTTCCAGTTCGGCTGGTTCCTCTTCTTCGAGGCGCTGTGGGACGGCCAGACGCCCGGCAAGCGGGCCGCGGGCCTGCGCGTCGTGCACGTGGACGGCCGCCCCATCGGCTTTCTCACGAGCGCGGTCCGCAACGTGATGCGCGTGGTCGACCTGCTGCCCGGCCTCTACCTCGCCGGCGCGCTGTGCATCCTGTTCACCTCCCGTCACCAGCGCCTCGGCGATCTCGCCGCCGGCACGATCGTCATCCGGGAGCGCCGCCCCGGCCCGCTCGCGCCGGCCGCCCCGGCGCCGCTGCAGTCCGTGGGGCCCGCCGCCGCGGCGGCGTGGGATCTCACCGCCATCTCGGGCGAGGAGCTGGCCGCGGTGCGGGCGTTCCTCGCCCGGCGCTGGTCGCTCGACCCCGAGGCACGCGCCCGGCTCGCCGTCGCGCTCGAGGCGGCGCTGCGCCCCAAGGTGGTCGGCGCGCCGCCCGCCCCCGCTGAGTGGTTCCTCGAGGCCCTCGCCGCCGCCCGCCCGTGAGTTCAGATTTCAACTGGTCAGTACACATTCTCAACCATCGGGTACAGAGACTCGCCCTGTCGGTAGAATCGTCGCTATGTCCGGCCGCAGCTACGCGCAGTACTGCCCGGTGGCCGAGGCGCTCGACATCCTGGGCGAGCGCTGGACGCTGCTGATCCTGCGGGAGCTGCTGGTGGTGGGGGATCTGCGCTTCACCGACCTGCGCCACGCCCTACCCGGCCTCGCCCCGAACCTGCTCTCGGAGCGGCTCCGCCAGCTCGAGAGCCACGGCCTCGTCGAGCGCAAGGAGCTCCCCCCGCCCGCCGCGCGCACGGTCTACGCCGCCACCGAGCTCGGCCGTCAGGTCCGGCCCGTGCTGCGGGCGTTGGCCCGCTTCGGCGCCGGGCGCCTGCCCCCGCCCGACCCGGCCACGCCCGTGCGCCCGGCGATGGCGGTGCACGGCTCGCTGATCGTGTGGCACCGCGCCGCCGCCAGCCGCGGGGTGAGCCAGCACTACAGGCTGGTGCTCGACGGGGAGCAGTTCGATTTCGCCGTCGACGACGGGCGCCTCTACCGCGCCGGGCCCGACGGCCCGGCCGATCTCGTGGTGCGCGGCTCGGCCGGCGCGCTGGTGGCCGCCCGCCAGGGCGGGCGAGGCCTGGCCGCGGCGGTCGAGGCGGGCGAGCTCGTGGTCGAGGGCCCGGCGGCGGTCCTCGAGCGCTTCGAGCAGGTGTTCGCCCTCGCGCCGCCCGGCTAGCACGGGGGCACGGGTCAGGGCGGCGGCGGCGACTGCGGCCCGTGATCGACGCGTTGTGTACCGTGCCCGCCGTGACCACCGCGGCCGGCGACCGCAACGCCGAGCGGGTGCTCGTCGAGCGGATGAAGGCCGGCGACGAGACCGCGCTCGCCCAGCTCTACGACGCGTTCGCCCCGCTCGTGTACGGCTTGGCGCTGCGGGTGTGCCGCAACCGCAGCGTGGCCGACGACGTGACCCAGGACGTCTTCACCGCCTTCTGGCAGCGTCCCGACCGCTTCGACCCCGAGCTCGGCTCGGTGCGCACCTTCCTCGGCGTGGTCGCCCACCGCCGCGCCGTCGACGCCGTGCGCCGGGAGTCCGCGCTCAAGGCGCGCGAGGAGCGTGAGGCGCAGATCATCCGGCCGCCCACCCGCGCCGACGACGTGGCCGAGGGGGCGGCGGCCGCAGTGATCGCCCAGCAGGTGCGCGCCGCGTTGGCGACCCTGCCCGCCGAGCAGCAGGAGGTGGTGACGCTCACCTACCTGGACGGTCAGAGCTACCGCGAGGTGGCCAAGCGGCTCGACATCCCCGAGGGCACGGCCAAATCCCGCGGCCGGCTGGGGCTGGCCAAGCTGGCCGCCGCCCTCGAGGCGCAGGGGATCACCCCCTGGAGCTGACCTCCGGCCAGAGCCCCGGCGCCAGAGCCCCGGCGCGGGAGCCCCGGCGCCCGAGCCGGGCGTCAGCCCCGGCGCAGCTGGCTCCAGGGCCCGTCGTCGGCCCGGGGCTCTCGGGGCAGGCCCAGCACCCGCTCGCCGACGATGTTGCGCTGGATCTCGCTCGTGCCCGAGTAGATCGTGCCCGGGCGGGCTGCGTAGAACGTCCCCACCCAGCCGGCGCTGGAGGAGGGCGTGCCCACGAAGTCGACCCCCACGCCCCGGCCCGAGTCGCGGCCCGACGGGGCGGTCGCCTCGGCGCCGAGCACGTCGAGCGCCAGCTCGGTCAGGGCCTTGTGGTACTCCGACCACAGCAGCTTGTTGAGCGAGGACTCCGGGCCCGGGTGGTAGCCGCGCAGCGAGTTGGTCACCGTGCGCATCCCGAGATAGCGCATGATCTCGACCTTGCTGTACGCCCAGGCCAACCGCTGGCGGATGCGGGGGTCGCCGGCCGCGCCCCGCTCCTGCGCCAGCCGGGTGAGCCGCTCCCACTCGTCCCGGTGGGCGAGGCCGATCGTGGTGGCGTCGTCGCCGCGTTCGTAGGCGAGCAGCCGGTTCGCCACCAGCCAACCGTTGTTGACCCCACCGACCACGTTGTCCTTTTGCGTGCGGGCGTCGGTGAAGAACGTCTCGTTGAAGTCGTGGCGGCGGCCGATGTTCACGATCGGGCGGATCTCCACACCCGGCTGGTCCATCGGCACGAGTAGGAACGAGATGCCGGCTTGCTTCACCGCTTCGGGCTCGGTGCGGCACAGGAGGAAGATCCAGTTGGCCCGGTGACCCTGGCTGGTCCAGATCTTCTGGCCGTTGATCACCCACTCCTCGCCGTCGAGCACGGCCCGGGTGCCGAGCGAGGCGAGATCCGAGCCCGAGCCCGGCTCCGAGTAGCCCTGGCACCACACGTGCTCGCCGGAGAGGATCTTGGGCAGGAACTCCCGCTTCTGCTCCTCGTTGCCCATCTCGATCAGCGTGTTGCCGATCATCCCGATCGAGAAGATGTCGTTCTCGTTGCCCTGGGGCACGCCGGCCTTCACGAACTCCTCGGCCACTACCAGCCGCTCGATCAGCGAGAGGCCGGCGCCGCCGTACTCCCGCGGCCAGGCGACAGCCAGCAGCCCGTGCTCGTGGATGAGCTTGCGCCACGAGTCGGTGAACGCCTCCCGCTCGGCGGGCTCGAGGGCGCCCACGCCCGCCCAGCCGGCGGGGAGGTGCTCGGCGAGGAAGGCCTTGATCGTGGCTCGGAACGCTTCGGCCTCGGGTGAGTAGCGCGGGTCCACGGGCCGAGCGTAGAGCAGCCCGCCCGCCTCGCCGGCGCCCTGGCGTCGGTTCAGACGGGCCGGACGCCGCCCGCGGCGGGGGGCCGTTGCCCGGGCGGGGCCGGACCCCACGTGACCCGGTCGCCCCCGCTCACCCGCACCGGCTCGGCGCCCGGCGCGGCCGCGGCCACCCAGATGCCCGAGCGGCCGTCGGCGTCCTGGCCGGCGTAGGCGTAGGCGCCGCCGTCGGGCGACCAGAGCTGCACGGTGTCGCTCCACGGCACAAAGGCGCCGCCGCGGATGTTGCGGGCCAGCGGCCGCAGGCGGGGCCCGTCGATCTCCCCGGCGGGGGTCCAGAGCCGCCACTGCAGCAGGTCGGCGTCGTGGCGGCCGGGGGCGAGCTGCAGGCGGGCGAGGCGCTCGCCGGTGGGGTTCCACCGGAACTCCACGCTCGGCGCGTCCCCGAGCGGGGTTTGCTCGCCGGTCTCGAGGTCGGCCACCACCAGGCGGCGCTCGCCGGTGTGCCGGCTCGGGTCCGAGTGGTCGACGGCGTAGAAGTGGTAGGCGAGACGCTCGCCCGCCGGGTCGAGGGCGAAGCGGGCCACGCCCCGGCTCTGGGCGAGCACCTGGCGCACCTCGCCCCGCTCGTCGGCCAGCACCAGCTCGGTCCGGCCCCGGTCGCTGCGGTCGGCGGCGTAGACCAGCTCGCCGGGCGAGCGCCATGCCGGGGTGGTGAAGAGGCCGGTCCGCTCGGCGAACGGGCTGAACTCGCCGAGCGCCTCGCCCCCGCCCAGGCGGACCACGCCCACGCCGGCGTCGGTGTGCACGGCGAGGCGGTCCCCGGCCGGCGCCCACGCCGAGTACACCTGGGCGGTGTCGGCGATGACGGTGCTGGCGGGGCGGGCGCCGCTGGCGTCGACCACGTTCAAGCTGTACCGGTCGCCGTTGGCGGCGACGTACGCGATGCGCCGGCCGGTCGGATCCCACGCCAGGTAGGCGGGCGGGCCCGGCGCCGGGATCTCGATGCGCTCGCTGCGGTCGGGGCGGGCGATCACCACCCGGCCCGTCTCGCCGGCCAGCTCCACCTCCGCCCAGGCGAGGCGGCCGTCCTTCGACCACGTCGGTCCGTACACGGCGACCGTGGTCGAGTCCCGCGGCGTGAGCCCCACCCGGTCCGACCCGTCGGGCAGCATGGTCACCAGCGCGCCCGACTCGTCGATCACCGCCAGCCGGTCCCCGGGCGCCAGCGGCGTGCGGCCCCGGCGGGGGTCGTCCCGGTCGGGGTTCACCGCGGTCGGGATCAGGTCGCTGCGCTCGATCACCTGCGCCGCCGGCCTCGGGCGGCTGCACGCCGTCAGGCCCGCCAGCACCGCCAGGCCCGTCAGCACCGCCAGCCCGGTCCGCCCTGCCCGGCCGGGGCGCCCTGCCCGCCCGGGGCGGCGGGCTGTCAGGTCGGCGGGCCGGCGCACGAACCGAGCGTACCCCTTGGGGTTGCGGCCGGCGCAGGGGCGGCGGGGCCTGCGTTGAGCCGGTGCTTTTGGGTCGGGTACAGTCAGGCCCGGCTCGCGCTCGGGGGCCGGTCAACGCGAGCAGCTCGTCGCCCGGGGCGGGGCGTGCCGCTCGCCGAGCCGGAACAGCGCAGCACCGGTTGCCAGAAAGGATGAGGCGAGATGACGACCACCGCAGGCGCACGCCTGAAGTTCGATGCGACCACCGCTGAGGTCATCGTGACCAAGGGCGGCGCCGGCGAGATCACGATCGACGCCGGCGTCGGCGACGCCGTGCAGCTCGGCAAGCGGTACCAGGACGAGTCGACCGGCATCGAGGTGCTCGTCACCAAGGCCGGCTCGGGCCGGCTGCTGTGCAACGGCTCGGCCATGGAGCAGCAGCAGCCGAAGAAGACGAAGTCGGCCGACTAGGTCGGCGGCGCCGGGAAAGGCGCGGCCGATGCGGTTCGAGGAGCTGGCCCACCTCAGCGAGCAGCGCGGCGCGATCCAGCGCTTCGTCCTGCCCGGCGGCGCGCTGAGCGCCCGGGGCGCACGGGAGCTGGCCGCCGCGGCCGACTCCCTCGTCGAGGACCGCTCCGTGCGGGCCGTGGTGCTCGAGGCCCGCGGGCCGGAGTTCTGCTCCGGCGCCGGGGAGGACCTCGACCCGTTGGCGCTCGGCGTCGACCCCGCCGCCGCGTTGGCGCGCCTGCGCCCCCCGGTCGTGGCGCTGATCGCCGGGCCGTGCCGCTCGGTCGGCCTGGAGCTCGCGCTCGCGGCCGACGTGCGCCTCGCCGCGCCCGACGCCGTGTTCGCGCTCGACGATGTGGCCGCTGGCCGCCTCCCCTGCTGGGGCGGCACGCAGCGCCTGCCGCGGGCGGTCGGCGTATCCCTCGCCACCGCCATGCTGCTCGCCGGCCGGGTGCTCGACGCGGGCGCCGCCTTCGGCGCCGGGCTCGTTCACGCGGTGGCCGACGACGTGGGCGCGGCCCTCGCCGCCGTCGTCGAGCGGGTGCTGGCCACCGGGCCGCTGGCCCTCGAGCTGGCCAAGGAGGCGGTGCACCGCGGCGACGAGCTGCCGCTGCGGGACGGTCTGCGCCTCGAGGGCGAGCTCAACACCCTGCTGGCCGGCAGCGCCGACCGGGCGGAGGGCCTCGCCGCGTTCTTCGCCAAGCGCCCCCCTGATTTCGCCGGCCGATGAGCGAAGCGAATCGGCGGGCACGAGCGAGCGCCAGCGAGCCGTGCCCTGATGGGGTCTGGGGGCGCAGCCCCCAGGATGAACGCCGATGAGCGCAGCCGGTCGGGTGGCGGGGCCGTTGCGGGGGTTGGTGGTGGAGGTGCTCGGGGCGTCGGCGCCGCTGGAGTGGGCGGCGTGGGCGTTGGCCGGCCTGGGGGCGGCGGTCCGCCGGGACCGTCCCCCGAGCCTGCCGTGGGGGGTCGGCTGGGGGGCCGGCGCGGTCGCCGAGACCGGCCGCGGCCGCCCGGATCTCGCGCTCGGCGAGGCCGGCATCGGCCTCGAGGCCGCCGGGGCCCGCCTGCACGCCGAGGGGAACGATCCCCTGGCGGACTCGGGGCTGCCCACCGGCACGATCGACTACGCGTGCGGCGTGACGCTTGCCGCCGCCGGCCTGGCCGCCTGGCTGGGCGAGGACGTTTTCGAGGTGCACGTCGAGGCCGTCGTCGGTCAGGTCCTGCTGCCGCTGCGCGCCGGCTCCGCCTCCCAGCCGAGCGAGCTGCGCCCGGTCGGGCCTGCCGGCGCCGTCTGCGCCGAGCTGGGCGCAGAGGGCGACCGCGAGGCGTTCGAGCGTCTGCTCACCACGGCGGGCCCCGCCGCGCACGACCCGGAGGCGCTGGCTGCCCTGGCCCAGGAGTGGCGTCTGCCGGTCACGCCGTGCCGGCCTCGGTCCCGAGCCGGGCCGCCGCGGCCGCTGCCCTGCCCGCCGGGCCGGTTCGAGGCCGGGGCCGAGGTCCAGCCCGCTTTCCCGGCCGGGGCCTCGGGGCGCTGCGCCCGCCGGCCGCCGCTTGTCGGCCTGCGCGTCCTCGATCTCACCGCCATGTGGGCCGGGCCCCTGTGCACGTGGCTGCTGGCCGGGTTGGGCGCCGAGGTCGGCAAGGTCGAGCCCTCGGCCCGCCTCGACGGGCTGCGCTTCGACGAGCGGTTCCCCGGCGATCCCGCCGCCGCCGCCGGCTGCTCGGCCTGGTTCGCCGCCCTGAACGCGGGCAAGCGCCGCCTGGATCTCGACCTGCGCACGGCCGAGGCCAAGGC
>JBJXGF010000164.1:0-2965 GCA_046153015.1 Acidimicrobiales bacterium | reverse complement strand
CCGATCACCGCCACCGCGGAGCGGTCTCCCCGACGCCCGCCTCGCCGGCCAGCCGTAGCGGGCGCGGTGCGGCTTTCGGTGGCGACGAGGCGCCCGCCGACGACGCCGAGGATGAACCGACCCGGCGTGGGCCCCTCGACGATCAGCGGAGCGAGGTCTTTGCGGGTGGCGAGGCGGGCGCCGACATCAACACCGAGGCGTCGGCGGCGCTGCGTCCCGATCCTGGAGGCCCCGAAACGCAACCACAACCACACGCCGCTCGTGATCTGCCCGGCGAACACCGCCATGGTGGCGGGCCAGTACACGAACGGGCCGGGCACCGACGCCTGCACCTCGGGCGGCCACGCCTCCGCCGGGGCGGATAGATGCTTGGGGAGTCGGAACATTGCGCCGAGCGCGTCGCCGATCGAGGCGTCGAGGAAGTGGGCGGTCGTCAACAGCGTCGCGAGTTGGGCGCCGCACCACACGCCGGTCGCGGCGGCCACCAACACGATGAGGGCGACGGCGATCCACTCGTCGCCGCCGAGAGGGGCCGGGGTGCGTTCTGCTGGCATAGCTCAGACCGCCTCAGCCCACACGGCGAGGCGGGCCTCGGCCCGGTGACGTCGCCGTCGGAGACAGTCACCGGTCGCCGCGAAGCGGGTCTCCAGCTCGGCGGGCCGATAGCCACCGACCCGGGTGAGCCACACCAGCGCAGCGTCGTCCTGGCTCACCGCGCCCTGACCGCGCGCCTCGCCCAGCACTGTCGTCAGCCGCTCCGCCGGCGTGGACTCGACCTCGGCGCAGTCGATGTTGCGTGGTGGTTCGCCCAGCACGGTCTTGGACCGCCACTGCGCCTCGACGCGCGTTGCTCGAAGCAGCAGCCGATGCGTGCGCCGCAGCATCGACAGCACCGGCCACGGTTTGTGTTTCCCCGCCGCATGGAGGATCGCTTCCACGGCCGAGGCGATCAGCAACTGGTCAACGTCGCCGAGATCGAGCAGCGTCGCGTCGACTCGCCGGGCCCAGCACAACAGCCACTCAAGCTCCCCACCCAGCCCCGGCACGATCGTCTGCAGCAGCACCCGCCGGGCGAGCCTGTCATCGACCGCGAGGTCCAGCAGCGCCCACACCACCGCCGTGGACGTGTCAGCATCGCTGCAGCGGATCCGTTCGATGAGCCCGTCGAGGTCGCCGGCGCCGGCCAGGCAACCGTGGAGCGCCTGCCAGTCTGCGAGCCGCTGGCGGGCGTGGGCCGAACGGCGGACGGTGAGCCATTCGTCGTCGAGGTCGGTGAGGACGTGCCATGTGTGCGCCATGGCGGCACCGTCCGAAACCCACCTACCGAACCACCTCCCCTTTCACCTACCGATCCACCTACTACCAGCGCCGACCAGCAACTTTCTCCAGTAGGTGGTAGGTAAGGGGCGGACGGCGTCCGGCCTGAGTATTCGGGGTTATGGGGACGAGCGGCCCAAGAGGTCGCCGAGGGCAGTGGCGGGGCTGATGCCGAGTTCGGCCTGCAACAGCGCGGCGTAGGCGCGGTAAGCCCGCATGGCCTCGGAGGCGTTGCCTTCGGCGACGTAGGCCGCGATCAGCGCCATGTGCGCCGACTCTCGCAGTGGTTCGATCTGCACGGCCAGCAGGGCCGAGTCGATGGCGTCGGCGAAACGGCCCTGTGCGCGCAGTTCCGCGCTGACGCGCTCGAGGCTGTGGAGGCGCCACTGGCGGTGCCGTTCACGCTCGAGCACCAGCCACTCTTCGTCCCAGCCGGGCAGCAGGTCCTCCGCGATGAGATCGACGGGCTGGGGTACCTCCGCTGCTCGAAGTCGATGTAGGTCCACCTCGACCTCCGGGTCCAGGGCTAGCGCCGCCCCGGAGCTCACCACGGTTCCGCAGTCGGCCCGGCGCAGATGCCAGACGGCGTTGCGCAGGTTCGACAGCGCACGGTCCTGGTTCGAATCGGTCCAGAGGGTCTCGGCGACCCGGGCCCGGTTGAGCGGGCGGGCGGACACGGCCAACAAGCCGACCACACGAGCGGCTTGCCGCCCGAGCTCCACGGCGGCGCCTGCGACGTGTAGCTCGAAGCCGCCGAGCAACGTCACGCGCCGGTCGGCTCCAGTCCTGCAGCACTCGCGGTCGTGGGCCACGCCTCTTTTGAGCTTGCTGGAGGTGACGTTGATACTTCCTTCTCGGCATACCCGAGCGGGTCGGCGTCGTGGATGTCCGGCAGGAGGCCCAAGACGCTCGCGACGGACGGCGTGACGGCTCGCAGACGCGCCGCATGTCAGGGTCGCCCCATGACCACCGAAGCGGCGTGGATGGTGATCGTGGCTCGGGCGTGGCGTCACGACGGCGAGCTGATCGTCCGGCTCGTGCGCGCCGCGGGCGGCGGCCCGGGCGCCAGGCCTGACGACGACCCGGACGACGCGGGGCAGGTCGTGCGCGGTGCCGGCGCGGCCGCGGCGGTCGTGGAGGACTGGCTCGCAACCTGGGGCAGTGACGCCGCGGAGACGCCGAGTGAGACGTCCTGACGAGGTTGGCGGCGATGCCGACGCGACGGACGTAACGACAGCCGCTCCGTATGGTCCGCCCATCTGACCAGCGAAGGAGGCGACCGCGATGCCCGACACCGCCATGCTCAATGGTGCCGCGACCGAAGCCGCACCCGGGGGTACGAGCCCGTTCGGCGCGGCCATCGTCACCGGGGCGGCGTCAACGGCGACGACGGGGGGCGACGCGCCGGCGGCACGCGGTGGACCATCGCCGTTCGCCACCGGCGTCGCGCTCGCGAGCGAGGCCGAGTTGTGGGCCGAGGCGCACGAGGCCCTCGTGTCCGAGCTCGACGGCGAGGACTTCGCCGAAGCGCTCGAAGCGCTCGCCGCGGAGGGCGCCGTCCGCTACAGCCAGGCGCTGGCCGCGTGGGGTGAGCAGGCAGCAAGCCACGACCTAGCGGCCGGTGAGGTGGAGAGTTGGGTCGCCGAGG